>NZ_JAFGYS010000003.1:0-369797 GCF_017491705.1 Pseudomonas sp. 86_A | reverse complement strand
GCATTACTGACCGAACACGAACAACGCAAAGTCGCCGAGGCGATCGCCCGGGTCGAGCGCGACACCGACGCCGAACTGGTGACCGTACTGGCGGCCCGCGCCGATGACTACGCGTACATCCCGTTATTGTGGGCCAGCCTGCTGGCGCTGCTGGTGCCCGGCATCGTCCACTACCTGACCGGCTGGTTGACCATGCGCAGTCTGTTGCTGGTGCAATGGGGGCTGTTTATCGTCCTGTGCCTGCTGTTTCGCCTGCCAAAAATCACCACCCACCTGATCCCGCGCCGCGTGCGCCACTGGCGCGCCTCGAACCTGGCACGGCGGCAGTTTCTCGAACAGAACCTGCACCACACCGTCGGTGGCACCGGAATGCTGATCTTTGTCTGCGAGGCCGAGCGCTACGTGGAGATTCTGGTGGACGAGGGGATTTCCCGACGGCTGGACAACAAGAGCTGGGATTCGATTGTCGCGGCGTTTACCGAGCAGGTGCGGCAGGGGCGCACGCTGGACGGGTTCGTGACCTGCATCGAGGCCTGCGGAGAGTTGCTCAAAGTGCATGTGCCGGTGACGCAGGTGCGCAATGAATTGCCCAATCGGTTGATTGTGTTGGGTTGATCCTCCGGTCGCAGTCATCCCCCGTGGCGAGGGAGCTTGCTCCCGCTGGGGCGCGAAGCGGCACTGAAACCGGTAAACGCGGTCGGCCTGGATCAAGTAATCGCCTGTTTTAACGACTGTTGCGCAGCCGAGCGGGAGCAAGCTCCCTCGCCACAGAACACCCGGTGCATCGGGTTCTTGTGCCGTTGGGTAAATAAGAGCGTGTCCCCAACCCCCATCCCCCCTAAAATACCGGCCATTCCCGATTTCGCCTGCCCGAGGCCGCTTGTCCATGTCCGTTACCGCCCCTTCCACCAAACCCACGCCAGACCACCACGCCCAGTTCATCGAGCTGCTGCAAACCAGTCTCGACCAGAATGGCTTCATCAAACTGGTGCTGGCCAAGTACGTGGGCGAAGAGGCGGATCTGCAGCGGATCATCATCAAAGCAGTGACGGTCAAGGCCCAGCCCAACCTGTCCTTCGTCTATCGCTACAAGACCCGCGACATCACCAAGAACCTGCCGCTGAGCGAAGGCGTGGCGGTGATTGCCGAGCTGTTGCCGGCGGCGTTCAAAAATGCGCATTTGCTGACCGTGACCGACGAAGCCCAGCTCGAATACAGCAAAAAGGGCAAAAGCTCGCTGTTCAAGAGCAAACCTCAGCAATTGCGTGAAGCGCCGTCCGCCGAGCACAACCGCGAGAAAAACCGTTTTCTGGAATTGAGCCGACCGTTCCTCAAGGACCTGGGCGTGACCAATGCTCAGCACGAGCTGATTCCGGCGATGTCGCGCAAGTGGAAGCAGATCAACAAGTTCATCGAAGTCTTCAGCCATGCGCTGACCTCATCACCGCTGGCGCTGGACAAACCGGTGCGCGTAGCGGATTTCGGTTCGGGCAAGGGTTACCTGACGTTTGCCATCCACGATTACCTGCGCAATACGCTCAAGGCCGAAGGCGAAGTCACTGGCGTCGAGCTGCGCGAAGACATGGTCAACCTGTGCAACGCCGCCGCCGCGAAACTGGAGCACCCGGGGCTGGTGTTCAAGTGCGGTGACGTGCGCAGTGTGGCGCCGAGCGAACTGGACGTGATGATCGCCCTGCACGCGTGCGACATTGCCACTGACTACGCGATCCACACCGGCATCCGCTCGGGCGCGTCGATCATCATGTGCTCGCCGTGCTGCCACAAGCAGATCCGCCTGCAGATCCAGAGCCCGGCGCTGCTCAAGCCGATGCTGCAATACGGTCTGCACCTGGGCCAACAGGCCGAGATGGTCACCGACAGCCTGCGGGCGCTGTTCCTTGAGGCGTGTGGTTACGAGACTAAGGTGTTCGAGTTCATCTCGCTGGAACACACCAACAAGAACAAAATGATTCTGGCGGTGAAGCGCGCCGAGCCGGTGGACCCGGCTCAGCTGCTGGTGAAGATTGCGGAGTTGAAGGCGTTCTACAACATCAGCGAGCACTGCCTCGAAACCCTGTTGCGCGCTGACGGCTTTCTCGCCTGACACCCTGATACTGATCCGACACGAAACCCTGTAGGAGCTGCGGCACGCTGCGATCTTTTGATCTTTAAAGGCAACATCAAAAGATCGCAGCTCCTACAGGGTTATGCGCTCGCCATTCGAGGGGCGGTGGTCATGCAGTGGCCGGTTGAGCGGGGCGCACGGCGGTCTTGCGCCCGAGCATCACTGTCGCGATGACCCCGCAGGCAAACACCCAGGTGATCGGCTCGACATGTTCGCCAAAGAACAACGCCGAAAAGGCGATGGTGAAGAAGATCTGCAGCAACTGGATCTGACTGACCCGCGCAATCCCGCCCATCGCCAGCCCGGCGTACCAGGCGAAGAAGCCGAGAAACTGCGAGAACAGTGCCACGTAGCCGAAGGCCCACCAGGTCTTGGCCGACACCGCGCCCTGATGCTGCAGCGCCAGGTACAGCACCGGCCCGATCAGCAGCGGCGTCGACAGCACCAGCGCCCAGCAGATCACCTGCCAGCCGCCCATCTCTTTCGCCAGCCGGCCACCCTCGGCATACCCGAGGCCGCCCACGGCAATCGCCCCAAGCATCAACAAGTCCCCGGCCTGAATGCTGCCGGCACCGGTGTACAACGCATAACCGAGCACCAGCGCACTGCCCAGCGCGGCGCAGGCCCAGAAGGCTTTCGACGGACGCTCGTGGGATAACCATGCGGCATACAGCGCCACGCACAGCGGCTGCAAACCATTGACCAGCGCACCGTGGGACGCCGGCAAGGTCTGCATGGCCCATGCTGACAGCACCGGAAACCCGAGAATCACCCCGGCGATCACCAGGCTCAGGCCTTTGATCTGCTGCCAGGTCGGCCACTTTTCCCGGCGCCATAACAGCAGCAGCGCCGCCGGAATCGCCGCGAACAACGCGCGGCCCAGGCCGTTGAGCAGCGGATGCAGTTCCTGCACGACGATGCGGGTGAAGGGCAGGGTCAGGCTGAAAATCACAACCCCGAGCAGGCCGAGGGCCATGCCGGTGTTTTCGCGCGAAGACATGATGAGAACCAGAATAGAAGGTGGCAGGGGATTGCCTTCATCAAGCCATAAACCGCGGCGCTCGGGCTGGTACAGCCAGGCACAGAGTTATCCATACAGTTGGATCCTCTGTGGCGAGGGAGCTTGCTCCCGCTGGGCTGCGAAGCAGCCCCCGCTTTTTTCAGGAAAACTGTGCAAACAGGTTTTGCGCCTGCTGCGCAGTCGAGCGGGAGCAAGCGCCCTCGCCACAGAGGTTTGGTGTACGTAGTAGTCGGTTATTACCTGCCGGCTCTGAATGGGTCTACCTTGAGTACTCCTGCAAGCCCTTTCCCAGAGGAGACCGCCCCATGGCCGCGAAAAAAATCCTGATGCTGGTCGGCGACTACGTCGAAGACTACGAAGTGATGGTGCCGTTCCAGGCCCTGCAAATGGTCGGTCACACCGTGCACGCCGTGTGCCCGGACAAGGCCGCCGGCAAGACCGTGCGCACCGCCATTCATGACTTCGAAGGCGACCAGACCTACAGCGAGAAACCGGGGCATCTGTTCGCCCTCAACTTCGATTTTGCCAAGGTTGCCGAAGCGGACTACGACGCGCTGCTGATCCCCGGCGGTCGTGCGCCGGAATACCTGCGCCTGAACGAAAAAGTCCTCGAACTGGTGCGCGCGTTCGACAAGGCCGGCAAGCCGATTGCGGCGGTCTGCCACGGCGCGCAATTGCTGGCAGCGGCCGGTGTTCTGGAAGGTCGCGAGTGCAGCGCCTATCCGGCCTGTGCGCCGGAAGTGCGACTGGCCGGTGGCACGTTCATCGATATCCCGGTGACCGACGGCCACGTTCAAGGCAATCTGGCGACTGCTCCGGCATGGCCGGCGCACCCCAACTGGCTGGCCGGTTTCCTCGGCTTGCTCGGCACTAAAATCACTCTGTAACGAGGATTCGCCCATGTGCGAGCTCTACGTCAAGGCCGACCCGATTCTCTACGAATCCCGCTCGCGCTCGTTGCGCATCTGCGGGGTGGTGACGACCCTGCGCCTGGAAAACCAGTTCTGGGACATCCTCAGTGAAATCGCCGAAGTCGATGGCATGACCACCAATCAACTGATCGCCAAGCTGTATGAAGAGGTGATGGACTATCGCGGGGAGGTGGTGAATTTTGCGTCGTTTTTGCGGGTGAGCTGCACGCGGTATCTGAGTCAGCGGCGGGTGAGTGTGCCTGAATTGTCGGTGGTGCGGGCGGGGGTGAGATAGCCAACACCGGGGTGACGCCTTCGCGAACAGGCTCGCTCCCACAGTAGATCTCCAGTGAACACAAAACGTGTGAACACTCATATGGGAGCGGGCTTGCTCGCGAAGAGGCCGGTACAGGCGACAGAGTTCTGGAGCTGGTCTTTACTCTGAAGCGCGAAACCTCTCAACCGCCAAGGAGAATCGAGCATGTCCGGATGGTACGAAGTGAGCAAAAGCAGCAACGGCCAGTTCAGGTTTGTGCTCAAGGCCGCCAACGCCGAAACCATTCTCACCAGCGAGCTCTACACCACCCGCGCGGCAGTCGACAACGGCATTGCTTCGGTGCAGACCAACAGCCCGCTGGATGAACGCTACGAGAAGAAAACCACAAAGGATGGCCATCCTTACTTCAACCTCAAGGCTGCCAACCACCAGATCATCGGCAGCAGCGAGTCGTACTCCAACGACGCCGCGTGCGCCAAAGGCATCGCCAGCGTCAAGGCCAACGGGCCGAGCAAGGTGATCAAGGACAAGACGTTGCCGGTACTCTGAGTCCAGCTCATCGCTCTGTAGGCGCTGCGGCACGCTGCGATCTTTTGATCCTTGATTGTAAAGATCAGGATCAAAAGATCGCAGCCTCGTTTCACTCGACAGCTCCTACAGGTTTTTGTTTTGCCTGAGATCAGCGCAGGGTCTTGAGGATCGCTTGCAACTGACCTTGCCCAACCTCACTCAACGGGAACACCGGCAACCGTGGATCCCCGACCTCCAGCCCCGTTTCGCGCAACCCAGCCTTGATCGTCGCCGGCAAGCCGCCCTTGAGGATGAAGTCCAGCAACGGCAACTGGCGGTAGAACAGTTCGCGTGCCCGGTCCAGGTCACCGGCCAGCGCGGCGGCGTACAGGTCCAGGTTCAGTTGCGCAATCAGGTTCGGTGCCGCCGTGCACCAACCCTTGGCCCCAGCGGCAAACGCCTCCAGTGCCAGCGGATTGCAGCCGTTGTAGAACGGCACCTGGCCTTCACCGAGCAATTGCAGCTTGTGCATGCGTTGAATATCGCCGGTGCTCTCCTTGACCATGGTTACGTTTTCCACGCCGTTGACGATGCGCAGAATCAGCTCCACCGACATGTCGGTGCCGCTGGTGGCCGGGTTGTTGTAGAGCATGATCGGCACGCCGATGCTGTCGCCGATGGCGCGGTAGTGAGCAAGGATTTCCGCTTCGCTGAGCTTCCAGTACGAGGCCGGCAACACCATCACCACATCGGCGCCATGAGCTTCGGCGAAACGTGCGCGGCGCACTGCTTTGGCGGTGGTCAGGTCGGACACGCTGACGATGGTCGGCACCCGTTTGGCCACGTGTTTGATGCTGAACTCAGCCACTTGATCCCACTCGGCGTCGCTCAGGTAAGCGCCTTCGCCGGTGCTGCCCAGCGGGGCGATGGCGTGGACGCCGCTGTCGATCAGGCGATCGATCGATTGGCCGAGTGCCGGCAGATCCAGCCCTTCGCCGTGGGTGCCGAACGGGGTAATAGTGTAGCCGATGATGCCGTGAATGTTGGACATGCGGTGTCTCCTTGAAAAACTCAAATCAGTTCAGGCAATCGGCGTGTTGGCGCAGATTCTGTCGGGCGTAGTAGTTGAAGGCGGCAGCGTGACGCTTGGGTTTCGACACCCAGTCATGGGCCTCGCGCCCCAGCGCCGGGATGATCGGCTTGATCGTGCCGGCCGCCATCGCCAGCAGTTGCAGCTTGGCCGCGCGCTCGATCAGTTGGGCGATGACACAGGCTTCTTCGATCGTGCCGCCGGTCGACAACTGACCGTGGTGTGAAAGCACAATTGCGCGTTTGTCGCCCAGAGCTCCGGCAATCAGTTCGCCTTCTTCGTTGCCCACCGGCACGCCCGGCCAGCCTTCGAGAAATGCGCAGTCGTCGTACAGCGGGCACAGGTCCATGTGGGAAATCTGCAGCGGCACTTCGAGCATCGACAGCGCGGCGATGTGCGTCGGGTGGGTGTGGATGATGCAGTTCACGTCCGGCCGGGCGCGGTAGACCCAGCTGTGGAAACGGTTGGCCGGGTTGGCCATGCCGTGACCTTCGAGCACTTCCAGGTCTTCGTTGACCAGCAGCAGATTGCTCGCGGTGATTTCATCGAAGCCCAGGCCCAGTTGCTGCGTGTAATAGGTGCCGGGTTGTGGGCCGCGCGCCGTGATCTGCCCGGCCAGACCGGAGTCATGTCCGCTTTCAAACAGGATGCGGCAGGTCAGCGCCAGCTTTTGCCGGTCAGTCCACGTATTATCCGCCAGGCTTTTTTGCATCTGGGTCAGCGCTTGCTTGACCAGTTGTTCTTTAGGTAGTGCTAATGTCTTGGCCATGTCTGTGTCCTTTGGGTGAGTGCAAATGACACGAAAAAGCCTATATGACACAAAGTGTCATAAGCAAGCATGAATTGTCGTTTCCTTGATGGAATAACTGCTGCGCATGTCTATCCGTTTGAAATTATTGAGAAAAAAACTTGGGGTCACGCTTGAAGCACTTGCCGAAAAGTCCGGCATGACCAAGAGCTACCTGTCGAAAGTCGAGCGCGGTTTGAATACCCCGTCGATCGCAGCCGCGCTGAAACTGGCGAAAGCGTTGAATGTGAAGGTCGAGGAATTGTTCTCCGAGGACAACGTCAGCCTCGACAGCTACAGCCTTGTGCGCAGCCATGAGCGCCAGTCGCTGGCGGCCAACGATCAGAGCCCCGGGTATGCGGTGCTGGCGCATCAGGTCAGCGAACGCAGCCTGCTGCCGTTCATCATCTACCCGCCGAGTGAATTCACCGACAAGACCTTCAAAGAGCATTTGGGCGAAGAGTTTCTGTTCGTCCACGAAGGGCAGGTGGAAGTGGATTTCATGAACGAGCGGGTGCTGCTGGAGCGCGGCGATGCGCTGCACTTCAATGCGCAGAAGCCGCACCGGATCAGGTCGGTGGGCGAGGTGCAGGCGCAGTTGTTGGTGGTGGTGCACAGCACCGAGGAATGAACCGATTCTGCTGTTGTGGCGAGGGAGCTTGCTCCCGCTTGGCTGCGCAGCAGTCATCGCTTTGCAGCTTGATATTTTGGGGCCGCTTCGCTGCCCAGCGGGAGCAAGCTCCCTCGCCACAGGTGATGTATTAGCTTCAGACTTCGACGGGAACCGAAAGCTTCGGATTGCCCAACGCATGGCTCTTCGCATCAAAAAACCGCAACTCAACGCCCGTGCCCTCGAACACCTGCGCGTAATGGCGTTTCTGATGCTGGATGAACGCCGCACTGCGCGGATAAATCGAGATCGCCACGGTCTGCGGTTTCGCCAACCGCAAGGCGCGCACGATATGAGCGTCTTGCTCACCCAGGGCATGACCAAAGATGCACAGATTCTCCGCATGCCCCAATAACTGCTCATAACAGAACGACAGATAATCCGAGCTGCGGATGGTTTTGAGCTTGTCCGCGCTTGGCCCTTCGTTGACGAACAGCGGCACGTCGTCCAGCGTCTTGATCGTGTTGTTGATCGCGAAACTGCCGAGCAGGGTGCCTTCGGTCGAAGTCAGTTTGCGTGCGGTGCCGTCCTGATTACGCACCAGGTGCAGGCCACCGTGCAGGTACAGCAGGCGTGGTTTGGCGCTGGTGCTTTCGCTCAGATCAAAACTGGCATCGGGGCCGTTGAACAGGTCATCGATGGCCTCGCTCTGATGCTGGATCGCCCAGTAACTGAGCAGGTCGTAATTGGTGGTGAACACCGTGCGATAGCGCGCCAGTTCTTCGTTGAGCGTCGCCAGGGTTGTGGCTTGCACCAGTCGCCATGGGATGTGCACCGCGTGCACGGTGTTGATCAGCGCTTCCTTGATCGCGTAGTAGCGATTGCGCGGTGCGGCCGAGCTGACGGCCAGTGCCTTGTTGACCCGGCTGGTGGTTTTCAGGGCGCCAAGCACTTGCTCGAAGCTGCGCGTCTGCATCGCGTCGAACACGCTCAGCTCCGACGGGCTCAGCGGTTTCTCTTCCACCGTGCGTGCGTTTTCGAACAGCGAGTCGTAGCCGAAGTCGTCCCACACCGCACGGCTGGCGCCATTGCCCACCAGCAGACCGTTGAAGTCGGCGGTGGCGCGCAGGGCGCTCCAGTCTTCGAGGGTGGCGTCGACATCCAGAAAATCGGTCATTGCGGGGGCAGTCTCAAAACAAAGGGCGGATGGACGGCGACTTTATCACGAGCGGGCATTGAGCCAGATCAACATCGGTCGTGACCGATCAGTCGATCCTGTGCTCATCCGCCGTATCGGAGCAGTCGATTCGGCCTCAGTCAGGAGATGCGCATGAGCAGCACCTTTTTCATTCCGGCCGTAAACATCATGGGCAACGGATGCCTCGACGAGGCCATGGTTGCGATCCGCAACTACGGTTTTCGCAAGGCGCTGATCGTCACCGACGCGGGGCTGGCCAAGGCCGGCGTAGCGACCATGCTCGCCGAGAAACTGGCGATGCAGGACATCGATTCAGTGATCTTCGATGGCGCCAAACCGAACCCGAGCATTGCCAACGTCGAGGCCGGGCTGGGCCTTTTGAAAGAGAGCCAATGCGATTTCGTGGTGTCGCTGGGGGGCGGTTCGCCCCATGACTGCGCCAAAGGCATTGCCCTGTGTGCGACCAACGGCGGGCAGATCCGCGACTACGAAGGCGTCGATCAATCGAGCAAGCCGCAACTGCCGCTGATCGCGATCAACACCACCGCCGGCACTGCCAGCGAGATGACCCGGTTCTGCATCATCACCGACGAATCGCGCCACGTGAAAATGGCCATCGTCGACCGCAACGTCACGCCGCTGTTGTCGGTCAACGACCCGGCACTGATGGTCGCCATGCCGAAAAGCCTGACTGCCGCCACCGGCATGGACGCGCTGACCCACGCCATCGAGGCCTACGTTTCGACCGCCGCCAACCCGATCACCGACGCCTGCGCGCTGAAGGCCATGACCCTGATCAGCAACAACCTGCGCCTCGCCGTGCGTGACGGCAGCGACCTCGCAGCGCGGGAGAACATGGCGTATGCGCAGTTCCTCGCCGGCATGGCGTTCAACAATGCGTCGCTTGGCTACGTGCACGCGATGGCGCACCAGTTGGGCGGTTTCTACGATCTGCCCCATGGCGTGTGCAACGCCGTGTTGCTGCCGCATGTGCAGGCTTTCAACGCGCTGATCTGCGCCGAACGCCTGACTGACGTGGCGCATGCGATGGGCGCGGACATTCGCGGTTTCAGTCCGGAGGAGGGCGCTCAGGCGGCGATCAATGCGATTCGTTGTTTGGCTAAAGATGTCGATATTCCGGGCGGCCTGCGCGAACTCGGCGCCAAACTCAGCGACATCCCGGTGCTTGCCACCAACGCGCTGAAAGATGCGTGCGGCCTGACCAATCCACGGGCGGCGGATCAGCGGCAGATCGAGGAGATTTTCCGCAACGCGTTTTGAGCAGGGTACAGCCTCGACAAGCTCCGAGGTCTTCCGCGCCACTTCTGACGCCATCGCGAGCAGGCTCACTCCTACAGGGGAATGCATTTTCAACTGTAGGAGTGAGCCTGCTCGCGATGGCCGACTTCCAGACATTGAATAATCCTCTGGATTAACCAACCGCTGCCCCATTCCTCTCAAACACCCCGCCAAACTGAATCAACACCACCCCGCCAATCAACAACAACGCCCCCAACACCCGCGACACCGTCAGCTGTTTCTCCACCAATCCAAACAGCCCAAAGTGATCGAGCAGCATCGAAGCAATCACCTGCCCGGCCAACGCCAACGCAACAAACCCCGACGCGCCAAGCTTGGGCAGCAACATCACCGCCAGCGCCACAAAACATACGCCAAACGCACCTCCAGCCCACATCCACAACGGCGCCTTGCTGATGAACCCCAGCGACGGCAGCGGCAGGCGCAACGCCAGAATCACCGGCAACAGCACCAGCACGCTGACCACCAACGAGGCCAGTGTCGCCCACAACGGATGCCCCAGCCCGCGCGCCAGATTGCTGTTGATCGCACTTTGAAACGGCACCACCGCCCCGGCAAACGCGGCCAGCAGCGACAAACCGGTCCATTGCAACGTACTCATGATCACTCTCCAACAGGTTTTGCTGGACTCTAAGGTATTCGTCGCGCAGATTTAAATTCCGTTTTGTCATCCAGAACATGCACAAGATGAATGATCTGCGCCGCATCGATCTGAACCTGTTGGTGATTCTCGACGCCTTGCTCAGCGAGCAACACGTCACCCGTGCCGCCGAGCGACTGCACCTGAGCCAACCGGCGGTCAGCCATGCGCTGGCGCGATTGCGCGACGTGCTAGGCGATCCGCTGCTGGTGCGCGCCGGCTCGACCCTGGTGCCCACGGCGCGAGCGCTGGAACTGGTCGCGCCGCTGGCCGAAGCGCTGGCGCAGGTGCAATCGCTGTTGGCGCCGAATGCCTTCGATCCGGCCAGTGCGCGTCGGAGCTTTCGTGTGGCAATGTCTGACTACGGCGCGGCCATCATCCTGCCCGGTTTGATCCGCACCCTGCGCCGTGAAGCGCCGGGCATCGACCTGCAAATCAGCCACGCCAGCCGCGAAGGCATGCTCGAGGGGGTGCTTAACGGTGACATTGATGTGGCCGCCGGGGTGTTCCCGGAGATGCCCCACGAATTACGCAGTTCGGTGCTGTTTGAAGAGCGCTACGTCTGCCTGCTGGATCGCCGCACCTTGCCAGCCGACGGCACTCTGGACTTGCCGACTTACCTGTCGCGCCCGCACGTTCTGCTGGAAATGCGCGGCAGCGGCACCCCGGAAATCGAACGCGCGCTGACCTCACTGCGCGAACGCCGCCGCGTCGCCATCAGCTTGCCGCACTGGAACGTCGCGCCGCAGTTGATCAGCGGTACGGACCTGATCCTCACCGTGTCGTCGCGCAGCGTGCGTGAGATTGATCAGCAGGGTTTGATCGTGCTGCCGCCCCCGTTCGAGATCGCGCCGTTCACCTTCGTGCTGGCGTGGCACAAACGGCGGGGTGCGGATCAGGCGTTGCACTGGTTGAATCGCAGGATTGAGGAGGGGATGAGACGCGACACTTGAGCGTGCGCTACCACATGCTGGGAGGAAGCCGGCGGGTATGGAATATGCGCAGAACCTGGAGACGGCCCTGACGGACCCGGTACGGAATCAAATAAGGGCGATCAGCTAGCGCCCATTCTCTTGTTCCGGGCAGACGCCCCTCACGCCCGGAGGCAGGAAATCGAGCGAGATGATCGACGCAGTCGAGTATGGCTTGCACAAACTCTGAAGCTGCCTGCGGATTTTCAATCGCGATGTAGGCAGCCTCGTCATCAAGATTCTTCAGTGCGGTACGGAGCCACTCAACGCGCATTGGCATTCCATTTGTTGGCGATGGCCGTGACTTCATCGGCAGAAGCGAAATCGCCGGCGTCGGCTTCCTTCAACGCTTGCTGGATCTCTTCGATTTGCCAGGCTTCCCGCGCGAGATACTCGCGAAGGGCATCCACTGCCAGATACGACTTGCTACGCCCGGTCGCCTTGGCGAGGTTGGCGAGGGTGTCGGCAATTTCATCGGGAAGACGCAAAGACATGACGGACATGATGGTCTCGGTGTAGTGGTTTGTAGTGCAACATACTACAGCGTCATACTTGGGCCCGCCTGCCATTCGTCTAACAGCAGTGCACCCGACTTTAATCAAGGAAGAAACATGACCTGCAGGAACACCTTACTCATGGCTTTCGCATTGCTGGCCATCACCACCCACGCCCAAGCCGCCTGCACCACCAAGAGTTTCGACGGCAAATCCATGTCGCGCTGCAACGTCTGGCCGGCGTTCCCGAGTCAGGCGATTTCGGTCAAATCCACCTATCTGGCCGATGCCGGTGGTGACGATGCCGGTGCGTTCGATCTGGATCTGGCGCTGCTCAATGCCAGCAACGCCAAACCGATCGCCACTTACCACAAACCGGGCGCCTACAACTCCGACGCCGTGCGGCTGGATGACGTACGCATCGATACGGCGCGCTACCGACTGACGCCGGACGTCCGGGCTTTTGGTCTGCGAGCGAAATTCGTGCACAGTTCCCATGCCATCCCCTACGAGAAAACCGATCTGGCGCTGTATGTGCGCGAGGGTGACAGCCTGCGTCCGGTGCTCGAAGGCCTGGTGGTCTTCAAGGACAACGGTGAGTTCGTGAATGACTGCGAGGGCTACAGCAAAAAAATCCGCCGGACGCTCGAGATGGGTCCATCGAGTCACAATGGTTTCGCCGATCTGATCGTCACCACCAGCGGCAGCAAAATGAAAAACACTAAATCCGGCAATCAGTGCGTATCGAACACCACCGAGCTGAAGAAAAAGCAGATCACCCTGACGTACGATGGTCAGCAGTACAACGTCCCTGAAGACCTGCGAGGTTACTGACCCCATGCTCACCGGCCTCAACCACCTGACCCTCGCCGTCAGCGACTTGCCACGCAGTCTGGCGTTCTATCGCGACGTGCTGAGTCTGCGCGTCGAAGCCACGTGGGACGCCGGTGCCTACCTGTCGCTGCCGGGGCTGTGGTTGTGTCTGTCGCTGGACGCACAGCGCAGTTGCGAGCCGTCCGTCGACTACACCCATTACGCGTTCAGCCTCGCTCAGGCGGATTTTCCATTGTTCGTGCAGAAGCTAAAAGCGGCCAACGTGCGGGAGTGGCGCGACAACCGCAGCGAAGGTGCATCGTTCTACTTTCTTGACCCGGACGGGCTCAAGCTCGAAGCCCATGTCGGCGATCTCGCGTCGCGACTGGCAGCCTGTCGGTTGAAACCGTACGCGGGTATGCGTTTTTACGACGAGCAGTGATCAGACACAGGGCGCTGATATAGACTGGCCACCATTCGTGCTGGCGCTTGCAGGTATGTCATGACTCCATCGTTGCTTATGGCCGTTCTGGCCTCGGGTTTCATCTATGGCATCACGCCGGGGCCGGGTGTGCTGGCAGTGTTCGGCATCGGCGCGGCGCATGGGCGGCGGGCCGGGGCGGGGTTTCTCTGCGGGCACCTGCTCGGGGATGTGGTCTGGTGCAGCACCGCGTTGATCGCGATCGTCGGCGCCCGGGAAATCGGCAGCACCGCGTTTGATGTACTCGGCGTGCTCAGCGGCGTGTACCTGTTCTGGCTTGGCTGGCGAGCGGTACGCGCCCAGCGGCGCAGCGATGACCAGCCCCAGGGCGCGGCGCGTCAGCCGTTCTGGCACGGCATCCTGTTCGGCCTGACCAATCCCAAGGCCTACCCGGTGGCGGTGGCGACGTTTACCGCGCTGCTGTCGAGCCGCGCCGAACTGCTCAACTGGTCGATGCTGCCGGCGCTGATCGCCTTGAGCTTCCTCGGCGGATTGCTGGCTTACGCTATCTTGATCGGGGTTGTCGGCGCCCGTCGGGTGCGCACGCTGTATCAACGCCATGAACTGATGATCACCCGCCTGTGCGGGGTGATGTTCATCGGTTTTGCGATCAATGCGCTGGTGCATGCGCTGCCGGGATTGCTGCCGAACAAGGCTTGACGCTGGTTGCAGGGATGCGGGAGCAAAAGGTCAGGGATGGTGGATTATTGTTGCATTGCCCGGACACCTACGCTGAACCATGGAAAGCCGAAATTCCGCGCCGTTGGCGAGTTATATGGACCTGTTGCTGGACGCCGTCTGTGCGGTGGACAAGCAAGGCCGATTCGTTTTTGTCAGTGCGGCCTGCGAGCGCATTTTCGGGTACACGCCTGACGAGTTGATCGGCCGGCCAATGATCGAACTGGTGCACCCGGCCGACCGCCAGCGCACGCTCGCCGCCGCCCGCGACATCATGGGCGGCGAGCCCAAGCACAACTTCGAAAACCGCTACGTGCGCAAGGATGGACGCACCGCGCACATTCTGTGGTCGGCGCGCTGGTCCGAGGTCGATCAGTTGCGCATCGCCGTGGCCCGCGACATCACCGAACGCAAACAGGCGGAATCGCGCCAGGCGGCGTTGTACGCGATTTCCGAAGCGGCCCACGTGGCCGAAGACCTGCTGGCGCTGTTCAAGCGCATTCATCTGATCATTGGCGAGTGGCTGCCGGCGCTGAATTTCTCCGTTGCGCTCTACGACGAACACTGCGCGCAGCTGAACTTTCCCTATCACGTCGACGATCACGAATTGCAGCCTGAGCAACCGGGCACTGCCACCGGTCGCCTGTGCGCGGAAGTCATCCGCAGCGGCCAGCCGATTCTGCTGACGCCGGACAGCCCTGATTCACCGCCACAGTTCGCCGCACTGGTAGCGGGGCAAGATTCACCGTGCTGGCTCGGGGTGCCGCTGAACTCGAAAAACGGCACCATCGGTGCGCTGATCGTCAAAAGTCTGCCGGGCGGAGAGCGATACACCGAACAGGACAAGGAGCTGCTGCAATACGTCTGCGCCCAGGTCGCCACTGCCGTTGAGCGTCAGCAACTGCACGCGCGGCTCAAACGTATGGCGCAGTTCGATCAATTGACCCAGTTGCCCAATCGCGTGCTGCTGAAAGATCGCCTCAAGGCTGCGCTGGCCGGTGCTCGCGAAGCGTCGGGAAGCATGGCGCTGCTGTACGTCGATCTGGATCGCTTCAAACAGGTCAACGATACCTTTGGTCATGCGGTCGGCGACATGCTGCTGCAAACGGTGGCGAGTCGGCTCAAGGGCTGCGTGCGCGACAGGGATACCGTGGCGCGCATCGGTGGCGATGAATTCGTGGTGCTGTTGCACAGCCTTCACGCCGCTGAAGACGCTGACAGCGTGGTCGGAAAAATCCGACAGGTGCTGATGCAGCCGATGCGCCTAGACGGTCACAATCTGCACATCGAACCGAGCATCGGCGTGGCCCGTTATCCCGAACATGGCCGCGAAGAACAGCAACTGTTCCGGCATGCCGACCAAGCGATGTACGCCGCCAAACGCCTTAATCATCGGGCGGTTGATCTCTGAAACAGTGCGCGCCGTTCGTCGCGGCGGGGGCAACTTTTCTAAACCTTTATCCGTCCGGCAATTCTCAATCTAGGCGGGCACCCGCTCGCCAACGATCAACACCAAGAGGAAGAGAATCATGCCTAATTCAAGAAACTCGAACTCGGGAAACTTTGCCAACGATCGAACCAAGGCGTCTGAGGCCGGTCGCAAGGGTGGGAAAACCACCACCACGACGGTCGACAAAGAGCCTGCGAAAACCGAAATGGGTCGCAAGCCAGCGCAGAAGTCGAAGTAAGTCGGTGAGGTCGTTTTGATTGAGAGGCGGGGGCGTAAGCTCCCGCTTGAATTTGAAGAGAAGGAGGGCGCGACCATGAGCCGGATGGCCACCCAGGTACGTCGTTTCAGTTTTGTCACGTTGTTGGGACTGTTCGCCAGCAGTGCATTTGCCAGCGGCGCCGCAGCCCAGTCGCCTGCCGATTTTATCAACGATGCTTCGGCTAAAGGCATGGCCGACATCGAAGCCAGTCGTCTGGCGCATCAGAAGTCCGAATCCAAAGAGGTCAAGGACTACACCATCGTGGTCATCAATGACCGCACCACCGCCAATCAACATCTGGCGAAGATCGCGAAGAAACTCGACCTGCCGGTCGCTCCCCGCGAAGAAATCGCCGACAAGGCGAAAACCATGATCCCGCAGGTCAAGGACGGTGAAACCTTCGACCAGGCCTACGCCGCGAGCCAGGTGAAAGCGACCGAGGAAGCCATCCAGCAGATCCAGGAAGAGGCACAGAACACCGACGTGCCGGAGATCAAGGCATTTGCCGACGAGACCTTGCCGAAGCTGCAAAACCATCTGGAAATGGCCCGGGCGCTGCAAGCCAGCCGCTGACCCGCAGGGTTACCTGTTTCCTGTGGCGAGGGAGCTTGCTCCCGCCGGGCTGCGTAGCTGACTTTTTTCAGGGCCGCTCGCGCCCCAGCGGGAGCAAGCTCCCTCGCCACAAAGGTTGACCTGGCAGCAACGCTATCAGCAGTCATTCAAATCCTGTTTCGGCTTGCTCTTTTGCGCCAGCCCCTCGAGGTCGAACACCTCGTTTTCGCCGAGGCCGCGGTAATGCTTGCGCAGCGCCTCCAACTGCTTGAGGTCCAGCGACTCCAGCCCGAGCATCGCGTTCTGCGCTTCCTTGTTCACCCGCAATAACTCATCAAGCTTCAGGTGCAGGATGTCTGTATCGCGGTTCTGCGTGTTCTGGATCAGGAACACCATCAGGAACGTAATGATCGTGGTCGAGGTGTTGATGATCAGTTGCCAGGTGTCGTTGAAGTGAAAAATCGGCCCGCTCAGTCCCCACAGGAAAATCAGGATCAATGCGCCCATGAAGGTTTTTGGGCTACCGGCCCAGAGAGCCAAGGTCTGGGAGATTTTTGCGAACTTCATGACGGTGTTCCTTATAAGGAGAGCGTTCGAAATTCAGACATCTGAGGGTGGAAGAAAATTCTACTTACAAATTACCCCTGCCAATAATGGCGAGCGTGATGACATCCCTTGCAATAAGCCTTTCTGGAATTGCCCGCAGCGCTGCCTGTATGGTGACGAACTACTGCCATGCCTCGACAGGAGAACGCAATGAGTTGGTCCGCCAAGCAATACGTCGCTTTTGAAGATGAACGCACCCGCCCGGCCCGAGATTTGTTGGCGGCGATTCCCACCGCTCAGGCGCACACGGTGGTTGATATCGGTTGTGGTCCCGGGAACTCGACGGAGTTACTGATGCAGCGTTTTCCGGAGGCAGCGGTCACAGGCCTGGACAGTTCGCCGGACATGATCGCCGCAGCACGCAAGCGCCTGCCGCATTTACAGTTTGAAGTGGCCGAGATCGACCGTTGGGCTGATGCCGGTCCATTCGATGTGATCTTCGCCAACGCCGTGCTGCAGTGGCTGCCGGATCACGCGACGCTGCTGCCGACGCTGGCCGGCAAGCTGTCCCCCGGCGGCAGTCTGGCGATCCAGATGCCGGACAACCTCAACGAGCCTTCCCATCGACTGATGCGCGAAGTCGCTGCCAACGGCCCATGGGCCGCCAAGCTGGCAGGTGCCGCCGGGCAACGCACCGAGATGGCGAGTGCCGGCGATTACTTCTCGATGTTGCGCCCACACTGCTCGCGGGTCGATGTCTGGCGCACCACCTATCATCATCCACTCGCGAGCGGGGCGGCGGGGGTGGTGGAGTGGTTCAAGGGCAGTGGCCTGATTCCGTTTTTGAGCCCGCTGAGTGAAGAGGAGCGTACTCAGTATCTGGCGCAGTATCTGGCGGCCGTTGCCGAGGCTTATCCGGCGCTGGCCGATGGTTCGGTACTGTTGCCCTTTCCACGGCTATTTATCGTCGCGACTCGCTAAAGGCAAACACCCATCGCGTGGCGAGGGAGCTTGCTCCCGCTGGACTGCGCAGCAGGCCCAGGCTCTATGGGGCACTTCGCACCCCAGCGGGGGCAAGCTCCCTTGCCACAATGCATCTGCCGCGAGTTAGCGCTGCACCGCCACCAACATCATCATCGGCCGCTCTCGTTCTTCAGCCAGCGCCGGTTGCGCGGCCACCTCTGCATCGCTCGGCCCCCATTCATTGACGTGGCGAATAGTGAACCCAGCGCCAATCAGTGAATTCAGCAGCGTGCCCATCGTGCGGTGCTGCTTGATCACCCCTTCGGCCAGCCAGTTCGTCACGCGCTCACCCTCCAGCTGATAACTGTCCAGCGGCCAGCGCTTGTGGCCTTCACTGTCGATCAGCCAGCCGGGATTGCGCGGGGCCATGAAGATCGGATGCTCAATGGAAAACACAAAGTGCGAACCGGGTTTCAGCGCCGCGTACAGATGAGCGAACAGCCCCGGCAGATCCTTGATGTAGTGCAGCGCCAGCGAGCTGTAGGCCAGATCGAAGCTGCAGGCCGGCAAGTCGAGATGTTCAAGGTCGGCGCGTTCGTAGCGGATGTTCGCCGCCGTGGTGGTTTCGCGGGCCCGCTCCAGCATCTTTTCCGAGACATCCAGCCCCAGCACATGGGCGGCGCCCTGTTCACTGGCCCAGCGGCTGAACCAGCCATAGCCGCAACCGAGGTCGACCACATTCAAGTCGTGCATCGATGGCAGCAACGCCTTGAGCGCTGGCCACTCCGGCGCGGCATCGAGGCCGCCGATGGAGCGGTTCATCTGGCTGTAACCCTGGAAAAATTCCGGGTCGTCGTAAATGTTTTGCGTCATGGAGGAAGTGCTCTTTGGAGTTCGGTGATCAGCGGCACAGGAGCCGCGCCATGGAGTCCCTCGAAAGTGAAAACGCGTATTCGTCGATGGCCGCGCAGGGGGAGGGTGGTGGGTGATGGGGAAATGCTAGCGGAGAGGCGGATTTGCATTCAACCTTGCTGCAAAACCTTTAACGCTGCCGAAGCCAGAAACCCCGAGCGGCTTTTCTCTTCCGGGTGATGAAGCACATATTCATCAATGCGGTTGAGCAGATATCCGGGCAATGTGATGTTGAGTTTTTGCGCCTTGCCCAAGTATTTGGTGACGTCAATATCGACGACCGCCCAAGCGCAGCCGGCATACTGCGGGTTCGCGACGTGTACGCCAAGCTTGCTCGCTGGCGGGATCGGCGCACCGTCCTCGGCGAGAATTTCGAAATGACCCTCAATGGCTTCGCGAGCCATCGCGACGGCATCATCCAGATCATCGCCGGCAGAAAAACAGCCGGGGATATCCGGTACTTCTACTCCCCAGGCGTGTTCTTCATCACCTATTGAAATTGCGATCGGGTAAAGCATGTTCGTGTTCCTCCTGGACGCTGTCGGCGGCGTGAGTCAAAGCAGCGCCTGTTTCAAAATGCTCATCGCGGTTTTTTTCAGCAGGTCCTTCTTGGGATGCGGCACCGTCACCAGTCCGGGTTTGACGGGATGTTTAAAGTGATGGTGACTGCCTTTGACCCGCACCAAATACCAACCGTCCGCGACGAGTTGGCCGATTAAAAAACGGCTGTTCACAACACCTCCTTGTGGTGTGCTTGGTGGGTACTATAACTACTGTTATTTTTTGATCAACACTATAACCACCAAAGGGTCATCGTCTTTTGTTCGGTTTGGGGTCAAGAACCAGTCCAGGCGGGGGGGGAGTCGGGGTGATGGGTATGTTGCTGGTCTTTACGAGCCGATATGGTAAATCCCAGACACAAAAAAACCGGCCCTGTAGGCCGGTTTTTCTGTTCCTGCATCTCCCGTCTTAACCACGACGTGAGACCCAATTGAGTGGAGCGGGTAGAGGGAATCGAACCCTCAACTAAAGCTTGGGAAGCTTTCGTTTTGCCACTAAACTATACCCGCTCAAAGCGGCTGACTTTGTACCAGAGTCGGGCGCGGATTTGAAGTTTTCTTTTGCACGCAGTGCGTTACAACCTTGAAAACGGTCACTCGCGGGCGAGTCGGGCAGGGGCGATACGCTGATCGTTCGAGCCTGCCGACTCGCGCGCGACGACGCTTTTTCAAATGGCCAGTGCATGGTGATCCTGAACGAACGAGTAACGCGTTCGACTCGACTGCTGAGACGGTTTCAGGAAACCGAGCAGGGCGTTCTGGCTATCGCGGCATGCAGCCTTGTGCTCCATGTCGAGAAAGTGCCCGGTGGCCTGCAGCGTGGTGAAGGTGCTCTGCGCCACGTGGTTACCGAATATCCGGGCGTCTTCGGCGGCGGTGTATTCGTCCCATTCGCCGTTGAGGAACATCACCGGCACGTTAATCTTCTTCGCCGCATTCAGGTAGCACTGACGATCGCTGTGCAGCACGTCGTTGATGTGAAAGTGCATCTGCCCGTATTCGTGCTCGGCCAAGCTACTGACGTGGCGGTAGTTGAAGCGCTTGAACAGTGACGGCAGGTGTTTGCCGATGGTGTTGTTGACCAGATGCCCGACGCGGTCGCCATCGCGCTGGCCGAGGTAATCGACGCCGCGCTCCAGATAATCAAGCATGTGCGCGTTGATCACCGGCGAGAACGAGCTGATCACGGCTTTTTCGATGCGCCGCGGCTGGTGGGACAGGGCAACCAGGGTGGCCGCACCGCCCCAGGAAAACGACAGCACATGCTCGGCGCCGAAGTGGTCGATCAGCTCCAGCAGAATCTGCCCTTCGACTTCCTTCGTCAGATGTTTCTCGTGACGATTGTGGATCTTTGATCTGCCCGCGTAGGGCTGGTCGTAGCAGACCACGTTGAATTGCGGGTGCAGGTTTTTCACAGTCTGTGCAAACGACGCAGTCGTGGCCATCGAGCCGTTGACCAGGATGATGGTCTTCTCTGCGGCGTCTGCGCGATAGAACTCCGTGTAAACCCGATACTGACCCTGTATATCCAGCACAGCGATTTCTGGCCTCATGTCATAAGACTCCTGGCAAGCAAGCGGGTATGCGCGCAAATAGAGATTGCACGAGCTTTGTGACAGGTAGGCATACGCCTGGAATGTGCTTGGCCCATGTCGATCCATGACTGCGGTCGACGGGTGTTGTTATTGGCGGGCAGTTTGCCGGCTGAGGCGCAGCCCAAGGGGCTGACGACCGGCAAAAAGTTTCTTAGAGGTATGGTGTGACTCATCGGTCACAATTTGGGCCGACGTCCTGATTCAAGCAGTGGGAGAGGGATCGCGCAAGTGCCGTTGGTAAATTGTTCGACAACTTCTGCTGAGCGGTCGCCGGCTTAGAACAAATGAATCTCTTCGGTGCGCAAAGCGCGGTACTCGCCCGGTTTTAGCGCGTCATCGAGCTGCAGCGGCCCCATGGATTCGCGGTGCAGGCGCAGCACTTTATTGTTGAAGTGGCCGAACATGCGTTTCACCTGATGGTAACGGCCTTCGACGATGCTCAGGCGCGCCGATTTCGGGCCGAGCACTTGGAGCTGCGCCGGTTGCGTGGTCAGGTCTTCGAAGGCGAAGTAGATGCCCTCGGCAAACGTGAGCGCATACTCCGGCCCGATCGTCTGTTCGGTCTCGACGTAATAGACCTTCGGCAGTTTGGTCTGCGGTTGGGTCAGGCGTCGCGACCAGCCGCCATCGTTGGTAATCAGCATCAGCCCGGTGGTGTTGAAATCCAGGCGCCCGGCGATGTGCAAGTCGTCCTTGTCGGGTTCATCGATCAGATCGAGGACGGTCGGGTGTTGCGGATCGCGGGTAGCGCTGACGCACCCCGGCGGCTTGTGCAGCATGAAGTAGCGCGCCGGTTTACCGCGCTGCAGGATTTCTTCGTCGACTTCGACGCGGCTGAATTCCAGCACTTCGCTGTGCGGGTCGCTCACGACTTTTCCGTCAATCCGCACGCGCTTTTCCACCAGCAACAGGCGAACCTGCTGACGGTTGTAGCGGGGCAGGTTGCTGAGGAAACGATCGACGCGCATGTTCAGGTTTCGATGGAAGACGGGGCGCGCATCTTACGGGATCGGCCGCGCCGCTGCTTGCAGTTGCGCCTCGACCTGAGCGCAGCGCGGGCACAGGCAGGACTTGTCGCGCAGCGCCGCCGGCAGCGCTTCGAGCACCGCCGGATCGATGCTCACGCCGTAGCACCAGCAGGCCCGGTCGGCGGTGCGCGGGTCAGCCAGGCTGCAGTCGTTGCGGGCGCCGCAGGCCGGGCAGAGGTCGGGTTTAACGTCGGAATCAGGCATAAGTCGAGTGAGGCATTTCCACGCAGGTGCGGTTACGGCCAGTTTGCTTGGCCCGGTACATCGCATGATCGGCCCGGGACAGTAGCGTGTGCAAGGTGTCATCGGCTTGCAGGGTGGTGGCGCCGATGCTCACGGTCAGACTCAGGCGGTGACCATCGTAGGCATATTCCTGTTGTTCGACGTGTTGGCGGATCTTCTCGGCAATCTTCTGACCGGTGTCGCCGTCGGTGTCCTTCAGCAACACGATAAATTCCTCACCGCCCCAGCGGCAGACGATGTCGGAATGGCGCAGGCAACTCTGCAGGTCGCGGGCGAAACCGATCAGCACCTGATCACCGGCCAGGTGTCCGTAGGTATCGTTCAAGTTCTTGAAGTGATCCAGATCGAGCAACAGCGCAGTCAGCGGCTTTGGCTCGCGCTGCGCTTCGTGCAGGGCTTGTGCGGCGAGCAGGTCGAAGCCTCGACGATTGGGCAGTTCGGTAAGACTGTCGAGGGTCGCCTGTGCCTGGATCTTGCGCTGGTAACGGCGGATCACCCGGTTGAGCAGGGCCAGTACGCCCAGGGTCACTAGCAGACAGATCAGCAAATTTAGATACAGCGACTGGCGGATGTCACTCAGCGCACCGTCCTCGCGCTTGTCGACGAACAGGTACCAGTTCAACTCCGGAATAAACCGTACGTTAAGGAAATGCCCCTGACCGTGGGCGGAATATTCGTAGCTGCCACTGTGCGGTTTGGGTAACTGGCTGACCAGACCTTTCATGCTATCGAGCTCGCCGAGGCTCTGACCGATATGCGCGCCTTGCGGCCCGCCCTCGGCACCGGTCAGTACCAGTCGGCCGAAGGTGTCGACGAAATACACGCTGCGTTGATAGCGCTGCTGGTACTTGTCGATCAGTTTGATCACGGCGTCCACCGTCAGGCCCACGCCTGCGGCGCCGATGAAGCGGTTGTCGTAGTCATAGACCTTGTAGTTGATGAAGAACGTCAGGTTGTCCTTGTTGGCCAGGTCCGGGTCGACGTTGATCTCGTACGGGTCTTTCATGTCGCGTACGCGAAAGTACCAGGCGTCGCGCGGCTCATCGATCCTGACCTGCTTGAGCACGCCCTTGGCGTGGTAGTAGGTGTGGCTGCTGTTGGAGACGAAGAACGCGGTGTAAGCGCCGTAGTGGGTCATCACCTCGTTCAGATAGCGGGTCATCTGCAACGGGTCTTTTTCGCCGTTCACCACCCAGTCACGCATGAAGGTGTCGCGCGACATCATCGAGGAAATCAGGATCGGTCTGACCAGGTCTTTCTGGATTTCCGAATAGACCGTGTCGGATGTCAGCGGCAGTTCGGTGTTGACGATGCTGTCGCGGATCGACGCCCGGGAGGCGTAGTAGCTGAGCAGCGAGGTGGCGAGGAAGCCGGCGCCGAGCAGCGCGACCAGTGTCAGGACCAGGGAGCGTTGCGAGTACAGCGCAGATCTGTGCGGCATAGACGTTTCCGTTGGCATTGACCCGATGGCAGCATTCTAATGGCACTGCCGGGAAATAACTGCTCCATGCGCGGCGCGAATGGTCGTTCCTGAATTCCCCTTGAGGTGCCACTCCCGCAAGGAGGAGCAACACCGCTGATCTGAAGCCTGCCCGAGTCCGGCACTTGCCCCGGGCCTGACAGTCAAAACCTTGTCGGCCGCGCTGTCCTGCTGCGGCCGTGGGTCTTTCAGGAGGCCGTCATGCGTACGTCTAAACTGTTGCGTCGAGTGCTGCTGGGAGCGGTGCTCGGCCTGGGCTTGTCCGGTTGTTATTATTACGCCGGTCCTTACGATGCTTACCCCGCCACTTACTACTATCCCGGCTATTACTCGCCGTATCACTACGGCGGTTATTATGGACCGCGTTACTACGGTGGCGGCCGTTATTACTACGGTGGCTATGGCTATCGCGGCGGCTATGGGCGCGGTTACCACGGCGGCGGCTATCACGGTGGTCACCGCTAGGCAGCGGCTGAATGACAGTGTTTTCCAAATGAACAGGATTTCATTAATCACTTGTTTCAACTTGTTACGGAAACGCACCAGATTCGGAAAACGCTGTCAGATATTTCGTCAGTCACCGAATAAACGACTGATGCCTGCCAGCGTCGCTGGTGCGGCTACCCGCGGTCCAGGAGGCCGCCATGTATCGACGAATTCTTCTACTTGCTGCGATGATGTTTTCCGTTGCCGGTTGCGCTCCCTACTCCTACGCAGACAGTTATTACAGCTCGGAGGTTTACACCTCACCCGCACCGGCTTACTACAACACTGGCGGCACTTACTACAGCGGTGGCAGCACCTACTACTCGGCTCCGCGCTACTACCAACCGGCCCCGCGTTATTACTCGGCGCCACGTTACTACCAGCCGGCGCCGCGCTACTACGAGAGCCGCCGTTGGCACGACAACGATCGCGGGCGTTGGGACGGTCACCGCGGTGGCGGCTGGGACCGCGACCGGGGCGGGCGTGATCATCACGGCAACCGGGGTGACCACGGCGGGCGAGGCGGTCGCTGGTAATCCTCCGCAAACAAAAAAGCGGCGCATTGAGCGCCGCTTTTTTTGTGCCTGCGATTTGCCGGGCAATCAGTAGCTCGTCAGATCCGCCAGCGGATGCCGACCTTCCCACACCTTGTGAAAATGCGCCTCGACCACCGCGTCCGGCACGGTATTGACGTCCGGCCAATGCCAGTGCGGTTTCTGATCCTTGTCGATCAGCCGCGCCCGCACCCCTTCGCTGAACTCCGGATGCCGACAGCAATTGAGGCTCAAGGTGTATTCCATCTGAAAGACTTCCGCCAGTGACAGGTAGCGGGCGCGGATGATCTGTTCCCAGACCAGGTGCGCGGTCAATGGTGAGCCTTCGCTCAGGGTCTTCGCGGCGCGGGCGATCAGCGGGTCGCTGCTGTCGCGTTGCAGGCTGAGGGCTTTCCAGGCGCAAGCCACGTCACTGACGTCGAGCAGTTCGTCGATCGACTGACGACGCGGCAGCCACTGCGCTTCGGGCATTTGCCCTACGGCTTCCTGTTGCAGGGCCTTGAGCAGACTGTTGAGCTGCACGTCGGTCTGTTCCTGCCAGTTCAGTTGCAGCAGACCTTCGATCAGCTCCGGTTGCTGTTCGTCGAGCAGGAAGCGGTCGGCCAGATCCAGATCGATCGCATCGCGACCGTTCATGTGCGCGCCCGTCAAACCGAGGAACAAGCCGAGCTTGCCCGGCAAACGCGAGAGAAACCAACTGGCACCCACATCCGGGTAAAGACCAATGGTGATCTCCGGCATCGCCAGACGGCTGCTCGGTGTGACGATCCGCGTGCTCGCGCCCTGCAGCAGGCCCATCCCGCCGCCGAGTACGTAACCGTGGCCCCAGCAGATCAGCGGTTTGGGGTAGGTGTGCAGGCTGTAGTCCAGGCGATATTCCGCCGCGAAAAACTGCGCGGCCAGGGGCGGGACTTCACCGGGGTGGGCGCGGCAGGCTTCCACCAGGCTGCGCACTTCACCGCCGGCGCAGAACGCTTTGGCACCGTTGCCGCGCAGCAGCACGCAGACGATTTGCGGATCCTTGGCCCAGGCATTCAGTTTGTCGCTCAGGGCGTTGATCATCGGCAAGGACAGTGCGTTGAGCGACTTTTCAGCGTCCAGGCTGGCGATCCCGAGGCGGGCGCCGTCGGTGCCGGTGAGTTCTTCGAAGTGCAGATTCATCGTGACCTCGATCGGGAATTTGAACGATCAGTATGATCGCTGTGTGGGAAAGTGCCGGATCTGCGTCAGATCAATTGACAAGCATGGGCGGGTTTCCTAGGGTTCGCCCCAATTGTTTTCGCCGGATGTAACCATGACTGCTGACGACCGTATCAAACTCGAACCGAGCTGGAAGGAGGCACTGCGTGCTGAGTTCGACCAGCCTTACATGGCAGAGTTGCGCAACTTTCTGCAGCAGGAGCGGGCTGCCGGCAAGGAAATCTATCCGCCGGGCCCACTGATTTTCAACGCGCTGAACTCTACGCCGCTGGACAAGGTGAAAGTCGTCATTCTCGGTCAGGACCCGTACCACGGCCCGGGTCAGGCCCATGGCCTGTGCTTCTCGGTGCAACCGGGCGTGCCGGCACCGCCGTCGCTGGTTAATATCTATAAAGAGCTGAAACGCGACCTGAACATCGACATCCCCAACCACGGCTACCTGCAAAGCTGGGCCGATCAGGGCGTATTGATGCTCAACACCACCATGACCGTCGAGCGCGCCAACGCCAACGCGCACAAGGACAAGGGCTGGCAGTTTTTCACCGACCGGATCATTGAACTGGTCAGCGAACGGCAGCCGCATCTGGTGTTCATGCTGTGGGGCGCGCATGCGCAGAGTAAAAAGAAGCTGATCGATGCGACAAAGCACCTGGTGCTGACGTCGGTGCATCCATCGCCGTTGTCGGCGTATCGTGGATTCCTGGGGTGCGGGCATTTCAGCCGGACCAACAAGTTTCTCGAGCAGAATGGCGAAACGCCGATCGAGTGGCGTCTGCCGCCGGTTTGACTGGCTGAGTAAATCTGTGGCGAGGGAGCTTGCTCCCGCTCGGCTGCGCAGCAGCCGCAAAACCTGTGATTTCGGTGTGCCAGAAGCACCCGGTTCAAGGATGTCGGGTCTGCTGTGCAGCCCAGCGGGAGCAAGCTCCCTCGCCACAGTGACTCGGTTTTATTCGGGATTTCGGTTCCAGTATTTGAACAACGGCTCCGCCAGAAACAGCACGAACAACAGCCGCATCACTTGCATCGCCGTCACCAGCGGCACCGACAGTTGCAGGGTCTCCGCCGTCAGACTCATCTCGGCAATCCCGCCGGGCATCATGCCCAGCGTCAGCGAGCGCAGATCCAGATGGGTCAGCGCACTCAAGCCCAGCGCCGCCAATGTGGCGATCAACATGGTCAGCGCCGTGCCGATCAACGTACGCCCCATGAAGGACGGCGCGCGGCGGAAGAACTGTCGGTTGAAATGACAGCCCAGCCCGCTGCCGATCAGCCACTGGCCGATCTGGCTGCCACCGTCCGGCAGGCCGATATGCAAGTCCCAGGCAATGCTCACCGTGGCACTGACCAGCAGTGGCCCGAACAGCCAGGGGTTGGGTTGGCGCAAACGCTGCCAGAGCCAAGCGAGCAGGGCGCCGGTGGGAAACAGGATCGCCAGCCAGCGCCAATCGACGTTGCCAGCGTGGGGAATCGGCGTACCGTCCCCGAGCAGATACTTGAACGCGGCCGGCACGCACAGCACCACCACCAGCACCCGCAGACTTTGCCCCGCCGCCACGTGGCTGAGCAGCGCGCCGTTGCGTGCGCCGAGGTTGACCATCTCCCCGGAGCCGCCGGGCATGCTCGAGAAAAACGCCGTGGCGCGATCCTCGCCGGTGCGGCGCATCAACCATACGCCGACGACTGCCGACAGACTGGTGACCAACGCTCCGAAGAAGATCAAACCGAAATGACTCAGTACCTGCTCCATCACCAGCGGGGTGAAGTGCAGGCCGATGCCGATGCCGACGATCCATTGGCCGCATTTGCGGCCGCCGGGGATTTCCGTGAGTTGCCACGGGGTCAGGCAGCGCACCAGGATGATCGCCAGCAACGAGCCGACCATCCACGGTAGAGGCCAGCCGATCTGGCTGGCGATAAAACCGCCAAGCAGACCGACCAGCGGGGTGGCCCACCAGCTTCTGAGGGACGACCGATCAGACATCGGCGATGGCGCGTTGCGCCGCCGAACGCTTGCGCCAGATGCGCAGCAACGGCAGCAGCAACATGATCGCGGTCAGGATCCACACGCCGAAAGTGATCGGGCTCGACCAAAGGATTTCCAGCGCACCGTTGGAGATCGACAGCGCGCGACGCAGGTTTTGCTCCATCAGGCCGCCAAGAATGAAGCCCAGCAGAACCGGCGACAACGGGAAATCCAGTTTGCGCAGGATGTAACCGAAGATACCGATGCCGACCATCAGGAACAGGTCGAAGGTGGTCGCATGCACCGCGTACACGCCGATCCCGGTGATGATCGCGATCACCGGCACCAGCGCCCAGTTCGGTACGGCGAGGATGCGGGTGAAGATGCGGATCATCGGGATGTTCAGGATCACCAGCATGATGTTGGCGATGAACAGCGACGCGATCAGGCCCCAGACGATGTCCGGTTGTTGTTGGAACAGCAGCGGCCCTGGGGTGATGTTGTACAGCGACAGGGCGCCGATCATCACCGCGGTGGTGCCCGAACCGGGTACGCCGAGGGTCAGCATCGGCACCAGCGCGCCACAGGCCGAAGCGCCGATCGCGGTTTCCGGGGCCGCGAGGCCTCGGGCGTCACCCTGACCGAATTTGCCGCTGGTACCGGCGATGCGTTTTTCGGTCATGTAGGCCACGGCACTGGCGAGCGTCGCGCCGGCACCCGGCAACACGCCCATGATGAACCCCAGCAAGCCACAACGGATGTTCACCACGAACACCGACGCCGCTTCCTTGAAGTTGAACATCATGCGTCCGGTGGCCTTCACCGCTTCCTGCCCGCGATGGGTTTTTTCCAGCAACAGGAGGATTTCACTGACCGAGAACAGACCCAGCACCAACACCACGAACTGGATGCCGTCGGTCAGGTGAATGTTGTCGCCGGTGAAGCGGTATACGCCGCTGTTGGCGTCGATGCCGACGGTCGACAGGAACAGCCCGATCAACGCCGCAATAAACGTCTTCAACGGACGATCGCCGGCCATGCCACCGAGGCAGACAATCGCGAATACCATCAACACGAAGTATTCCGCCGGGCCGAAGGCAATCGCCCATTTCGCCAGCAGCGGGGCGAACAGCACCATGCCGCAAGTGGCGATGAACGCACCAATGAACGAACTCCACGCCGACAGTGACAGCGCCACCCCGGCCAGGCCCTGACGCGCCATCGGATAACCGTCGAGGGTGGTCATCACGGTGGAAGCTTCGCCCGGGATGTTGAGCAGGATCGAACTGATCCGCCCGCCGTATTCGCAGCCCAGGTACACCGCAGCCAGCAGAATCAGCGCCGACTCCGGCGGCAGGCCAAGGGCGAACGCGATCGGGATGAGCAGGGCCACGCCATTGATCGGACCAAGGCCCGGCAACAGCCCGACCACGGTGCCGATCAGCGTGCCGGTCAGGGCCGTGACCAGGTTGTACGGACTCAGCGCAACGCCGAAGCCCTGACCCAAATAACCGAGAGTATCCATATCAGTTCTCCAGAACGTCGAGCAGGCCCAGAGGCAGCGGAACGTCCATCAGGCGGTCGAACAGCAGGTACAGACCAATGGCCATCAACGTCGTCACCACAATGCTCGGCAGCCAGCGACCGCCATACAGGCGCGCCATCGGGATGCCGATCAGGATGCTGCTGAGAATGAAGCCCAGTGGTTCGAACAGGCCGGCGAAGACCAGCAGCAACAGCACGCAGATGCTGATCTTGGTCAGGGTTTCGCGGTCCAGCGGTGGCTCGTCTTCGCTGTGCTTGATCGGCGCCGGACGAAACACCATGTACAGCAGCGCCAGGCCCATCAGGCCGAGCATCAGCAGGGGAAAGGCGCGTGGGCCCACCGGTTCGTAAGAAAAAGCCGCTTGATACGGCCACGCCATCAGCGCCAGGCCGACGCAGGCCAGCAACAGCACCGAAGCGAAAATGCGTTGTAAGAGCATGGGAAACTCCTGTGCCATGGCCTCGATGCGCGAGGCCACGACCGCTAGCTAGACAGAGACGATCACTGAATCAGGCCGAACTCTTTGGCCAGCACTTTGTAATCCGCAACCTGTTTCTTCACATAGGTGTCCAGCTCCGGACCGGTCATGGCGAACGGGAACAGTTCACGCTGATCGCGCAGCTTGGCGAAGTCGTCCGAGGCCAGCAGTTTGTCGAACGCGTCTTTCCACCAGGCGTAGTCCTCGTCGCTGACTTTTGGCCCGAGGTAGAAACCGCGCACCACCGGCCAGACGATGTCGTAGCCTTGCTCGCGGGCGGTCGGGATGTCCTTCATTTCCGGCTCGTCGATGCGCTTGTCGGCGAACACTGCCAGCAGACGCATGTCACCGCTCTGGATGTGCGGCATGGAGTCGGAGATGTCGGTGCTGCCGACCTGGATGTGACCGCCGAGCAGAGCAGTGGCGATTTCGCCGCCGCCTTCGAGGGCAACGTAGCGCAGGTCACGCGGGTTGATCCCGGCAGCCTTGGCGATCAGTGCGGTCTGCATCCAGTCCTGGCTGCCGACAGTGCCGCCGGAACCGATCACCACGGAACTCGGATCTTTCTTCAAGGCTTTGACGAGATCGTCGAGGGTCTTGTAGGGCGAATCGCTTTTCACCGCGATCGCGCCGTAGCTGGTGCCGACGGCCGCCAGCCAGCGCACGTTGGTTTCATCGAAGCGGCCGAACTTGCCTTGCGCCAGGTTCAGCAGCGAACCGCTGGACCACGCCACCAGCGTGCCGGCATCGGCCGGGCGCTGGGCCACCACCGCGTTGTACGCCACCGCGCCGACACCGCCGGGCATGTAGGTCACGCGCATCGGTTTGGTCAGCAGTTTTTCGTTGACCAGCGCGCTCTGCGCCAGTTTGCAGGTCAGGTCGAAACCACCGCCGGGGGAGGCGGGGGCGATGCATTCCGGGCGTTTCGGTTCGGCCATCAGTTGGCCGGCGAACAACATGACGCCAGCGGCCAGAGCAACTTTACGCAGTGATAAGTTCATTCAAGTCTCCACAGTCTTTTTGTTGTAAGGGTTTTATGTAGGAGCTGCCAAAGGCTGCGATCTTTTGATCTTTTGATCACAGCGCCCCGGCGTTTCAATCAATTACCAAAGGGCAACGCTATAGCTCACCAGCAGACGCACTTCATCGGCATCGCGAGCCGAGTAGTTGGAACGGTAAGTGGCATTACGCAAACGCACGGCGACATCCTTCAAGGCGCCGCTTTGTACTACATATTTGATCTCGGTGTTGCGCTCCCACTCTTTGCCTTCTTCGCCGTTCTTGAGCTTGATATTGTCACCGCTCAGGTAGCGGCTCATGAACGACAGGCCGGGGATGCCGAGGCGCGCAAAGTCAAAGTCGTAACGGGCTTGCCACGAGCGTTCTTCGGCGCCGGCGAAGTCGTTGATCTGCACGAAGTTGACCAGGTACGGGTCGCTGCCATCGACATACGGGAAGGCGCTGTCGCCGGACATGTGCTGGTAACCGGCCGTGAACTTGTGGCCGCTCAAGGCGTAGCTGACCAGGCCGTTGAGCGAGCGGTTGTCGATCTCGCCGCCCCGGGCTGCGCCCTGATCGTCACTGACGGCAAAGCGCAGGTCAGTGGCGAACGTGCCCGGACCCATCGGCCGCGAGGCAACGAGGCCGAAGAAGTGCTGGTTGTAGACTTCATCGAGTTGGGCGAAGTGGTAGCTGCCGGTGATCTTGTCGGTGAACTTGTAGTCCACGCCGGCGAAGTCGAAATGCTTGCCGGCGACGGTACCGGCAAAACGGCTGTTCTTGTTGTTGAGGGCAATGTCCTCGAAGTCGGTGCTGTCGCGGTCCTTGGCCTTCTCCAGGCGGCCACCGGTGAAGGTCAGGTTCTTGATCTCTTTGGAGGTCAGCAAGCCGCCTTCGAACGTCTGCGGCAGGATGCGCCCGTCGTTCGGTTTGAGGATTGGCAGTTCCGGGATCAGGCTGCCGATTTTCAGTTCGGTGGCGGAGATTTTCACTTTCCCGGCCAGGCCGACCTTGGAATATTCGTTGGCGGCGCGCCCATCATCGTGGGTCGGTAACAGGCCGGTGCCGGTACGGTCCGGGCTCGAATCCAGTTTGACCCCGAGCATGCCCAGCGCATCGACACCAAAGCCCACGGTGCCATCGGTGTAACCCGACTGCAGGTTGAGCATGAAACCCTGCGCCCATTCATCGCGCTTGCTTTGCTGGGCACTGGTGCCGTCGCGAAAGTCGCGGTTGAAGTACATGTTGCGGGTTTCGAAGGTGGCGGAACTGTCTTCGATGAAGTCGGCATGGCTCAACGGCGAAAAGCCGGCGAGGGCCGCAGTGCTGGCGAGGGTGGCGTGGCGCAAACGAGAAGGACGAACAGGCGTAGGAGCCTTGGTCTGCAAGGACGGCATGCGGGTGTACTCCGTTTATTGTTCTTATTGGTCGAAAACGCTTCGAGGCGTTTTTCGTATCGCTGTGTGGCAGCAGCGACGGCAGTCGAAACTGTCCGTGACTGGACTCTAACGACCCAACCTTTCGCTAACCTTTCAGCTGGATTTCGCGGTTTTCGGGCTTCACAGCGACGGTTGCGGCTGTAAACTCCGCGGCAAAGAGTGGCGTCGGCCATCCCTGAATGAGGTAGAGATCCATGCGTGTTCTGCTCGTCGAAGACCATCTGCAACTGGCCGAAAGTGTCGCCCAGGCGCTCAAGAGCACCGGTCTGACCGTGGACGTGTTGCACGATGGCGTGGCTGCCGACCTGGCCTTGGGCAGTGAGGAATACGCGATGGCGATCCTCGATGTCGGCCTGCCGCGCATGGACGGTTTCGAGGTGTTGGCGCGTTTGCGCGCGCGGGGGAAAAACCTGCCGGTGCTGATGCTGACAGCGCGCAGCGATGTAAAAGATCGGGTCCACGGGCTCAATCTCGGCGCCGACGATTACCTGGCCAAGCCGTTCGAGCTGACCGAACTCGAAGCCCGGGTCAAAGCCCTGCTGCGGCGCAGTGTGCTCGGCGGCGAACGTCAGCAGCGTTGCGGCGTGCTGGCCTATGATCTGGACACCCGGCGTTTCAGCCTCGGCGAAGAATTGCTCACCTTGACCTCGCGCGAGCAGGCGGTGCTCGAAGCATTGATCGCTCGCCCGGGACGGGTGATGAGCAAGGAGCAACTGGCTGCTCAGGTGTTCGGTCTTGACGAAGAAGCCAGCCCCGACGCCATCGAAATCTACGTGCATCGTCTGCGCAAGAAACTCGACGGCCAACCGGTGGCGATCGTGACCTTCCGCGGCCTCGGTTATTTGCTGGAAAGCCGCGATGCATAAGCCCAGCAGCCTGCGCTGGCGGCTGCTGTGGAACCTCGCGTTGCTGCTGGTGGTGTTGATGCTCGCCAGTGGCTTGAGCGCTTACTGGAACGGGCGCGAAGCCGCCGATACCGCCTACGACCGCACCCTGTTGGCCTCGGCGCGGACCATCGCCGCCGGCCTGTCGCAGCGCGACGGCACACTCAGCGCCGATGTGCCTTACGTGGCCCTCGACACCTTCGCCTACGACAGTGCCGGGCGGATTTATTACCAGGTCAACGACATCCATCAGAAGCTGATTTCCGGCTATGAAAACCTGCCCGGGCCGCCACCCGGCACGCCACGCACCGACGACTATCCGGCGTTGGCGCGCTTCTACAACGCGACGTATCGCGGGCAGAATGTGCGCGTGGTCAGTCTGCTCAAAGCGGTGACCGAGCCGAACATGAACGGCATGGCGGAAATCCGTGTCGCAGAAACCGACGAGGCGCGGGTCGCCATGGCCCGCAGTCTGGCGGCCGACACCCTGTTGCGCCTTGGCATGCTGGCGATCGGCGCCCTGTTGCTGGTGTGGTTTGCGGTGAGTGCCGCGTTGCGTCCGCTGGAGCGCTTGCGCACGGCGGTGGAAGAGCGTCAGCCCGATGATTTGCGGCCGCTGCCGCTGGTCGAGGTGCAACGGGAATTGTGGCCGCTGGTGCGGGCGCTCAATCATTTCACCGAACGGCTGCGCGGGCAGTTCGAGCGACAGGCGCAGTTCATCGCCGATGCCGCGCATGAGTTGCGCACACCGTTGGCGGCGCTGAAGGCGCGGCTGGAGCTGGGGTTGCGTTCCAGCGAGCCGGAAACCTGGCGCACAACCCTGGAATCATCGGCGCAAAGCACCGATCGCCTGACCCACCTTGCCAATCAATTGCTGTCGCTGGCGCGGGTGGAAAACGGTGCACGAGCGATTGCCGAGGGCGGCGCGCAACTGCTCGATCTGAGTCAACTGGCCCGTGAGCTGGGCATGGCCATGGCGCCGCTGGCCCATGCGCGCGGTGTCGCGCTGGCGCTGGAGGCGGATGAGCCGGTGTGGTTGCGCGGCGAGCCGACCTTGCTCAACGAACTGCTGAGCAATCTGGTGGACAACGCCCTGGCGCATACCCCACCGGGCGGCAACGTGATTTTGCGGGTGTCGGCACCGGCGGTGCTGGAGGTCGAAGATGACGGCCCGGGGATTCCGCTGGAAGAACGAGACCGCGTGTTTGAACGCTTCTACCGGCGCAACCAGCAGGTCGCGGGTTCCGGGCTGGGGCTGGCGATTGTCGGAGAGATTTGCCGGGCGCATCTGGCGCAGATCACCTTGCATGATGGTGAGCAGGCCGGTTTGAAGGTTCGGGTGAGTTTTATTGCCGGATAGCAGCCGAGATGGCTTTTGTGGTGAGGGAGCTTGCTCCCGCTCGGCTGCGCAGCAGTCGTGATCCTGCGTGCACGGTTTGTCTGATGAAGGGAGGCCGCCTGGTTTTGGGGCCGCTTCGCAGCCCAGCGGGAGCGAGCTCCCTCGCCACGATCAGTAAAACATCGTTCGCGATTCTTCCAGATCCGCGCACAGTGCAGTGTTCTCTGGATCGATCCCCAGTTTGCGAAACGCCGGGACACTCAACGGATCGATCCGGGCAAACGGATGATCGCTGTCCTTGTGGCAATACAGGCTCGCCACTTGCACCAGGTCGACGTAATCGATCTTCAGTGAATCGCGCTTGAAGTCCTGATACAGCCCCGGCAACGCCACCAGTTGCTCGGGAAATTCCCAGACCCGCAACAACTTGTCGCCCAGTAACGGATGAATGTGGTCGATCACATGGTTGAGGCTGACCGGGTCCGACAGCAGCTCGTAATGATCTTCGGCGTAGGTCAGGATCGGCAGCACGCCAATCTGATGCACCAGTCCGCCGAGAGCCGCCTGATCAGGTTTGAGCTGGGTGTAGCGCCGGCACAACGCGTAGCTGACGCCGGCGATTTCCAGGCTCTTGCGCCAGACGTCACGCATTTTCTGTTCGACCACGTCGGAGCGGGCGTGGAAGATCTGTTCCATCACCAGGCCGATGGCCAGGTTGCTGCTGTAGTTCACGCCCAGCCGGGTGATGGCGGTGTGCAGGTCGGTGACTTCCTGAGTGGCGCGCAGCAGCGGGCTGTTGACCACTTTGATCAGGCGCGCCGATAACGCCGTGTCCCGGCCGATGACTTTGCTCAGGGTGCTGACGCTGATTTCCGGGTCTTCGGCGGCCTTGCGAATTTGCAGGGCCACTTCCGGTAACGTTGGCAGAACCAGGTCATCGTTATCGATGGCCTCAACCAAATCCTGTTGGACTTTATCCGCCAGCTCGCTCATGTAGATTCTCTAGGGTGTTGCATAAGGCTGCGGTCAGCGCTGGATTTCGCGGTCGCGATCCAGTTCATAGGGCAAGTCGAGCAAATGCAGGGCCGGCCCTTCGAGGGCGCCCAGGTGCAAATCACCCGCTTCGGCAGCTTCGGCCTGCAACACCGCCAGCAGTTCAATTTTTTCTTCGCCGCGAGCGGCCAGCACCACTTCGCCGATGGCACTGCCGTGGCTTGGGGCGAACAGCGGGCTGCCCGGCTCCGGCAGTTCGGTTGCGTCCAGTTGTGCGCGATACAGGCGCCGCTTGAGCTTGCCCAGGTACTGCATGCGCGCGACGATTTCCTGGCCGGTGTAGCAGCCTTTCTTGAAACTCACGCCGCCGACGGCTTGCAGGTTGAGCATCTGCGGGATGAACAGCTCGCGGGTGGTCGGCATGACCTGACCGATGCCGGCACGGATCTGCCCCAGCAACCATTGGTTCAGCTCGCCTTCAGGCAGGGCAGCGGCCAGTTGGGTCTTGAGGGTATCGGCCTGATCGGCCGGCCCCCAGAGTTCGGCACGATTGGGCGAGACACGAATGGCGATCAGACCGGCGCTGCGCACCACGCTGTCGGTTTGCGCGGGTAACGCCAGACCGAGGCTGCTCAGTGCTGCGTCGCCGTTTTCCAGACCAAAACGCACCCAGGCGGCGCTTTCGTCGGTCAATTTGGATTTGGAGAACACGGCGTACTTTTTCAGGTCCGCCAGTTGCGGCTCCAGCAACTCGCTGGCCATCGCCAGCAGCACGCCATCGCCGTCGAGCAAAATGCGAAAGCTGGACTGCATCCGGCCTTTTTGCGTGCAGCGCGCGCCAAGGCTGGCCTGACTGTCGCTGAGGTAATTGAGGTTGCAGGTCAATTGGCCTTGCAGGAACTTGCCGGCATCCACGCCGCGAACCGCGAGTACGCCTTCATGAGACAGGGTGCAGAAAAAAGCAGAATCGGCCATGGGTCATCGCAGGGTAAAAAGTCTGGGGCACATCATAAGGGCGCGTTGTTGAAATGGGTAGTTGATAAAGGATCGGAGGTGCCCGACCAAAGCCGACTGTGCGACCCGCGCCGGGGCTGTATACTGCGCGCCTATTTGAGGAGGGCTCCATGGTCGAACAAGTTGAACTGAATCGCCTCTTTTGGCACAGCCGTCGCGGCATGCTTGAGCTTGACGTGTTGCTGGTGCCGTTCGTGCAGGAGGTTTACGCGACGTTGAACCAGGTGGATCGCGATCTGTATGTCCGTCTGCTGACGTGCGAGGATCAGGACATGTTCGGCTGGTTCATGGAGCGCAGCGAATCCGAAGACCCTGAGCTGCAGCGCATGGTCCGGATGATTCTGGACCGTGTTCAGCCCAAGTAACACGTTCGAATGCCGCTGGCATGCCTCACGGCAGTTGCTGGCGGCGTACCTGTTGGCCCAGGCGTTCGCTCTGGGTGCTTTGACTCTGCTTTCGATTCCACTCTGGGCCAGTCTGCTTGGGGCTCTTGCCTGTCTGGCACACGGGGTTTGGGTGTTGCCACGGCAGGTGCTGTTGACGCATCCCGAGGCATTTTGCGGTTTGCGGCGTGATGCCGATGGCTGGCAGTTGTGGAATCAGGCCGGCGGCTGGCAAGCGGCGCAACTGCGCCCCGACAGCCTGGCCCTGCCGCTGATCGTGGTGCTGCGGTTTCGTTTGCGTGGGGAGTGGCGCGTCAGATCGATCTGCGTACCACGCGACGCGCAGGCGGCGGATGTGCACCGACGCCTGCGGGTGCGGCTCAAGTTCAGCCGGCGTAGGTGGGCGGCACCAGAATAGTGTCGAGTGCCTCGGGCAGCAGGTTCGGGTAGTCGAGGGTGTAATGCAGGCCGCGACTCTCCTTGCGTTCCATTGCCGAGCAGATCATCAGTTCAGCGACCTGCGCCAGATTGCGTAACTCGATCAGGTCGCGGCTGACTTTATAGTTGCTGTAGAACTCGTCGATCTCGTCCAGCAACAGGCGCACCCGGTGCTGCGCCCGTTGCAGGCGCTTATTGGTGCGCACGATGCCCACGTAGTCCCACATGAAGCGCCGCAGTTCATCCCAGTTGTGCGCGATGATCACGTCTTCGTCGGAATCGGTCACCTGACTGGCATCCCACTCCGGCAGGGCTTTCGGGGCACTGATGTCGTCCAGTTGCGCAAGAATGTCCGCCGCCGCCGAACGCGCATAGACAAAGCATTCGAGCAGCGAGTTGCTGGCCATGCGGTTGGCGCCGTGCAAGCCGGTGAAGCTGGTTTCGCCAATCGCGTACAGCCCCGGCACATCGGTGCGACCGTGCTGGTCGACCATCACCCCACCACAGGTGTAGTGCGCCGCTGGCACAACCGGGATCGGCTGTTTGGTGATGTCGATGCCGAAGCCCAGGCAGCGCTCATAAACGGTCGGGAAGTGGCTTTTGATGAACGCTTCAGGCTTGTGGCTGATGTCGAGATAGACGCAGTCGACGCCCAGACGCTTCATTTCATGGTCGATGGCCCGGGCTACGATATCGCGCGGCGCCAGTTCCGCGCGTTTGTCGAAACGTGGCATGAAGCGTTCGCCGTTAGGCAGCTTCAGATGCGCACCTTCGCCGCGCAGGGCTTCGGTGATCAGGAAGCTCTTGGCCTGCGGGTGATACAGGCAGGTGGGGTGGAACTGGTTGAATTCCAGGTTCGCCACCCGGCAGCCCGAACGCCAGGCCATGGCGATGCCGTCACCGCAGGCGCCGTCAGGGTTGCTGGTATAAAGGTAGACCTTGGCCGCGCCGCCCGAGGCGAGGATCACGAAGCGTGCGCCGTAGGTGTCGACTTCGCCGGTGGCGCGATTCAGCACGTAGGCACCCAGGCAGCGCTCGCCGTCCATGCCCAGGCGCCGTTCGGTGATCAGATCAACGGCGACCCGCTGTTCGAGCAACTCTATATTGGTGCGTTGTCTGGCCTGGGCGAGCAGGGTGGTGAAAATCGCCGCGCCGGTGGCATCGGCGGCGTGGATGATGCGCCGATGGCTGTGACCGCCTTCGCGGGTGAGGTGAAATTCGAAACCACCGTCTTCGGTGCCGGACTGTTCGTCGCGGGTGAACGGGACGCCTTGATCGATCAGCCACTGAATAGCCTCGCGACTGTGCTCGACGGTGAAGCGCACCGCGTCTTCATGGCACAGGCCGCCGCCGGCATTCAGGGTGTCATCGACGTGGGATTCGACAGTATCGGTATCGTCCAGCACGGCAGCGACGCCGCCCTGGGCCCAATAGGTCGAGCCGTTGGCCAGATCACCTTTGCTCAATACGGCAATGCGCAGATGACCCGGCAGGGTCAACGCAAGACTCAAACCGGCAGCGCCGCTGCCAATGACCAGAACATCGTGTTGAAACTGTTGGCTCATTTCAGGATTCCGCTCAAAGCGACCCGGATCGGGGGTGGCGCATGACCGCTGGATCGGCGAGTCAAGACAGCCACACAGCCCACTAGTATATAGAGGGGGGGAGCGGCACAATAGCCGGGCCCGTATGGCATTGTGAAACTACTGTGACGACAATTGCTTGACGCTTCGTCGGACGTTTTTTTCTGTCGTTTTGGGAAAAGGCGACTGTATCGAGGATGAAACAGGCTTTTTCAACGCATGGTCGCTCAATGTCGCTTCAGCATGACTATATAATTGGAACTTTTGCCAGAGGCCCAAGATCAATAGACAGTTGCCAGAAACACGGGACAGTGTCGGCTTCAATGCAGAACCTGCGGTTGGGTTTTTGCCGGCGAACCGATGACAAGATTATTCGCGCAGCCGGTTTATCCCGCGCTGCGTTTTTCGTGCGTGCCAAATCAGAGCCCGCAGGAAACTTGCCTGGAGGGGGAGAACTTTTGCGAAAAGCCCGAGTCTATGTTTGCAAGTCTGGTCGTTTAGTTATGCAAGCCTCCTCCATGCTTATCGAGGAGTGTTCATGCTAACCCAGGAAGAGGATCAGCAGCTGGTCGAGCGCGTTCAGCGTGGCGACAAGCGAGCTTTCGATCTGCTGGTGCTGAAATATCAGCACAAAATTCTCGGGTTGATCGTGCGTTTCGTGCACGACACCCATGAAGCCCAGGATGTGGCTCAGGAAGCCTTTATCAAGGCCTACAGAGCATTAGGAAACTTTCGCGGAGACAGCGCGTTCTATACGTGGCTTTACCGCATTGCCATCAACACGGCAAAAAACTATCTGGTTTCACGCGGCCGCCGGCCGCCGGATAGTGATGTAAGTTCTGAAGATGCAGAGTTCTACGACGGCGATCATGGCCTCAAGGATCTCGAATCACCGGAACGCGCATTGCTGCGGGATGAGATCGAAGGCACCGTCCATCGAACCATTCAGCAACTGCCAGAGGATTTGCGTACGGCGTTAACTTTACGTGAATTCGATGGTCTGAGTTACGAGGACATTGCGAGCGTCATGCAGTGTCCGGTGGGTACCGTGCGCTCTCGGATTTTCCGCGCCCGGGAGGCCATCGATAAAGCCCTGCAGCCGTTGTTGCAGGAAAACTGAGACAGCGGCGACAGCCAAGAGAGGAACGCCATGAGTCGTGAAGCCCTGCAGGAATCGCTGTCCGCAGTGATGGATAACGAAGCGGACGAACTGGAATTGCGTCGAGTGATCAATGCACTGGACGATGTTGAAACCCGTGAGACCTGGGCTCGTTATCAGATCGCTCGGGCAGCCATGCACAAGGATCTGCTGCTTCCGCGTCTGGACATCGCTGCGGCAGTCTCTGCTGCGCTGGAAGACGAAACGGCCCCGGCCAAAGTATCCCGTGGCCCATGGCGCAGCCTCGGTCGTCTGGCCGTCGCCGCTTCGGTGACCGTTGCCGTATTGGCCGGTGTTCGCCTGTACAACCAGGACGAAATCGCGGGTGTCGAGCTGGCTCAGCAGTCCAATCAGCCTTCGCTGGTAGCTCCGCAAGCCAAAGGCCCGGCAGTGCTGGCAGGCTATAAGGAAAGCTCGGAAACCACAGGCCCAATGGCCAATGGCGTTCTGCAAGGTCAGCCAGGCTGGCATGATCAGCGTCTGCCAGGCTACCTGCGCCAGCATGCCCAACAGGCTGCGTTGAAAGGTACTGAAAGCGCTCTGCCTTATGCGCGTGCAGCAAGCATGGAAAACCGTTAAGGAGGATCATGCGCGCCATACCTCTACTTTCGCTTCTGCTCAGTGGCTGGTTTGTTGTTCCAGCGCACGCCGACGAGGCCCAGGACTGGCTGACCCGTCTGGGCCAGGCCGAGCAGCAGCAAAGCTTCCAGGGCACCTTCGTCTACGAGCGTAACGGTAGTTTTTCTACCCATAACATCTGGCATCGTGTCCAGAATGGTCAGGTCCGCGAGCGGCTGGTTCAGCTCGACGGCTCTGCACAGGAAGTCGTGCGCATTGATGGGCATACTCAATGCGTCAGCGGCACTCTGATTGCGGGTTTGGGAGACTCTCCCAACTCGACCGCTCGTGCGCTTGATCCTCAAAAGCTGAAAAACTGGTATGACCTTGCTGTCATCGGCAAGTCGCGCGTGGCCGGGCGTGATGCGGTTATCGTATCGCTGACGCCGCGAGACCAGCATCGCTATGGTTTCGAACTGCATCTGGACAAACAGACGGGCCTGCCGCTCAAGTCATTGCTGCTCAATGACAAGGGGCAGTTGCTCGAACGTTTCCAGTTCACCAGCCTTGATACCGCCGACGTCCCATCGGACAGGGACCTGCAAGCCGGCGCCGAGTGCAAGGCAATCAAGCTCGACAGCGATAAGGCTTCAGCGGTGAAAACTGCTCAGCTCTGGCATTCCGACTGGCTACCGCCAGGCTTCGAACTGACCAGCAGCACCTCGCACAAAGACCCGGAAACCAAAACCCAAGTCAACAGCCTGATGTATGACGACGGGCTGGCGCGATTCTCGGTGTTCCTCGAACCACTCAACGGTGCAACAGTGACCGATACCCGCACGCAGTTGGGCCCAACGGTCGCTGTGTCCCGCCGCCTGACGACGCCTGAGGGCGAGATGATGGTGACGGTGGTCGGCGAAATTCCAATCGGCACTGCCGAACGGATTGCTTTGTCGATGCGTAACGATGGCGCTGCAACCAGCAAGCAGTGAGCTGATTTCAGTCACTTCCACCTCTTCGTCGAGTCGTAGATGAAATGTTTGCTCAGCATTTTCATTTGCAAATCACCCGAAAGTTTTTTATAGGTCAGAGCCTCACGGCTCTGGCCTTGTCTGTTGTTCCCGGAACAAAAATACCGGCCTGCGGTTCCCGGTGTTCCTTGCTCCATATCGCTTAACCCTGCTCGTCGTAACGGGAGCTGTATGTCGATACTTAGCTTGAAGTCTTATCTCTCCATCTTTGCCACCGTGCTGGTGCTTGGTCAGGCTGTCCCTGCTGCCCAGGCGGCCGACTTGCCGGATTTCACCCAACTGGTCGAACAGGCCTCGCCGGCAGTGGTGAACATCAGTACCACGCAGAAACTGCCGGATCGCAAAGTGAACCAGCAGATGCCTGACCTGGAAGGCTTGCCGCCGATGTTGCGCGAGTTCTTCGAGCGCGGCATGCCGCCTCAGCAGCGTTCGCCGCGCGGTGATCATCAACGTGAAGCGCAATCGCTGGGTTCGGGCTTCATCATCTCTGCCGATGGCTACATCCTGACCAACAACCATGTGATTGCCGACGCCGACGAAATCCTCGTGCGCCTGGCTGATCGCAGTGAAATGAAAGCCAAGTTGATCGGCACCGATCCACGTTCCGACGTGGCCCTGCTGAAAATCGATGGCAAGGATCTGCCGGTGCTCAAGCTCGGCAAGTCCCAGGACTTGAAGGCCGGTCAGTGGGTCGTGGCGATCGGTTCGCCGTTCGGCTTTGACCACACCGTGACCCAAGGCATTGTCAGCGCCGTAGGCCGGAGCTTGCCGAACGAAAACTACGTGCCGTTCATCCAGACCGACGTGCCGATCAACCCGGGTAACTCCGGTGGCCCGCTGTTCAACCTCAATGGTGAAGTGGTCGGCATCAACTCGCAGATCTACACCCGCTCCGGTGGCTTCATGGGCGTGTCGTTCGCTATCCCTATCGATGTGGCCATGGACGTTTCCAATCAGCTGAAGAGCGGTGGCAAGGTCAGCCGTGGCTGGTTGGGTGTCGTCATTCAGGAAGTGAACAAGGATCTGGCCGAGTCGTTCGGTCTGGATAAACCGGCCGGTGCCCTGGTTGCGCAGATCCAGGATGACGGTCCGGCGGCCAAGGGCGGCCTGCAAGTGGGCGACGTGATCCTGAGCATGAACGGCCAGCCGATCGTCATGTCTGCCGACCTGCCACATCTGGTGGGTGCACTGAAGGCGGGTGCCAAGGCCAGTCTTGAAGTGATTCGTGACGGCAAGCGCAAGAATGTCGAGCTGACTGTTGGTGCGATTCCGGATGAGGACAAAGAGCTGGCAGCACTGCCGAAGTCCGGCGCGGAAAGTAGCAGCAACCGCCTCGGCGTTTCGGTGGTTGAACTGACCGCTGAGCAGAAGAAAACCTACGACCTCAAAGGCGGTGTGGTCATCAAGGAAGTTCAGGACGGTCCTGCGGCCTTGATCGGTCTGCAGCCGGGTGATGTGATCACTCACCTGAACAATCAGGCGATCGGCTCTACCAAGGAGTTCGCCGACATTGCCAAGGCGTTGCCGAAGAACCGTTCGGTGTCGATGCGCGTTCTGCGCCAAGGCCGGGCCAGCTTCATCACCTTCAAACTGGCTGAATAATCCGGTTGCGGTGAAATAAAAAACCGCCTCGAAAGAGGCGGTTTTTTTGTGCCTGAAACATTTGCAACGCTGAGGAGAACTCAGCCCATCATGTCCTTGATCATGCGCTCCTGTTCCATCAGCTCGCGCTGGCGGGCATCGATGCGTGAAGACAGCGGGAAGTTGCTCCCGGCCTTGCGCTTGGCAAAGTCGAGTTGCTGGATCGCCTGACGATAATCACCTACCAGCGCGAAGTACTCGGCGCGAGCCTGGTGCAGACCAATGATATTGCCGGACAGGCCGCGAGTTTCGGCGACCTGATACCACACGTCCGGATCGTTCGGACGCGACTTGAGCAAGCTGTCGAGGGCTTTCTCCGCGTCGGCGGTGCGATTCTGTTTCAGCAACAGATCGACCCGAACCTGGTTCAGCGGGTAATTGCCCGGGTACTGCGTGAGCATCCTGTCGACCCGCGTTTGCGCATCCGGCAGGCGGTTGTTGGTGATGTCCAGATCGATCTGCGCGAGGTTATAGATGATCTCGTTAGGCGACTTGGCCAGCAGCTGTTTGAGGTTCTCCCGGGCTTCATTGAGCTGGCCGCCCTTGATCTGGGCGATTGCCAGGCCATAGCGCGCCACGTCGTTTTTCGGATTCTCGTCCAGTTGCGCGCGGAAACGCTTGGCGCCCAGCCCCGGGGTTTCTTCGTAGATCAGTTGTACGCGGGCGCGAATCAGCTGATAGCGCATGCTGTCTTCGATGCCACCGGCCGGTGCCTGCTCTGCGCGGTTGCGGGTGTCGGCGATACGCGATTCGGTGACCGGGTGAGTCAGCAGGAATTCCGGTGGCTTGGCGTCGAAGCGGTACTGGCGCATCAAACGCTCGAACATGGTCGGCATCGACCGCGGGTCGTACCCGGCCTTTTCCAGGTTGAGGATGCCGATACGGTCAGCTTCCTGTTCGTTCTGCCGCGAGAAGGTGCGTTGCGACTGAATCGCCGCGGCCTGTGTGCCGGCGATGGTCGCGATCCCGGCATCACCGCCACCGGCGGCTGCAATCACGATGCCGGCCAGCAGCGCAGCCATCATCGGCACCTGCATCCTTTGCGAGGCCTCGACGCCACGGGCAAAGTGACGCTGCGACAAGTGAGCCAGTTCGTGCGCCAGTACCGAGGCGTATTCACCTTCAGTCTGCGCATTGAGGAACAGCCCGCCGTTGACCCCGACCACCCCACCAGGCGCGGCGAAGGCGTTGAGTTGCGGGCTGTTGATCAGGATGAATTCCAGGCGCCGGTCGGTGACCTGACTGGTTTCCACCAGTTTGTAGACGCTGGACTCGACATAATCCTTGAGCTGCGGATCATTGAGCTGTGCAACCTGGCTACGCAGCATTGCCAGCCAGGCGCGGCCGAGCTGGTATTCCTGTTGCGGCGAGACAATGGCAGAACTGGCGTCGCCAAGTGACGGCAGATCGTCGGCAAAGCCCGGTGAGGCGAGCAGGCAAGCGAGCGTCAGCAGGGTAGGGCGCAGAAAAGTCATGCACAAAGCCTTAGAAGACAAAGACCTTACTGTAGCCGGACACCGGGCCTGCGACCAGATATTCTAGGCGCCTCAACCACCTGAACCGGAGTGACGCAATGACTGACGCTGTAGCCCATGACTGTGAATTGGACGCCAGTGGCCTGAATTGCCCGTTGCCGTTGCTCAAGGCCAAACTGGAGCTCAACAAGCTGCCCAGCGGCGCCGTGCTCAAGGTGATCGCCACGGATGCGGGCTCGCAGCGCGACTTCCGCACCTTTGCCCGTCTGGCCGGTCATACGCTGCTGCGCGAAGAAGACGAAGCGGGCGTTTACCGTTACTGGTTGAAAAAAGCCTGAAACCCACCGCGTAAAAGACCTAAGGATTATTGATGTTCAAAGTGTTACGCGACTGGATTCAGCGCTACTTCTCCGATGAAGAGGCGGTGGTGCTGGCGGTGCTGCTGTTCCTTGCCTTCACCGCGGTGCTCACCCTCGGCGGCATGCTCGCGCCGGTATTGGCCGGGATGGTGCTGGCGTATCTGATGCAAGGCCTGGTCGTCGCCCTTGAGCGCCTGCGAATGCCGGGTGCGGCGGCGGTGGGCCTGGTGTTTGCGCTGTTCATGGGCGTGTTGCTGGTGTTCATCGTGGTGGTCGTGCCGTTGCTCTGGCATCAGTTGATCACGCTGTTCAACGAGCTGCCGGGAATGCTCGCCAAGTGGCAGTCGTTGCTGCTGTTGCTGCCCGAACGCTATCCGCACCTGGTCTCCGACGAGCAGGTGCTGCAGGCGATCGAAGTGGCGCGTGGAGAAATCGGCAAGTTCGGGCAATGGGCGCTGACCTTTTCCCTGTCGAGTCTGCCGCTGCTGGTTAACATCATGATCTATCTGGTGCTGGTGCCGATCCTGGTGTTCTTCTTCCTCAAGGATCGGGCCATGATCGGCGAGTGGGTACGTGGCTATCTGCCCCGTGAGCGGGCGCTGATCACCCGGGTTGCGCAAGAAATGAACCGACAGATCGCCAACTACATTCGCGGCAAGGTCATCGAGATCGTGATCTGTGGCGGCGTGACTTATATCGCGTTCGTCGCCCTCGGCCTCAACTACGCGGCGCTGCTGGCGTTGCTGGTAGGTGTGTCGGTGGTCGTGCCGTACGTCGGCGCGGTGGTGGTGACCGTGCCGGTGCTCCTGATCGCGCTGTTCCAGTGGGGCTGGAGCGATCAGTTCATCTACCTGATGGCGGTCTACGGGATCATTCAGACGCTGGATGGCAACGTGCTGGTGCCGTTGCTGTTTTCCGAAGCGGTCAACCTGCACCCGGTGGCAATCATCTGCGCGGTGCTGTTGTTTGGCGGGCTGTGGGGCTTCTGGGGGGTGTTCTTTGCGATTCCATTGGCGACGCTGTTCAAGGCCGTGCTGGATGCGTGGCCGCGCAAGGAACCTGTTGTAGCTCCATTGCTATAAAAGCAAAAAGATCGCAGCCTTCGGCAGCTCCTACAGGCGATGCATTCCCAATGCAGGAGTCGCCGCAAGCTGCGATCTTTCGATCTTCAGGCTTTATTCAGGGCCTGAGCTGCAGCCAAAACGGCATCCACATGCCCCGGCACTTTCACGCCGCGCCATTCCTGACGTAGCACGCCGTCCTTGTCAATCAGGAACGTGCTGCGATCAACGCCAAGATATTCCTTGCCGTAGAGCTTCTTCAGCTTGATCACGTCGAACAGCTGGCAGACGGCTTCGTCCTTGTCGCTGATCAGCTCGAACGGAAACTCCTGCTTGCACTTGAAGTTCTCGTGGGACTTCAGGCTGTCGCGGGAGATGCCGAAGATTTCCGTGTTGGCAGCCTTGAACGCCGCGTACTGGTCACGAAAGCCCTGGCCTTCGGTGGTGCAGCCCGGGGTGCTGTCCTTCGGGTAGAAGTAGATCACCACTTGCTGACCCTTCAGGGCAGACAGGCTGACGGTTTGCCCGCTGGTGGCAGGTGCTTCGAAATCCGCAACGGGTTGGTCGATGACAACGGCCATGAGAGCTTCCTTACATTGGGTTTTGTGGGCGCCAAGGCTCGATGAGGGCATCCAGGTTCATCGCGTCGGCGAAATCCAGGAACTGGTCGCGCAGCCAACTGATCTGGGTGCCGGCCGGCAGCGTCACGGTGAATGTGGCGTTGAGCATGGTGCCGCCGGTCTGCGGGGCCTGATAGGTATCGCAGGTCAGGTTTTCCAGCTCGACGTTGTGGTCCATGAAGAACTGGCACAGCTCATTGATGATGTCCGGGCGATACGCCGAGCTGACGTAAGCCACGTACGGCAGCGCCTGCGGGCGATTTTCCAGCGCCGCACTGCGCACCACATTGACGGTAAAGGCGTGACGCTTGGCCAGAGTCGGCAGGCTGCCTTCGAGGCGGGCCAGGGCATCCCAGCTACCGGAGATCTCCAGCACCAGGGCACTGCACTCGCCGTGGCGGGTCAGGCGGGAGGTGACGACGGCGCAGCGATTTTCATGGCTGGCGCGGCACAGGACGTTAGTCAGCTCCATGGGGTTGGCGCCGAGGGCACTGATGACAAGGAATTGTTCGCGAACTGTGGGGGTGGACATGCAGCATTCCTAAAGCGATGAGCGGTCGGTAGGTCGATGGGCGTTGAACGTCGGGATGCGTCTGCGTGTGCCGATTCACAAAGCCCCGGGCCACGGCTCGCAATTCGCTCCAATAATAGTGGAGCGTGCCGCAGCGACGCTGGAACGGGACCTGGGAGGCCGAAAAGGGAGACTGGAACCCGGCGTACAAGCTGATCGGTACCGATCAAAGTCTGAAGGGTAGCGAAAACCGACGCCAAGGGGAATGGCGGCGCAGTACTTCGCTTGTGCAAGCATCTTGGCGCCAGTACCATTACCGCTCTCTTTTTCCGGCAGGAGCGTTTTCATGATTCGGGGCAGTATGGTGGCACTGGTCACACCCATGGATGCACAAGGGCGTCTTGACTGGGACAGCCTCCGAAAACTCGTGGACTTCCACCTTGAAAACGGCACCCATGCCATTGTCGCGGTCGGTACCACCGGCGAATCGGCGACGCTTGATGTAGAAGAACACATCGCCGTCATCAAAGCCGTGGTCAAGCAGGTTGCCGGGCGCATCCCGGTAATCGCCGGTACTGGCGCCAATTCGACCCGCGAAGCCGTCGAACTGACCCGCAACGCCAAGGAAGCCGGCGCCGACGCCTGCCTGCTGGTCGTGCCGTACTACAACAAGCCGACCCAGGAAGGCCTGTACCAGCACTTCAAGCACATTGCCGAAGCGGTCGACATTCCACAGATTCTCTACAACGTTCCCGGCCGCACCTCCTGCGACATGCAGGCCGAGACCGTGATTCGCCTGTCCACCGTGCCGAACATCATCGGCATCAAGGAAGCCACCGGCGACCTGAAACGCGCCAAAGCCATCATCGACGGCGTGAGCAAGGACTTCATCGTGCTGTCCGGCGATGATCCGACCGCCGTCGAACTGATCCTGCTGGGTGGCAAAGGCAACATTTCCGTGACCGCCAACGTCGCCCCGCGCGAAATGGCTGACCTGTGCGAGGCGGCGCTGAAGGGCGACGCCGAGATCGCACGGGCGATCAACGAAAAACTGATGCCGTTGCACAAGGATCTGTTCATCGAAGCCAACCCGATTCCGGTGAAATGGGCTTTGGTCGAAATGGGCCTGATGCACGAAGGCATCCGCCTGCCGTTGACCTGGCTGAGCGCTCCTTGTCATGAAACGCTTCGCACGGCCCTGCGCCAGTGCAGCGTCCTGGTTTAATTGAGGAAGTACAACGCATGAAGCGAATGGCCGGACTTTCCGCACTTGCCTTGATTATCTCCAGCACCAGTGGCTGCGGATGGGTCTGGGGCCCGGAAGGTTATTTCCGTGACCGTGGTAGCGATTACCTGGAAGCGCAACAGACTGCACCGATGCAACTGCCACCGAACGTCAGCACCTCCAAGCGTCTGGATCCGCTGTTGCCGATCCCGCGCAACGTGGCCGATGACACAGCCAAGGGCGAATACGTGGTGCCGCGTCCGCAACCGCTGACGGCGGTTGCCGATGCCAGCGACTACTCGCTGCAGAAGAGCGGTGACTCGCGTTGGGTCGTGGCCCAGCACCCACCGGCCGAAGTCTGGCCAGTGGCGGTGCAGTTCTTCCAGGACAACGGTTTCCGTCTGGATGAACAGCGCCCGCAAACCGGCGAGTTCACCACCACCTGGCAGCACTCCGACGAACTGTCCGCGGCCATGGCCAAGCGCCTGAGCGCAGCCGGCGTCGGCGCCGACAGCGAAACCCGCGTGCGGGTGCGCATCGAGCCAGGCGTGCAGCGCAACACCAGTGAAATCTACGTGGTCAGCGCCGAGCGTCCTGCCGGCAGCACTGCCGACGTCGATTTCACCAACCGCTCGGTCAACACTGGCCTGGATGCAGCACTGGTCGACGACATGCTCGCGAGCATGAGCCGGATCGCCGAGAAGGGCGGTTCGGTGTCGATGCTGGCTTCGCGCGATTTCGATACCCCAAGCCGTGTCAGCCTCAGCGAAGACGGCAGCGGCAACCCGGTACTGAACGTCGGTCCGGACCTGGATCGTGCCTGGTCGAGCGTCGGTCGTGCACTGGAGCAAGGTCAGTGGCGCGTTGAAGACATCAACCGCAGCCTGGGCCTGTACTACATCAACCTGGCCGAAAAAGCCGAGAAGAAAGACGACAAGCCTGGTTTCTTCAGCAGCCTGTTCGGCAGTGCGCCGACCAAGGAAGAAGTTGAAGCCCGCGCCGAGCGTTATCAGGTTCGCCTGAGCAAGGTCGGTGAAAACGTTCAGGTAACCGTCGAGAAGAACATCAATACCGTTGCGCCGGCCGATGTGGCCCGCAAAGTGTTGAGCGTGATTCAGGACAACCTGGGCTGATCACATGCGCTTTGCCGTTCTCGGCAGCGGTAGCCAAGGGAACGGCACGCTGATCGCCAGCGCTGATACGTACGTGCTGGTGGATTGTGGTTTTTCCCTGCGGGAAACCGAAAAACGCCTGTTGCGCCTGGGTGTGCACCCGGCGCAACTGAGCGCGATACTCGTAACCCACGAACATGCCGACCACGTGCATGGCGTGGGTTTGCTGTCTCGGCGCTACAATCTGCCGGTCTACCTCAGTCGCGGCACACTGCGCGGGATGCGCAAACCGATCGAACCCGCAGGCTTTCTGGCCGGCGGCGAGCAGTTGCAGATCGGCGCACTGAGCATCGGGGTCATTGCCGTGGCCCATGATGCGCAGGAGCCGACCCAGTACGTATTCAGTGATAACGAGCAGCGGCGCTTCGGCCTGCTGACCGACCTGGGTTCCTACTGCGAGCGGGTGCTGGACGGCTATCGGGATCTCGATGCATTGATGATCGAGTCCAACCATTGCCGCGACATGCTGGCGCGTGGTCATTACCCCTACTTTCTCAAGCAGCGGGTGGGCGGCGAGCTGGGACATTTGAACAACCATCAGGCGGCATTCCTGGTGGCCGAGTTGGGGTGGCAGGGCCTGCAGCATCTGGTTCTCGCCCACCTGAGCAGCAAGAACAACCTGCCGCAGCTGGCCCGGCAATGTTTCGTCGACACCCTCGGGTGCGACCCGGACTGGCTGCAACTGGCCGATCAAGATTCAGGGCTCGACTGGCGCCATATCGCCTAGCCCATCTACTTAGCAAGCGGAGCCCATCATGGAAAAACGTGAAGAACTCTACCGCGGCAAAGCCAAATCGGTTTACAAGACCGACGACGCTGACCGCTTGATCCTGCTGTTTCGCAACGACACCTCGGCGTTCGACGGCAAGCGCATCGAGCAGCTCGACCGCAAAGGCATGGTGAACAACAAGTTCAACGCCTTCATCATGCAGAAACTCGAAGCGGCCGGCATTCCGACCCAATTCGACAAACTGCTGGGCGACAACGAGTGCCTGGTGAAGAAGCTGGACATGATCCCGGTCGAGTGCGTCGTGCGTAACTACGCCGCCGGCAGCCTGGTCAAGCGTCTGGGCGTCGAAGAGGGCATGAAGCTCAACCCGTACACCTTCGAGCTGTTCCTGAAGGACGACGCCAAGGGCGACCCGTTCATCAACGAATCCCACGTCGTGGCGTTCGGCTGGGGCACCGCCGAGCAACTGGCGCGCATGAAAGAACTGTCGCTCAAGGTCAACGAAGTCCTGAGCAAACTGTTCGACGACGCCGGCCTGCTGCTGGTGGACTTCAAGCTTGAATTCGGTGTGTTCAGCGACGGCTCCATCGTCCTGGGCGACGAGTTCAGCCCGGACGGCTGCCGTCTGTGGGACAAGGACACCAAGAAGAAGATGGACAAGGACCGCTTCCGCCAGGGCCTCGGTGACGTCATCGAAGCCTACGAAGAAGTCGCCAATCGTCTGGGTGTACCGCTTTAATCGACGCAAGCATCTGATAGCACGGAGAAATTTTCGAAAGAGGGTTTGCTTTCGGTAAAAGTGTTGTTATGATGCGCGCCGTTGGAGAGATGCCAGAGTGGCCGAATGGGACGGATTCGAAATCCGTTGTACCTTCACCGGTACCTAGGGTTCGAATCCCTATCTCTCCGCCATACATAGAAAAAGCCCCGTAGCTGAGAAGCTGCGGGGCTTTTTTGTTTCTGCTGTGTTTGAGCAATCAGCAAATCCTTTCGCTTGAACCCGAGGTTGAAAAGTCGACAACTGGAAAATAAGTCGATTGATGCCGGTTCATACGTAAGTCTCGGAGTCTGCCTACAGCTCTGTTTCAAATCACTCCTTATCCTGACTTGCGTCGCCCGATCCACACTGGAATCAGGACAAGAAGACGCTGCTTTTCAATTCTGAAAGCGGCTCCTTCCGCTTGTTCACAAGGGGCGCTTCACGGGTCAGCGATATGAATCGCAGTTGCCAATTTTTCCTGCGCGGTATCATGGTGTAATACTATGAACAACAAACAGCTCGGTACGCTCGCAGCTATATTTTCACGACCCACACCCTCTACATTGGAATGGGCGCGCATCGAGTCTCTTTTCAACGCGGCCGGAGCAAAAACCGTGGAAGGCCATGGTTCGCGAGTTCGATTTGAATTGAGAGGTGTGGTCGCCACGTTCCACCGACCTCACCCAGATAAAGAAGCAAAGCCCTATCAGGTTCGTGATGCTCGGGCTTTTCTTGAACAAGCAGGAGTTACTCCATGAACGTGATGAATTACAACGGGTATGCCGCCCGAATTGAATATAGCGATGAAGACGGTCTTTTTGTTGGCCATATCGCAGGGATCAAGGATGTTGTAGGTTTTCACGGCGAATCTGTAAAAGAGCTTCGATCAGCTTTTGAAGAGGCTGTTACCGACTATTTGGAGACCTGCGCCAAACTGGGTCGGGCCCCGCAAAAGCCTTATTCGGGCAATCTCAGTCTGCGCTTGGCGCCAGCTCTTCATGCGACTGTCGCCGTAAAAGCGCAATTGGCTCAAAAAAGCATTAATCAGTGGGTTGCGGATGTTCTTGACCGAGAGGCCCACGCCTAACTTAATTCTTGAGTGGGGCAGCGACGTCTTATGCACGTCGTTCTTGATCAGAGCAAAAAGCCCCGTAGCTGAGAAGCTGCGGGGCTTTTATGTTTCTGCGGGGTTTATCGAACACCCGCTTCAGTCACTCACGGCTGCGAGTGCCCCAGTTTCTGTTTGATCAGGTCATACACTTCCTTGTGCGTCGAGTTGCGCAGCGTGTTGTCCTTGCAAGCCGTGGTCAGGAAGGTTCTCACTTCATCCTTGGCGTGCGGGTAGAGGCTGACGACGTAGTCGGCTTCGTGCGTTTGGGTGCAGTTGAAGTGCTCGTCGTCTTTCGCTTTGTCTCTCGCCATGGTGCAGCTCCTTTTTTGGGGGGAATGTTATGTGGCGCAACAGGGGCTGAATGGCCCCGTACGCTGAACAGCGTAGGGGCGCAAAAGTGCTTCGCCAGTGGTGCAGGCAAAAAAGGAAGAGGCTGTAGGAAACCGCGCTATAGCGACTGGCGGGGTCAGATTTCCTTCACTGGCGTTTCGCCCTGCACCGCTTTGATCAACTCGATCACATGCAAACAATCCGCCTTGTTCACATACGACTCGCCACTGGCGATCGTTTCATGGTTACCCGCCCTCAGCCTCCAGCGCCATTGGCCTTTGCCGGTGCTCGGGGTGCCTCGGGATTGGCGGTAGATCTCGAAATACATTCAGTTCGCTCCTTGCGATGGTGTTTGCGACAACCTGTGTGGCGCATCGACGCAAGCCTAGCGGAGCGAGTTTTTTTCGCTATCGGGCATTTGTTTCCAATCGTTGGCAGATGTTTCCCAAGACGTGCGGGCTAGAGCGCACGCATTGGCGTCTGGATTGGCCAAAATGTCGCCATTTGCGCCTTGCAAGGCCTTCCACGCTACTGCTTAATACGGGACGGCTCATGGCGTCGAAAATGTTTCGACGACCGACAAACACTATAAAAAGAGCATTCCCTTGACTGAGCATGGAACGGCACAGGCCACACGGGTCACGTTATCGCTGGTTGTCCCGGTTTTTAACGAGGAGGACAGTCTCGATGCGTTCATCCTGCGCATCGATGAAGTCTTCCAGCACCAGACCTCGATTGCTCTGGAGCTGGTGTTCATCAATGACGGCAGTACCGATGCCACGCTTGAGCGGTTGCTGGAGCGTCAGCGGCAGGACTCGCGTTTGCGCATCGTCGACCTGAGTCGCAACTTCGGTAAGGAGGCGGCGCTGTCTGCGGGTTTGCAGATCGCCACCGGGCAGATCGTCGTCCCCATCGACGCCGACCTGCAGGACCCGCCCGAAGTCATCCTGCACATGATCGAGCGTTGGCGCGAGGGCTACGAAGTGGTGCTCGGCCATCGCATCAGCCGTCGCAGCGACACCTGGGCCAAGCAGACTTCGGCCCACTGGTTCTACCGCCTGCACAACAAGATCGCCGAGCAACCGCTGCCGGAAAACGTCGGTGATTTTCGCCTGATGGACCGTTGTGTAGTCGATGCCTTGCTGACTCTGCCCGAGTCCCGGCGCTTCATGAAGGGCCTGTTCGCCTGGGTCGGGTTTCGTACAACCCACGTTGATTACGAGCGGCCTGAACGTGTGGCCGGGGAGAGCAAGTTCAACGGCTGGCGGCTGTGGAATTTCGCCCTGGAAGGCATCACCAGTTTCAGCACCGAACCACTGCGCATCTGGACTTACATCGGGGCGATGGTCTCGCTGGTCTCTTTTGCCTTTGCCATTTTTATCGTCGTGCGCACGCTGATCCACGGTGTCGACATGCCCGGTTATGCCTCGCTGATGGTGGCCGTGACGTTTCTCGGCGGCCTGCAGTTGATCGGCATCGGCGTGCTCGGCGAGTACCTAGGCCGCACGTATATCGAATCCAAACGCCGACCGGTTTTTCTGGTGCGTCGCGTCTACGACCCCAAGGACTGAAACATGGATCTCAAGGAAACCGACATTCTCGGCGACAGCATCGGCGAGCATTGGTATTACTGCTCCAAGGCCGCTGCGACTCGTCGTCTGCTCGGTGATGCACCGATCACACGGATTCTCGACGTGGGCGCCGGCTCGGGATTTTTTTCCCACCATCTACTGACCCAGACCGCTGCGCAGGAAGCGTGGTGCGTCGACATCAGCTACCCCGCCGATTCGGACGCCACTACCGCCGGCAAACCGGTGCATTACCGCCGTGATATCGAGGCCATCGATGCGGATCTGGTGCTGCTCATGGACGTGCTGGAGCATGTCGACGACGACCTCGGCCTGCTCAAGGCTTACGTCGATAAAGTGCCGTCCGGCAGTCGTTTTCTGATGACGGTGCCGGCGTTCCAGTTCCTCTGGAGCGGGCACGATGATTTCCTCGAACACAAGCGCCGCTACACCCTGCCGCAGTTTGAAACCCTGGCCCGTGATGCCGGTTTGACCGTGCAGCGCGGTGCCTACTATTTCGGTGCGGTGTTTCCGATTGCGGCAGCGTTGCGTCTGCTGCCCAAAGGGCCACAGGCCGCCGCGCCGCAGTCTCAGCTCAAGCGCCATCATCCGCTGGTCAACGGCGTGCTCAAGACTCTCTGCAGCCTTGAACTGCCGCTGATGGGCATGAATCGCCTGGCCGGTCTGAGCGTGTTTGTGCTGGCGCGCAAACCGTGACCTCAGCCGACAGATCGGCGTTGATTCAGCGCGGTTTGCGCTTTGCCGTGACCGGTTTGTTCGTCACCGCCCTGCATGCGCTGATAGCGGTGCTGTTCATCAACTTCGTGACCCCGCAGCCGCCCTTGGCCAACGGTGTGGCATTTGCCGTGGCGACGGTGGTGTCCTACGTGATCAACACCACCTGGAGTTTTTCCGCCCGGCTGCATGGCAGAACGTTGGCGCGCTTCATGCTGGTGTCCTTCGGCGGTTTTTTGCTGGCGATGTTCGTCGCGTGGGCGGCGCAGCTCGCCGGACTGCACTATTTGCTGGGCATCGGCGCCGTGGCGCTGATCATTCCGGCGTTTACCTTTGTGCTGCATAACTTCTGGACGTATCGATGACGGGTTCGAACAAGCATCCGGCCTTGGCGCTGTTGCCAATCCTGTTGGGCGCGCTGGCGTTTTTTCTGGTGATTGGCCCGCGTGCCCTCGACCCGCAAAACATTGCCTGGCTCAAGGACGGTGATCCGGCGACGCATTACCTGGGATGGGTATTCTTTCGCCATTCACCCTGGACCTTTCCCCTCGGGCTGAACCCGTCCTACGGGATGGAACTGGGCAGCTCGATCATTTTTTCCGACTCCAACCCGCTGCTGGCGCTGCTGTTCAAACCGTTCAGCGCGTGGCTGCCGGAGCCGTTTCAGTATTTCGGAATGTGGTTGTTGCTGTGTTTCGTTCTGCAGGCCTGGTTTGGCTGGAAGCTGCTCGGCCTGATCACCGACAACCCCGTGTTGCGCCTGCTCGGCGCCGGGCTCCTGGTGTTTTCGCCGCCGATGTTTCTGCGTACCGGCGGGCATCTTTCGCTGGTCGGGCACTTCCTGATTCTCGCGGCGTTGTATCTGGCATTGCATCCGGCATTGCAGCGCCGACGTCTGGCGTGGGGTGCATTGCTCGCCGTGACGGCGCTGGTTCACGCTTACCTGTTGGGCATGGTGGCGCTGATCTGGGTGGCGGATCTGTTCGGCAAATTGTGGGCTGGCAAGCTCAGTCGCCGTCAGGTCCTGATCGAGCTGGGCGGTTTGTTCGCGCTGGTGAGCGTGTGTTGCTGGCAGGCGGGTTATTTCAGTATTACCGATGGCGCGGCGGGCGGCGGTTTCGGTTTTTATCGAATGAACCTGCTGTCTCTGGTGGATGCAGACGGCTGGTCGTTTATCTTGCCGGGCATCCCCAAGGGTGCCGGCGATTACGAAGGCTTCAACTACCTGGGGCTGGGTGTCCTGTTGCTGGTGCCATTGGCGGCAATCGCCTGGTACAGAAGTGGTATCTCGTTGAAGGCGTTGTTGTGCAGCCGCCCGTTCCTGTTGTTGGCGTTCATCGGATTGACGCTGTTCGCCCTGTCGAATCAGATCGGTTTCGGCCTGCAGACATTCGGCTATCCGCTGCCAAAATTCGCCCTGCGTGTGGCGAGTATTTTTCGTGCTTCAGGACGCATGTTCTGGCCGGTGTTTTACGCCATCGTGATTTTGCTCACTTATTTGGTGGTGCGCGGTTATCGGCCGCGTATCGCCATAGGCCTGCTGGCGCTGGCGCTGGTGGTGCAAGTCAGCGATACCCGGATTGCCTGGGCCGGCTTGAAAGCCGCGAAAATGGTCCCGGAAGCTGCCGCCTGGGTCAGCCCGATGCGTGATCCGTTCTGGGACAGTGCAGCGGCGCATTACAAGAGCATCCGTGCCGTGACACCGAAAAATCAGCCGGATCAGTGGCAGGCAATCGCCGATTTCGCCGCCACCCACGGGCTGAAAACCGACGCGGCTTACCTGGGGCGTACAAGCCCCAAAGCGCTGGACAAGCTGCTGCGCACCACGCAAAACCAGCTCGCCAGCGGGCAGTACGATACCGATTCGCTGTACATCCTCGATGACGACGCGCTGGACCAGGCGGTGAAGAGCGTTCACAGCGATACCGATCTGTTGACCCGAGTCGACGACTTTGTCGTCTTGGCGCCGGGCTGGAAACGCTGTGATCAATGCCTGACGATGGTCGACCAGGGCCGGAAGATGTCGACGATTCCTTTGAGCCAGCCGGGGCTGGTGCAGACGTTCAATCGCAGCACTCGACAATTGGTCAAGGGCTGGTCCCTGCCGGAAGCCTGGGGTACGTGGAGTGAAGGGCAGGACGCGGAACTGTTGCTGCGCGTCGCTCCCGGCGCGCGTGCGATCGTGATCGATGCCCTGGCGTTTGCCATGCCGCCGAACCTCAGTCAGCGGGTGATCGTCAGCATCAATGGCGTGGAGGCATATTCGTCGCGTCTGACCCAGGTGCAGGGCAATCGGCTGGACATTCCGCTCAGTGCGGCGCAGGCCGCCGAAGAGTATCTGCATGTCCGTCTGCACCTGCCTGATGCCGTCAGCCCGAAACAACTCGGGTTCAATGACGATGCGCGTGTCATGGGGCTGGGCTTGAAAACCCTGACGGTGCAGTGAAATTGTCGAACAAACGGCCAATCGTCTGATAGACGCCAGTCCCCAGGACTTCATACACTGCCGGCAGTCTGGGGATCGGGGGCAATGGATGAATCGAAATGAACTACGCAAGGCCGACATCAACCTGATGGTGGTGTTCGAAACCTTGATGCTCGAACGCAACGTGACCCGGGCGGCGGAGAAGCTGTTTCTCGGCCAGCCGACCATCAGCTCGGCGCTCAATCGCTTGCGCGCGATGTTCAATGATCCGCTGTTCATCCGCGTCGGCCATCGCATGGAGCCAACCGCCCGCGCCGAAGAGCTGTTCAAATACCTGTCGCCGGCCCTCGACTCGTTGTCGGTGGCCCTGAGCCTGACCCACGATTTCGACCCGGCCGTGAGCAACATGACGTTTCGCATAGGCCTGTCTGATGACGTCGAATTCGGCCTGTTGCCACCGCTGTTACGGGCGCTGCGCCAAGAGGCTCCGAGCGTGGTGTTCGTGGTGCAGCACGTCGATTACTGGCGAATCCCTGATCTGCTGGCCGCCGGCGACATCACCGTCGGCATCAGCCAGACCCGAGGTTTACCGGCCAATGCCAAGCGCAAACTGCTGCGGCATATTCAGCCGAGCATCCTGCGCGCCGACGCCTCGGATTCACCGCTGACCCTCGACGAATATTGCTCACGACCGCACGTGCTGGTGTCCCATACCGCCAACATCAGCGGTTACGCCGATGAATGGCTGGCGGAAATTGGCCGCACCCGTCATGTGGTGCTGTCGGTGCCGCAATACAGCGCATTGCCGGCGTTGCTCGCGGGCACCGACCTGATCGCCAGCCTGCCGGACTACACCGCCGAAGCCATGGCCGCTTCTGGCCGGCTGTTCAAGGAACCGTTCCCGTTCAAGACCCCGATGCTGGATCTGTCGATGGTCTGGCTCAGCCATGTCGACAGCGATCCGGCCGAGCGCTGGCTGCGTTCGCGGCTGGAGGCGTTCATGAGTGAACGGCCACTGACCGCGCCCTGATGCCCAACACCAATCTCCTGTAGGAGTGAGCCTGCTCGCGATGAGGTGTGTCAGCCGACATTGATGTTGTCTGACACGACGCCATCGCGAGCAGGCTCACTCCTACAAGGGTGTTGCGTTCGTCTGCTCCGCCTGCTTTGCTCAATGGCAATGACCCCGGCGGAGACCTGTCCGATGAGCATTTCCCGTTCGTTGCTGCGTGGGCGCGGCAGTCTCGACAGTGGCAAGGTTGGCATGGTCGAGCTGTTTTTCGACCTGGTGTTCGTGTTCGCCGTGACCCAGTTATCGCATTCGCTGCTCGCACATTTGTCGGTTCTGGGCGCCGTGCAGGTGGCTTTGCTGATGGTCGCGGTGTGGTGGGTGTGGATCTTCACCTCGTGGATCACCAACTGGCTCGACCCGGAAAAACTGCCGATCCGCCTGGGCTTGTTCGGGTTGATGATCGCCGGCCTGTTGTTGTCGTCATCGATCCCCAAGGCTTTCACCGAGCGCGGGCTGATGTTTGCCTCGGCGTTCGTGTTCATGCAGGTCGGGCGCACGCTGTTCGCGATCTGGGCGGTGCGCGGCGAATCGCTGAGCATGACCCGCAATTTCCAGCGCATCCTGGCGTGGCTGATGTTCTCCGGAGTGTTCTGGATCGCCGGGGCATTTCTCGACGGGCAGCAGCGACTGTGGTGTTGGGCGCTGGCGCTGTTGATCGAGCTGGTGTCACCTTCGCTGTATTTCTGGGTGCCGGGGCTGGGGCGTTCGTCGTTGAGCGACTGGAACGTCGAAGGCAATCACATGGCCGAGCGCTGCGCATTGTTCGTGATCATCGCCCTCGGGGAATCGTTGTTGGTCACCGGGGCGACGTTCGCCGAGCTGACACTGAGCGTGACCGCGGTCATCGCCTTTCTGGTGGCGGTGCTGGGCAGCATCGGTATGTGGTGGGTGTATTTCGACAGCGGTGCCGAGCGTGCGCATCACCGCATTGCGCATTCGAGCGATCCCGGGCGGCAGGCGCGGATTGCCTACACCTACCTGCACGTGCTGATCGTCGCCGGGGTGATTGTCAGCGCAGTAGCCGACGAACTGGTGCTGGTGCACCCGGATCACGCCACCGATGCCGGCATTCTGGTGATCGTGGGCGGACCCTGGCTGTTCCTGTTGGGCAATGCGCTGTTCAAGTGGGTCATGTCCGACCGACCGCTGCCGCCGCTGTCGCATGTGGCGGGGCTGGTGTTGCTCACACTGGCGCTGCCATTGGCGTTGAATCACTGGTTTTCGGCGCTGATGCTCGGGGCGCTGACCACGGCGATCGTGGTGCTGGTGGCGCTCTGGGAAACCTTGTCTGTGCGTCAGACGTTAACCTCGACAGCGTCAGAAAAACCCGCAGGAGAGTAGGCCGATGCTGTGGTATACGTACGACTTTTCTGCCGACTGACTGGAGCACCCCATGCCACACCTGCACATGGAATACACCGCCAACCTGCCGCAGTTGAACGCCGACGTGGCGTTGATCCGGCTCAACAATACCCTGGTGGGTTCCGGTCAGTTCGCGGCGGAGTTCGACATCAAGAGCCGGGCGGTGAAGGTCGAGACCTTCAAGGTCGGTACCGGGATGGGCGAGCGCGGCTTTGTCCACGTGAAGCTGGCGCTGCTCAGCGGTCGTTCGCCACAGATCAAGAAGCAGCTCTCGGAGAGCCTGCTGACGGTATTGCAGGATCTGTGCGAGTGGCCGGCCGGGGTTGAAGTGCAGTTGTGCGTGGAGTTGCTCGATATCGACCGCGACTCCTACACCAAGACCGCCATCGGCGTGTAGGATTCAGGCGGCTGCCAGCTCACTGCACACCTTGATCACCTGTTCGCGCAGCCAGAGGTTGGCGCTGTCCTGATCGGCGGCCTGGCTCCACTGCATATCGAGGGTGAACCCCGGCAAGCCGTTCGGCGCTTCACAGTGGTTGAACACCGCATCGTTGGTCAGCAGACGCTGGATGCGCCGGGGCAGGGTGAGGATGAAGTCGGTGCCAGTGATCATTTTCAGCGCCGCGCTGTAGCTGTTGGAGCGCGCGACGATCTGCCGTTTCTGCGCCTGACGCGCCAGCCAGCCGTCGACCATGTTGGTGGTGGAGGTCCACGGGGTCGGGAACACGTGCCGCCGTTCGGTGAAGGCCTGCAGACTCAGGCGCGGTTCCAGCGGCGTGGCGCGCTTGTCGAAGACACAGACCAGGTCGTCCTCCAGCAGCATCCGCGACTTGAGGTCGGTGTGGCTGCGGTGGAAGTTGGGGCCGAAACAGATCACCAGGTCGAGGCTGCCGTCGCGCAGTTCGTCGGCGGGGACGTCGGTCTCGAACTTGTGCATGTTGACCATCACCGGCAAATCGTCGAAGTCAAACCGCTTCAACAGACGCGGCAACACCAGTTGCTCGAAATATTCCGGGGCGCAGATATTGAAGGTCACGGCTTGTTGGGTCGGATCGAACGTCGGGGCGCCGGCGTGGCACAGGTTGATGCTTTCGAGGATTTTCTGCACGTGGCCGTACATGGTGCCGGCCTTGTAGGTGGGGCGCATGCCTGTGCGGGTGTTGATGAACAGTTCGTCTTCGAAGCTGGTGCGCAATTTTTTCAGGCAGTAACTGACGGTGGACTGGCTGACGCACAACGTCTCGGAGACGTCCGTGACGCTGCTTTGCTCATACACGGCGATAAATACCATGAGGTCCTGCATGTCGAGCTTTCGAAGCAAGTTACTGTTCAGCATCCGTTCCGTCTCGCTGTGCTCCTTGCGCTGAATCCGCGCAAACGTGTGCGCATGATCGTAGCGGAACGATGGTGCCAGGACAAAGCCCTGTAGGACGATTCAATGTCGGTTGTGGGACAGAAACTTTTAGCAACACGACGTCGCGAAATAAACCGGACAAAGATGGCAAGAGGCCTCTAGCCCGGCGATGACATTTGGGTTCAGCGAATGTAGCGGGCGTACTGCCGTGGGTCGAAGCGCAACACCATCAACAACATCACGACCATTACTGCCATCAGCGACCACCAGGCCCATTCGAAGCTGCCGAGGCGGTCGCGGAGGATGCCCGCCAGCAGCGGCGAAAGCCCGGCGATCAAATAGCCGATGCCTTGCACGAAGGCGGTCAGGCTTCCGGCACGCTGTGGGTTGTCGAGGTGATCGAGCGAGACGATCAGGCTCATCGGGAACAGCCCGCCAATGCCCAGCCCCAGCAGGCATGGCCACAGCAGGCTCAGGTGTTGTGGGCTGAGGATCAGTCCGCAGAAACCGCCAATGATCATCAACAGCAACGTTGCCAGAATCACCCGACGATCACGGCTGCGGTTGGCGATGGCCGGCGTCAGCAACCCGGAAATCACCTCCATGGCCGTCAGAAAACCCAACAGCAGGCCGGCGTGCTGTTCGCTCCAGCCTTGTTCCACGTAGTACGGCGCCAGCCAGGCGAGTACACAGGTGTAGGACGCCGTGCCCAAGCCGAAGAAGATGGCGAGCAGCCAGGCGCGGGAATTGCCGAAGAATGATGGTTTTCCTGCCGGCGTGTTCGGTTTGGATGACGCGGCCGGTTGTGTCCACCAGACCAGCAACGCGAGCACGGCCAGCCCCGCCCAGATTGCCAGCCCGATGCGCCAGCTACCGGTCTGCACCCCCACCAATGGCGCAAACGAGGCGGCCAGCGCGGCGCCACCCATGATCGAGGTCACATACAAACCCATGCACAGCGCCACGTTGTCGGGGAAGCGTGACTTGATCAGCACCGGCATCAACGCCTGAATCAGGGCGATGCCCATCCCGGCCAACACCGCGCTGCCAATCAATTGCGCCGCCGAATCGAGCCACAGCCGCGACAGCGTGGCCAACCCGATAATCAACAGCGACAGGATCACCGTGCGCTGCTCGCCCAGCCGCCGACTGATGCCAAGGCCGAAAAACATCGCCAGCCCCATGGCCATCACCGGCAGCATGGTCAGCAGCGAAGCCAGGCTGAAACTCAACGGAATGTCAGCGCGTATGGCCGACAGCAAGGGGCCGACGGCGGCCATGGCCGGGCGCAGATTGAGCGCGACGAGCATGATGCCGAGCATCAGCCAGACAGCGGGGCGAGCGGGGGCGCGAACGTTTTCCATCAGCAGACTCTGGATTGCGGAGGCTGCCGATTAGGCGGCGCAGCGCAAGTATCGGCAAATCAGATTTCCCCAGTGCTATTTAAAAACTAAATAACACTCTCCCCTGTGTAGGAGCTGCCGCAGGCTGCGATCTTTTGATCTTGTTTTTAAAAACCAACGTCAAAAGATCGCAGCCTTCGGCAGGTCCCACACAGGACACCCGGATTAATCTTGCCAATCTCGCTGTAAGACTATTCTTTCTCTCAGGCAGGACATTTCGTTACAGCTCTGGCCCAGCGCAGGCGCGTAAAACGCCGGCGGCGATATATACTGCGCGCCATTCTTCAAGGGAGAGCCGTGTGGCCATCGATATTCACTGGATTCGCGACAACGAAAGCCTCGCGCAGTTTTGCGCCGAGTGGCAGCAGCTGCCGTTCGTTGCCCTCGACACCGAATTCATGCGGGTCGACACCTTCTACCCGATTGCCGGCCTGTTGCAGGTTGGCGACGGCAAGCGCGCCTACCTGATCGACCCGCTGACCATCGACGCCTGGCAACCGCTGGCAGCGTTGCTGGAAGACCCGGCGGTGCTCAAAGTCCTGCACGCCTGCAGCGAAGACCTCGAAGTGCTGCTGCGCCTGACCGGCAGCCTGCCGGCGCCACTGTTCGACACGCAACTGGCGGCGGCCTACCTGAACCTTGGGTTCTCGATGGGCTATTCGCGGCTGGTGCAGGAAGTGCTGGGCATTGAACTGCCCAAGGGCGAAACCCGTTCCGACTGGTTGCAGCGCCCGCTGTCCGACACGCAGATCAGCTACGCCGCTGAAGATGCGGTGCATCTGGCGGAGGTTTTCGTCCAGCTGCGGCCGAAACTGTCCGACGATAAGTTCGCCTGGGTGCTGGAGGACGGCGCCGAACTGGTCGCTAACCTGCGCCGCGAGACCGACCCGTACGAGGTCTATCGCGAGGCCAAACTGGCGTGGAAACTGTCCCGCGCGCAACTCGCGGTATTACGTGAGCTGTGCGCCTGGCGCGAGCGAGAAGCCCGCGCACGCAATCTGCCGCGCAACCGCATCGTCCGTGAGCATTCACTGTGGCCGCTGGCCCGCACCCAACCGGACAACCTCGCCGCGCTGGGCAAGATCGAAGACATGCACCCGCGTACCGTGCGTCAGGACGGCCAATTTCTGCTTGATCTGATCAAGCGCTCTGGCAGTGTGGGGCCTGATCAATGGCCGCCGGCGGTGCCGGAGCCTCTGCCGGTCGAAGCCGCCGCGCTGATCAAACAACTGCGCGCCCTCGGCCAGGTCGAGGCCGAACGCCTGGGCATCGCCCCGGAACTGATGCTGCGCAAGAAAACCCTCGAAGCCCTGGTCAAAAGCGGCTTCCCCGAGGGTCCTTATCAATTGCCTGAGTCGCTGCGTGGCTGGCGCCGCGAACTCATGGGCCAGAAGCTGCTCGACAGCCTGGCCACCGCCGGAGAACAGCCTTGAAACGTATTTGCTCCATTTACCAAAGCTCCAAGCGAAGCGGGATGTACCTTTATGTGCTCAAGAGCGATGCTCTGGAGCGCGTGCCCGAACCACTGATGCTGGCGTTCGGCAAGCCGAAACACTCCTTCGATCTGGTCCTCTCGCCCGAGCGCAAGCTGGCCAGCGAGGACATCGTTGTGGTCTTGGAAAACCTCGACAAGCAGGGCTATCACCTGCAGATGCCGCCGGCCGAGGACGAGTACATCGAACACTTGCCCGAAGAGTTGCTGCGACGCAACGACCCGGTCTGATCTGCGAGGCCCTGTTCTGGGCCTCTTGCCACCCTGGAACTGATTTTACGGCGACGACCGCCACGAAGGAGCGCGACTCTTTCGGCGGTTGCCTGCACGGTTTGCGAAAGGTTTGAAGATGCGCGTTCTGATTGCTGAACACGACCACGCGGTGTACGCCCGGCTGCTGCGTCAGGCGGCCCCCGAACTTGAAGTATTGACCAGTGGCGACTCTGCCGAACTGGCCCGTCAGGCGGCCGATTGCCCGGTGTGGCTGGGGCAGCCGGACCTGCTGGCGACCCTGTTGCGTCAGGGCCATCAACCGCAATGGCTGCAATCGACCTGGGCCGGCATCACGCCGTTGCTCGCCGACGGTTTGCGCCGCGATTATCGCCTGACCCGCGCGGTGGGCATTTTCGGTCAGGTGATGGCCGAATACGTGCTGACCTACATGCTCGGCCACGAACGTGAAGTGCTGGCGCGGCTGGTCAGCCAGGTCGAGCGCAAGTGGGATAACCGCACCGGTCAGAGTCTGGTCGGGCGCAAGGTGCTGATCGTCGGCACCGGCGATATCGGCCAGAGCGTGGCGCAGTTCCTGCTGCCGTTCGGCGTCGAGCTGTACGGCATCGCCAGCAGCGCGCGCGAGCAGGCACCGTTCGTCGAAGTCGGTGCGATGGCCGATCTGCCACGGCTGGTAGGCGAGGTCGATTACGTGGTCAACCTGCTGCCGAACACCGCGCACACCCACGATATCTACGACGCGGCGCTGTTCAAGCAATTCAAACCGACCGGGTTGTTCATCAACGTTGGGCGCGGCGTGGCGGTGGTCGATGCGGATCTGGTGGAAGCCTTGAAGGAAGGCCATCTGGCCGGTGCGGTGATCGACGTCTGCCGTCAGGAGCCGTTGCCACAACGCCATCCATTCTGGACCGCCTGGGGCTTGCTGCTGACCGGGCACAGTTCGGCACCGACGTCGCCGGCGTTGATGGTGCGGTTGTTCGTCGAGAACCTTAAGGCGTATCAGGCGGGAGAGGCGTTGCGCGGGGAAGTGGATTTCGCACGCGGGTATTGAGATGTCACCAAAAGATCGCAGCCTGCGGCAGCTCCTACAGAGATCAATGTAGGAGCTGCCGCAGGCTGCGATCTTTTGCTTTTAAAGGGTGAAATCGCCTTCAGCCGCCAGCTCGCTCAGCGGACGACGCGGGCTTGGCGCTTCACGGGCCTGCAGGTACTCGGCCAGAGTGGCTTTGTCACCCAGCTTGCCGACCGCGACTGCCGCGTGCAGCGCATAACCTTCAGGAATGTTCAGCTCTTTGCGGGTCAGCTCCTGATCGAAACCGGCCATGCCGTGGGTGTGCCAGCCGCTGATGCTCGCCTGCAGCGCCAGATGGCCCCAGGCCGAACCGGTGTCGAAGGTGTGCCACAGCGCCGGGGTTTCTTCGCTGGCGCCGGGGGCGGTGAAGGTGGTTTTCGAAATCACGATCACCAGCGCCGAGGCGTGCTGCGCCCAGCTGCGGTTGAATTCATTCAGCAGGCCGAGAAAACGCTCCCAGTTTGGCGTGTCGCGACGCGCATAGAGAAAACGCCACGGCTGCGAGTTGTAGGCCGACGGTGCCCAACGTGCGGCTTCGAAGAAGCTCAGCAGGGTTTCTTCCGGGATCGCTTCGCCGGTGAAGGCGCGGGGCGACCAGCGATCGGTGAATTGCGGGTGAATGGCGTAATCGGCAACGCGAGGGTTGGCACTCATCGAAAGATTCCTGGCTGTGTTTGAGGCATGATTTCGTGGCAAAACCCTACTGGGCGGCGATTCGCCTGACAAGCGGGATTTACCGACAGTCGCCAACGCTTGGCCCACAAGGCCTTGGGCACTAGACTGGCGGCCTTTTCACCACCTGATGTTGATGCTTGAGCCATGGCCGCCAAAGTCGAACCGTTCTGGAAACGCAAAACCCTCGATCAACTGGATCACGAGGAATGGGAATCGCTGTGCGACGGCTGCGGTTTGTGCTGCCTGCAGAAACTCGAAGATGAAGAAGACAATAGCGTTTATTACACGCGCATCGCCTGCAAACTGCTGGACCTGAAAACCTGTCAGTGCAGCGACTACCCGAACCGCATCCAGTTTGTCCCGGACTGCATCCAGCTCACCCCGGGCCAGGCCGAAGAATTCAAATGGCTGCCGCCGACCTGCGGTTACCGACTGGTCAGCGAAGGCAAGGATCTGCCGTTGTGGCACCACCTGGTGTGCGGCGACCGTGACGCCGTGCACCACGAACGGATTTCCCAGTCCGGGCGCATGCTTGCCGAAGGCAGCGTGCCGGAGGACGACTGGGAAGATCACCTGATTTTCCGCGCAGGCTGAATACCTGCTGATTCAAGCTTTACCAAGGAGTGTGTATGGCTGTCGGATTGCAGCGAGCGTTGATGATGGCGCTGCTGACGCTGAGCGCCCCGGTGTGGGCGGCGAAGAAGGTCGATCTGGATTACCACGTGCGTCTGTTGCCGCAAAGCGATCAGGCCGAAGTGCGCCTGACCCTGGCCAAAGGCGAGGTGGTGCGCAGTCTCGATTTTGACCTCGGTGACGGCAGCCATTACAGCGACTTCAAGGCCGACGGCCAATGGCTGCTGACCCCGGGCAAAAACGCACGGGGCGTCTGGCGCCCGACCAGTGACAAGGCCAGCCTGACTTACCGCGTGCGTATCAGCCACGGGCGCAAGAACGGCAGTTTCGACACGCGCATGACCCCGAGCTGGGCACTGCTGCGCGGCGATGATCTGGTGCCGCCGGCCAAGCTTGATCAGCAGGATGGCGTCGAGCTGGTGTCACGCCTGCAATTCGAGTTGCCCAACGGCTGGAAAAGCGTCGAAACCGCCTGGCCGCGTATCGGCAAGAACACATTCCGCATCGACAACCCTTCACGCCTGTTCGATCGCCCGACCGGCTGGATGCTCGCCGGTCACCTTGGTAGCCGCCGCACGCGTCTGGGCGAAACCGAAGTCACCGTGGCTTCGCCGCAAGGGCAGGGCATGCGCCGCATGGATGTGCTGACCTTGCTGACGTTCGTCTGGCCGCAGGTGCAAGCGGTCTATCCCCGGCATCCGAAAAAACTGCTGATCGTCGGCGCCAACGACCCGATGTGGCGCGGCAGCCTCGGTGCGCACGAGTCGATCTATCTCAACACGCGCCTACCACTGGTCAGCGAGAGCGGCAGCAGTGCGCTGGTACGCGAACTGGCGCAGGTGTTCGGGCGCATCAATGACGCGCAGCGCAGCGACTGGATCAGCGAAGGGTTTGCCGAGTACTACGCAATCGAACTGGTGCGCCGCGCCGGCGGCATGAGCGATGAGCGGTATCAGGCGTTGCAGGCGAAGTTGACCAAGGACAGTCAGAAGGTGACGACGTTGCGCGGCGAGCAGATCAGCTCGGCGCAGTTGTCAAAAGCGGTGATGGTGCTGCAGGAGCTGGATCGCGAGATTCGCCTGAAGACGCGCAACAAGCGCTCGCTGGATGATGTGTTGCGCGGGGCGATGCATTTGGGGACGGTGAGTACCAAGGAGTTTGTGCAACTGGCCGAGAGTGTTCTCGGCGAGTCCTCCAAAGTCCTTGATAGCGCGTTACTACAGTAAAGATCAAAAGATCGCAGCCTTCGGCAGCTCCTGCATGTGGAATGCGTTTTCCCTGTAGGAGCTGCCGAAGGCTGCGATCTTTTGCTTTTAAACCATCAAACCCCAGCTTTCGGCGACTTTACCGAATCATTGCCGGTCACCGTCGCGGTGCGGGTCGCCGCCTCGGCATTGGCTTTCAGCTGGCTCAGCTCTTCACCGGCACGTTCGATCTTGGCCCGCACGTTGTTCATGTCCTGACGGCTTTTCTCCAGCAGGCTTTTCACCGAGCTGTGCCCGGTGATGCCACGAGCCATCGCCACGCCGCCGATCGCCACCTGAATCAGACCGAACACACCGCCACGGCGCAGGCCCTTGCCGACCATGATCACGCCACCGGCCAGCGAGCCGATGCGCTCCCAGCCTTCGACGTTCTGCTCGGGGTGGGTCTGAAACGGGGTGGATTCGATACGTTGGACACGTTTGAGTTCGGTCATGATCTGTCTCCCAGGCATTGTGCAATAGATAGATAAGCTGACTGCCGCAGCGGCCAGCTCGTTCCATCGGATGTGCGACGTTTCAGCGGAATTTCGGCCCGGAACGGGTGTTCAGGCCCTTGGCCATGCGGTCGTAGAGCACGACGTTGACCGTGGCGGCGAGGTTCATGCAGCCGGTGGTCGGGATGTACACGACGTCTTCGCACCAGTCGCGGATCTCTTTGTCCAGCGAACCGTCTTCCGGGCCGAAGATGTACAGCGCGCGGTCCGGGTGGGTGTATTCAGGCAGCGGGCGGGCGCCTTCGACCAGTTCCACGGCGACCGGTACGCAGTTGAGCGGGAGGATCTTTTTCAGGTCGTCGATGCCGATCAGCGGGATGTCGTAGTGCACGCGCTTGGTGTCCGTGACGAAATCGGCGGCGCGTTCATAACGCTTGCCGGTGTAAAACACCGACGCCACGCCGTAACAGCCTGCGGCGCGCATCACCGAACCGACGTTCTCCGGTGACTTGGGGTTGTACAAACCAATGCAGCTGTAACGTTTGTCTGCCACGAGCGGGGTGCCTTCGGGAAAAAGAGGGCGATTATACGGGGATAAGATCAAAAGATCGCAGCCTTCGGCAGCTCCTGCAGTTGAATGGCGTACACCCTGCAGGAGCTGCCGAAGGCTGCGATCTTTTGCTTTTAATCTTCTTTCTTCATCAACCCGGCCAGGGCGGCAAACGGGTTATGCGTCGCCTTGGCAATCTTCGGCGTGCTCAGCGAGCCGTCGTCGAAATATTGCTGGTCGGTGTAGCGCGAGTGTTCGTTGTCGTGGCAGTACAGGCACAACAGCTCCCAGTTCGAGCCGTCCTGCGGGTTGTTGTCGTGGTTGTGGTCGCGGTGGTGCACGGTCAGTTCGCTCAGGCGCTTGCCGGAGAACTCACGGGCGCAGCGGCCACACACGTGCGGGTACATCTTCAGGGCCTTGTCGCGGTAGCCCATCTCCTTGTCGCGCTGGTTGTCGGCAAGGATGCGATCGAGCTTCGACGTGTTGGTCGGGGTGGACGAACTCATGGGTTCACCTTTGTAAAAAAGACTAATGACGGTTATGACGCCAGTTTAGCTCAGCCCTTGAGCTTCTCGGCAATCCAGATCGTGTGGCGAGTGCCCTTGTTGCCGTGGGCGAAGACCTGGACTTCTTCGGCCTTGAAACCGGCCTTCTTCAATTTGTCGGAAAACTGCCGGTCAGCGCTGGCCGACCATACGGCGAGCACGCCTTTAGGGCGTAGGGCCTTGGCGCAGGCATTGAGCCCGGCGGCGGAATACAGCCAGCTGTTGGCCTTCTGGGTCAGGCCTTCGGGGCCGTTGTCGACGTCGAGCATGATTGCGTCGAAGCCGTTCGGCTCGCTTTGCAGGACCTTGGCCACGTCGTCCTGACGGATCACCGTGCGCGGGTCGAGCAAGGGTCGCCCGGACTTTTCACCCAGCGGTCCACGGTTCCATTCGACGACGCCCGGCACCAGTTCGGCGACCACCACTTCGGCGCTTTTGCCCAGATGCTTGAGCGCCGAGGCGAGGGTGAAACCCATGCCCAGGCCGCCGATCAGCACCCGCGAATTTGGCCGGCCGGCGACCTTGCGGCAGGGAATCTCGGCCAGCGCATCTTCGGAACCGTGCATGCGCGTGTTCATCAATTGCCCGCCGTCGCCGCCCTGGATCTTGATGACGAAATCCTCGCCATACTCGAACAGGCACAGGGCGCCACCGCTGTCAGGGATCGGCGTGGTGTCGAGCAGAACGAAACGTTTCATGGAAATCTCTACAAGGGGGAAGGCAAGCAGGCCCGTTGGGAGTAGCCTGAGCGCAGACTAGAGGCCAAACGGAGCCCTTGATGAAGCGCACCATTCTAACGGTCATTGCCCTGGCCGCGCTCTCGATTACTGCAGTGCAGGCGCAACAGACCATTCCGGTCAGCCCGACGCCGCAACCCGGGTCGCCCGGTACCGCCACGCCAACGCCGTATCCGCAAATCACCCCGATCAGTGTGCCGAAGGCCGGCGCGGGCAGCGGCAGTCCGCCGCTGGTGCCGATCGAAATGCCCAGCCCGCCGAGCAAGGATCAACCCGTGCCGGGTATCGAACCGAGCGGCACCAAGGTCAAGTCCCCCGGCGGCTAGATCTGCTGCGCCGCCAGTTGGCCGTCGGCCATGCGCAGGCGTTTGGACAGGGACACGGCGAGGGCGCGGATGATTTTGGCGGCGATCTTCGGCGCGTCATTGAGCATTTTTTCCAGCGAGTCCTTGCCCAGGTTCAGCAACTGACAGCTGCTCGACGCGATGCAGGTGGCTGAACGCCGTTCGCCATCGAGCACGGCCATTTCCCCGAACGCCCGCCCGCTGCGCAGGGTCGCCATGGTGATGACCTGGCCGTCGGCCCCGGTCTTCTGCACGGCGACCTGGCCGGTGTGGATGATGCACATGAAGCTGCCGGCATCGCCCTCGCGGAAAATCGCTTCGCCCTCTGCCACGGTGCTGATGCTGAAATAGCCCGAGGCCGCCGCGAAGTCCGCCAGCTGCAATTGATCGAACAGGCCACAATCCATCAGCCAGTCGCGGATTTCGTTGTTCAGTAGGGTTGGTTCTGACATGTCATTGCGGTCTTTTTGTTTTCACTGATTCCAGGCTTACACCATTCCACTGTAGGAGTTGCCGCAGGCTGCGATCTTTTGATTTTGATTTTTTGAAAGACAAGATCAAAAGATCGCAGCCTTCGGCAGCTCCTACAGGGGGTCTGGGTGATATCGGCCTCTTGGGTCTGGAGTTAAGACCCAAGTGACCGACGGAGTTCCTCAGGCCAGGCCCAAAACCTTGAACACGAATGCATATTCGAGCGCTACGTCACGTAATCCCTGATAACGCCCGCTCATCCCGCCATGCCCGGCGCCGAGTTCGGTCTTGAGCAGCAGCAGATGGTCGTCGGTCTTGGTCGCGCGCAGTTTTGCCACCCACTTGGCCGCTTCCCAGTACTGCACGCGGCTGTCGTTGTAGCCGGCGATCACCAGGGTGGCCGGATAATCCTGCGCGCTGACGTTTTCGTACGGCGCGTAAGCCTTGATCCGCTCGTAGACGTCCGGCTCTTCGGGATTGCCCCATTCGTCGTATTCGGTGACAGTCAGCGGCAGCTCCGGGTCGAGCATGGTGTTGAGCACGTCGACGAATGGCACTTCGGCAATCGCCACGCCAAACAGGTCCGGGCGCTGGTTCAGCACCGCGCCAATCAACAAGCCCCCCGCGCTGCCGCCGCTGATCGCCAGTTTCTCGGCGGTGGTGATGCCGTTGAGGATCAGGAATTCGGCGCAGGCAATGAAGTCGCTGAAGGTGTTGTGCTTGTGTTCCTGCTTGCCGGCGCGATACCAGGCTTCACCCAACTCACCGCCACCGCGTACGTGAGCGATGGCGAAGGCCATGCCGCGATCCAGCAGACTCAGGCGTGCGTGGGAGAACCACGGATCGAGGCTCGAGCCGTAAGCGCCGTAGCCATACAGGTACAGCGGCACTGGCTTGCCGAGCATTTCGCGTTTCATCACCAGACTGATCGGCACCTGCGTGCCGTCCGGCGCGGTGGCCCACAGGCGTTGGCTGACGTAGGCGTCGGCGTCGAACGGGCCGAGCACCGGGGTTTCTTTCAGGACGGTTTGCTCGCCGCTGGCGAGGATCAGTTGACGCACTTGGGCCGGGCGATTCAGTGCTTCGTAGCGCAGACGAATGCGATCGCTTTCAAACTCCAGGCTGTTCTGCACATAGAGGCTGTAGGCCGCGTCCGGCAACTGCACGCGATACGGCGTCAGCCCCTGCGGGTGAACTTCGATGACCGGCAAACCGCCTTCGCGCAGGCTCAGGGTCATGGCTTCGGCGTTGAGGGTCACGCCGTCGAGCATCACCGTGTCGCTGTGCGGGATCAGGTTCTGCCAGTCGGCTTCGCTCGGCGCGATACCGGTGTCCGGCGCCTGATACAGGGCGAAGTTGATGCCGTCGCGGTTGGTGCGAATGAACCATGTCCACGCGCCGTCGAGCATGCCGTGGTCGACATCGTATTCATGATCCTCGACCCGTGGCGCCAGGCAGGTGAAGGGCTGGTGCGGCTGATGAGCATCCAGCGCCCAGACTTCAGTGGTGGTCTTGCTGCCCAGGGTCAGCAGCAATTGCTGCTCGGAACTGGAGCGGTAGCAATGCAGGAAGAAACGCCCGTCCGGCTCATGGAACACTTCTTCGGCAGCGGTGCCGTCGAGGCGGTAGCGAAACAGTTTGTGCGGACGATGGGTGTCGTCGAGTACGGCAAAAAACAGGGTCAGGCTGTCGTTGGCCCAGGTCATGCTGCCGTCGCAATCCTCGAATTCCAGTTCGCTGACCTTGTCATTGGCCAGTTCCTTGACGAACAGCGTGTAGATCTCATCGCCCGAGGCATCGACGCTGTAGGCCAGACGCTGGTGGTCGGGGCTGATGCTGAACGCGCCGAGGGAGAAAAACCCGCCGTTGGCCAGCACGTTCGGGTCGAGCAGCAGTTGTTCGCGGCTTTCGTCGAGGGTCAGGCTGTCGTCTGCCGGACGCGGGCAGCGGTAATGGCGGGCGTATTCGTCACCCGCCGTGGTGCGCGTGTAATACAGGTACGGGCCCCATGGCGAGGGCAGGGACAGGTCGGTTTCGAGGATCCGGCCCTTGATCTCCTCGAACAGGCTTTCGCGCAGGCCGGCCTGATCGGCGGTCTGTGCTTCCTGATAGGCGTTTTCAGCCTTGAGGTAGTCGAGCACCGCGTCGGTGTCGCGCTCCTGCAGCCAGGCATACGGGTCGGCACCGGCAGCCTTGTGGGCGATTGGGGCGCGGATGACGGGGGCGGATTGGGGCATGGAAGGCTCTCGTACAATGTTCGGAATAAGGGTTTTCGCGGATCGTGAAACTGCCGCAGCACCTGTGGGCGCGAGCCTGCTCGCGAAAGCGGTGGGTCAGACAACCCTGTTTTAACTGACCGTCCGTATTCGCGAGCAGGCTCGCTCCCACAGGTCGTGTGTCTATTGGGACAAGCCTGGCGGGCGAAAAGTCGTTACTATAAGCGCCTCTTTGCCTGCCTTGCCATGGACACCATGACCGAGAACGACTATCTGATCGCCTGGGGCCTCTACGCCTTTGCCGCTGTGGGCTGCCTGTTGGTATGGATGCGCCTGACCCGCTGGATGTGGCGCTGGCTGCGCGAGCCGCTGCGTGTGCTGATGGCGGTGTTGCTGTTCAGCCCGACCATCATTGACCCGGTGAAAGCCAAGGTTGCCCCGTCCATCGCCATTACTGCGCTGGATCTGGCGTTCAAGGTCGGCAACAACGCCTGGCGGGCGATTTCCGATCTGTTCATGTACGGCATGATCGCTTTCGGCATCTACCTGATTTTCGTGTTGATCCGCTTCCCGATCGAACGCGCCTCCCGCGCGCGTCGTGAACAGGCCGAAGCCGCCAGGGCCGCGGCCCGTGCCGATGATCGCGACGACGATCAACCGTTCGGCGCTGCCGGCGATGACCGCTACGGTCGTCCGCCGGTGCCGAACAATCCGCAGCGCATGCGCGTCGAGCCGCGTCTGTAATCACGAGAGTCCGCACATGTGTGAATTACTGGGCATGAGTGCCAACGTGCCGACCGATATCGTGTTCAGCTTCACCGGCCTGATGCAGCGCGGCGGGCGTACCGGCCCGCACCGCGACGGCTGGGGCATCGCCTTCTATGAAGGTCGCGGCCTGCGCCTGTTCCAGGACCCGGCGGCGAGCTGTGAATCGGAAGTGGCCAACCTGGTGCAGCGTTATCCGATCAAGAGCGAAGTGGTCATCGGCCACATTCGTCAGGCCAACGTCGGCAAGGTCTGCCTGTCCAACACCCATCCGTTCGTCCGCGAACTCTGGGGGCGCAACTGGTGTTTCGCGCACAACGGCCAGCTCGCCGATTTCACCCCGATCAAGAGTTTCTACCGCCCGGTGGGCGACACCGACAGCGAAGCGGCGTTCTGCGATTTGCTCAACCGCGTGCGTGCAGCCTTTCCAGAACCGGTCGATATAGAAGAGCTGCTGCCGGACCTGGTTGCCGCGTGCGCCGAATACCGCAGCAAAGGGGTGTTCAACTGCCTGCTCAGCGACGGCGACTGGCTGTTCTGCTATTGCTCGACCAAACTGGCACAGATCACCCGGCGCGCACCGTTCGGCCCGGCGCGGCTCAAGGATGTCGATGTGATCGTCGATTTCCAGGCGGAAACCACGCCCAACGACGTGGTCACGGTGATCGCCACCGAGCCTTTGACCGAAAACGAAACCTGGACCCGTTACGAACCGGGCCAATGGAGCCTGTGGCGACGCGGCGAATGCGTCAGCCAGGGCACGACCGAATAAAGGATCTCTCCTCGATGTTGCTCAGTTATCTACGGCTGGTGTTGTTTGCGGCGGGCCTGTTGATCGGTGTCCAGGTGCCGGGTTTCATCAACGATTACGCCAAACGCGTCGAAGCCCACCTGATCGAAGCGCAAACCGGTTTGCGTGGCTTCCAGGGCACGGCCGAGCAGTTCTTCAAGGGCGACCTGCAGGCGCTGGTCACGCATTACCGCGCCAGCGACGACCCGGTGTTTCGCAGCGATGCCGACAGCCTGAGCACCTTGCTCAACCGGCAGATTGCGCTGGATAAACAGTTCCAGGCCATGCAGGGCCCGTGGTACATCCGCTTCCTGCAAGTGGTACTGGCCGCTGATCCGGATATCCGCAAGGAAACCTGGAACGGTTACAGCTACCAGATCCTGCTGACCCCGGAAGCGATGATCTGGGGCATGAGTGGCGCGCTGCTGCTGTCGTTCGGCATTGAGTGCCTGATTCGTCTGATTGACTGGGTGGTGCTGGGCGGCCGGCGTTTGCGCCAGAGCCGGCCGATTGAAGACCGGGATGTGCGTGGCCTCTAAAGCTTGCAAAGCTATCTGTGGCGAGGGAGCTTGCTCCCGCTGGGCTGCGAAGCAGACCTGAATCCAGTCACCTTGCTGTGCCTGGATAAATGCGTTCACCGGTTTTACGACTGCTGCGCAGCCGAGCGGGAGCAAGCTCCCTCGCCACAAGGTGTAGTCAGTCAGTGAGGGTGATGTAGTTTTCACCCACTTTGTGCGCATACCCCGCCAGCACCTGCTGACACAGCGTCACCATCTCCTCGACCCATTCCACACCGACCCGCCACGACACCACCACCTGCAAGTTCGGTGGCCGCTGGTCGATGGCGAGCAAGGTCAGTTCGCCCCGGGCCAGTTCCTCGGCCACCAGCACGGGCGGTAACACGCCAATACCAAATCCATCACGCAACAACCGCGTAATTGCCGATACCGAGTTCACGCAGTTCAGGCGTGGCGCCGGCACGCCGTTGGCCTGCATCAGTGCCAGCAGGTCCTGGTGCGGTCGAGAGTTTTTCGAGTAGGTGATGATCCGTTCCTGCGCCAGTTCGCCCAGATCGGCATAGTCGCGGTTGTAGATGGATTGGCTGGCGACGATCCAGCCCAGCGGGTGGCTGGCCAGTTCCAGGCTGCGCACGCTTTCGTGGCGCACCAGATCGGTTTGCAGAATCAGATCGAGAAAGCCTTTTTGCAGCTGATCGCAGAGGTTCAGCGAGGTATCCGCCACCAGTTCGATTTCCACCCGCGGATACAGGTCGGTCATCTTTGCCACCAACGGGCTGAGCCAGGTATGAATCACCGTGTCCATCACCCCGATGCGCACCCGGCCGACCTTGCTCGAGCGGGTCTCGATCGATTGCTTGAGCGCGGACATGGTCTCGAGCATCTGCTCGGCGTAATCCAGCACTTTCAAGCCTTCGGGCGTCAGGCTGACGCCGCGTGAATCACGCAGAAACAGCTTCACCCCCAGCTCGCCTTCGAGCACCGCGATGCGGCTGGAAATCGACGCCTGGGTGGTGAACAGCTTGTCGGCGGTCAGGCGAAAACTCTTCAGCCGGGCGACCCAGACAAAGGTCTCGAGAAACTTCAGGTTCATGGCAACGGCTCGGGTGACAAGTTTTTCTTATGCCTAAGGCGGGTTTTTATTCGTTGGACGCAGCAGGGCGGTGCGCCCAAAAATCGGCGCATCCGGTTCCCACGATAGGCGTCGTCGGGGCTACGAACAAGACCAATAAAAAACCTGCGGAGATAAGCCATGAGTGCTCCCGACACCCTAGAAGCATCCACGGCAACGGCGCGTCCGGGGCCGTTCGACTGGTATCGCAACATCAATCAGCAAGAGCGTCGCACCTTCTGGAGCTGCAAGATCGGCTATGGCCTGGACGGCATGGACACGCAGATGCTCAGCTTCGTGGTGCCGACCCTGATTGCCATGTGGGGCATCACGACCGGGCAGGCCGGGCTGATTCACACCAGCACCCTGATTGCTTCGGCCATTGGCGGCTGGGTGGCGGGAATTCTTTCCGACCGCATCGGCCGCGTGCGCACCCTGCAACTGACGGTGCTGTGGTTCGCCTTCTTCACTTTCCTCTGCGGCTTCGCCCAGAACTACGAACAGCTGTTGATCGCCCGCACCCTGATGGGCTTCGGCTTCGGCGGCGAATGGACCGCCGGCGCGGTGTTGATCGGTGAAGTGATTCGCGCCAAGGACCGCGGCAAAGCGGTGGGCATGGTGCAATCCGGCTGGGCCCTGGGGTGGGGGCTGACGGCGATTCTGTATGCGCTGTTGTTCTCGGCATTGCCGCCGGAAGACGCCTGGTGGGCGCTGTTCATCCTCGGTATCGTGCCGGCGATCTTCGTGATCTTTGTCCGTCGGCTGGTGAAAGACCCGGAGATCTATCGCGAAGCCAAGGCTGCGCAAACCCCGCAGAACCCGGCAAAGTTCTACGAGATCTTCGCCCCCGGCATGCTGTTCACCACGTTCCGCGCGTCGTTGCTGACCACCGGGGCGCTGGGCGGGTATTACGCAATCACTTCGTGGCTGCCGACGTTCCTCAAGAACGAACGCGGCTTGAGTGTGCTTGGCACCGGCGGGTATCTGGCGATGGTGATCGTCGGTTCCTACGTCGGCTATGTGATCAGCGCTTATCTGACCGACCTGCTGGGACGTAAAAAGAACTTCATCCTGTTCGCGGTCGGTTCGTTCACCATTGTTCTGCTGTATACGCAGCTGCCGGTCAGTAATGGCGTGATGCTGTGGCTGGGCTTTCCGCTGGGCTTTTTCGCCTCGGGGATTTTCAGCGGCATGGGCGCGTTTCTCACCGAGTTGTTTCCGACGCGGATTCGCGGCTCGGGCCAAGGCTTCTGCTACAACATCGGCCGGGCGCTGGCGGCGCTGTTTCCCCTGTTGATTGGTTTGCTCAGTCAGAAAGTACCGTTGAGCGTGGGTATCGGCGCGTTTGCGGCGGTGTCCTACGGGGTGGTGATTCTCGCCGCGCTGAGCCTGCCGGAAACCCGTGGCAAGCAACTGGATGCGCAGTAACTGATAACCTGCGGGGGCAGTGCCCAACGGGGCATTTGTCCTACGGATAGAAAGACAAGAAGCTACAGGAGTGTTTACCGTGAGCCGCCTGTTATTGAATTGCGACATTGGCGAGAGTTTCGGCAGCTGGACCATGGGTCTTGACGCCGAAGTCATGCCCTTCATCGATTGCGCCAATGTGGCCTGCGGTTTCCATGCCGGCGACCCGGGCATCATGCGCAAGACCGTCAGCCTCGCCTTGAGCCACGGCGTGCAGATCGGCGCGCATCCGGCCTATCAGGATCTGGTCGGTTTCGGCCGCCGCTCCATGGCGTATTCCGCGCAAGAGCTGCAAGACATCCTGCATTATCAGATCGGTGCGCTGGACGGCATTTGTCGGGCGCAGGGCGGGCGGGTCAGCTACGTCAAACCCCACGGCGCGATGTACAACGACATGATGGCCAACCCGGCGCAATTGCGCGCAGTGATTCAGGCCGTGGCGGCCTACGATCGCAGTTTGCCGCTGATGTTGATGGCCACCCGCGATAACTCGGCGGCGCAGCAACTCGGTGATGAATACGGCGTCACCCTGTGGTTCGAAGCCTTCGCCGACCGTGCCTACGACAGCGCTGGCAAACTCGTGTCGCGGCAACTGCCGGGGGCGGTGCATCACGATCCGGAAAAAATCATCGAGCAGGCCCTGACCATCGCCCGTGGCGCTGAGCTCGTGGCCAGCGACGGCAGCGCCTTGCATCTGCAGGCCAACACCCTCTGCGTGCATGGTGACAACGCCAGTTCGGTGGCCGCCGTGCAGCGCATTCGCGAGGCCCTGAATCAGCAGAGTGCGCCATGAATCCACGGATTGAAATGGTGGCCCTGGACTGCCTGATGCTGCGCCTGTTCGATGAAATCGCCGAAACCAACATGCCGTGGATGCTCGCCGCCAGCGAGCGCCTGCGCGCAGTGTTTGGAACACAGTTGATCGATCTGGTGCCGTCCTACACCACGTTGATGGTGCATTACGATCTGACGTTATTGAATCCGGGCCAGGCGCGGGAATTGATCGCTGAAGCGCTGATCGACCTGTCACCGAATGCGCGCACCGGCGGTCAGTGCCATGTGTTGCCGGTCTGGTACGACTTGAGCGTCGGGCCGGAGCTGAGCCTGTTGGCGCAGCGCAGCGGTCTGGCGGTGGACGAGGTGATCCGCCGTCACAGCGCCCGTGAATATCAGGTGTTCGCCCTCGGCTTTGCCCCGGGGTTCGCCTTCATGGGGCTGGTCGAAGAAGTGCTGGCAGCGCCACGGCTGGACACCCCGCGCAAGAAAGTCGCGGCCGGTAGCGTCGGCATCGCCGAACGGCAGACCGCCGCTTACCCGGTGGTATCCCCCGGTGGCTGGAACCTGATTGGCCGCACCCCGGCCAAACTGTTCGACCGCCATCGCGACGGCTACAGCCTGATGCAGCCTGGCGACACCGTGCGCTTCGAAGCGGTGAGCCACGCTGAGTTCATCAACCTGGGCGGCGACGACACCCCGCTGGAGGCGCAGGCATGAGCCGACTGATGATAGAGGCGAGCACGCCGCTGTGCTTGTTGCAGGACGCCGGACGCTTCGGCGTGCGCCATTTGGGCGTGACCCAGGGCGGCGCGGCGGACTGGTGTTCGATGAGCTGGGCCAACTGGCTGCTGGGCAATGACCTGGACGTGACGGTGATCGAAATCACCCTTGGCGGGTTTGCCGTGGTTGCGCAGGAGGATTGCGTGCTGGCGCTGGCCGGCGCCGATCTTGGCGCGCAGATCGATGGGCAGGCGCTGGCGCCGTGGCGCAGTTTCAAACTGGGCAAAGGGCAAACATTGAGGTTCACCCAACCGTTGCTCGGCGCCCGCGCATATCTGGCGGCCCCCGGCGGTTTTGACGCGCAGCAGGTGCTGGGCAGTAGCGCTACGGTGGTGCGCGAAGAGCTTGGTGGTCTTGATGGCATGGGTTTGCCGCTGGCCAAGGGCGCGACGCTGAGTTATCGCGGTGAGGTTCTGCAGGTGCGTGAAGTGCCGCTGAAGCATCGACCTGATTTTCGCCTGAATACGCCTTTGGATCTGGTGCTCGGCGCACAGATCGGCCAGTTCAGCGGGCAGAGCCTGTTTGATGTGTTCAACAGTGCCTGGACGCTGGACAGTCGCGCCGACCGCATGGGTATTCGGTTGCTGGGCAAAGCGCTGCAGTATCAGGGCAGGCCGATGATTTCCGAGGGTATTCCGCTTGGCGCGGTGCAGGTGCCGCCGGACGGGCAGCCGATCGTGCTGCTCAATGATCGGCAGACCATTGGTGGCTATCCGCGGTTGGGGGCGTTGACGCCGTTGGCGCTGGCGCGGCTGGCGCAGTGTCTGCCGGGCGCGCAGGTGCGGTTGAGGCCGGTGGTGCAGGACGTCGCGCACCGGGAGCACATCGGGTATTTGCAGCGCTTCAAAGATAGCTAGAAGCATCGCGAGCAGGCTCACTCCTACAGGGGGAACGCATTCCAAATGTAGGAGTGAGCCTGCTCGCGATAACGTCAGTACAGACCCAGCAGATTATTTGGACAGAAACCGCATCCCTTCCTCAAGCCCACGCAACGTCAACGGATACATCTGATCCTCGATCAAATCGCGCACGATATTGGTCGATGACGTATAGCCCCACGTGTCCTTCGGATATGGATTGATCCAGATGAGCTTCTTGTACTTCTCCATGAAGCGCTGCATCCACACGTAACCCGGCTCTTCGTTCCAGTGCTCGACGCTGCCGCCGGCCTGGGTGATTTCATAGGGTGCCATCGCGGCGTCGCCGATGAAGATCACTTTGTAGTCGGCACCGTACTTGTGCAGCAAATCCTGAGTCGAGAAACGCTCGGAAGTACGGCGCATGTTGTTCTTCCACACCGATTCATAAATGAAATTGTGGAAGTAGAAGTATTCGAGATGCTTGAACTCGGTCTTGCAGGCGGAGAACAGCTCTTCGCAGATCTTCACGTGCGCGTCCATCGAGCCGCCGATGTCGAACAGCAGCAACAGCTTTACCGTGTTGCGCCGTTCCGGGCGCATCTGGATGTTCAGCAGGCCGGCGTCCTTGGCGGTGTGGTCGATGGTGCCGTCGATGTCCAGCTCTTCCGCCGCACCCTGGCGGGCGAATTTGCGCAGACGGCGCAGGGCGACCTTAATGTTGCGCGTGCCCAGTTCCACCGAATCGTCGAGGTTCTTGTACTCGCGCTGATCCCAGACTTTCACCGCTTTGCCTTGACGCTTGCCGGCGTCGCCGACCCGGATGCCTTCCGGATTGAAGCCGCCGGAACCGAATGGGCTGGTGCCGCCGGTGCCGATCCATTTGTTACCGCCGGCGTGGCGTTCCTTCTGTTCTTCCAGACGCTTCTTGAATTCTTCGATCAGCTTGTCCAGACCGCCGAGGGACTGGATCTGCGCGCGTTCCTCATCGGTCAATGAACGCTCGAACTCCTTGCGCAACCAGTCTTCGGGAATCAGCGCCTGCAAGTGATCGTCGAGTTTCTCCAGGCCATTGAAGTAGGCGCCGAACGCCCGGTCGAACTTGTCGAAATGCCGTTCGTCCTTCACCAGAATCGCCCGCGACAAGTAGTAGAACTCGTCCATGTCGGCGAAGGTCACGCGCTGTTTCAGCGCGTTGATCAGGTCGAGCAGCTCGCGCACCGACACCGGCACCTTGGCTGCACGCATCTCATTGAACAGGTTGAGCAGCATGGCGATGCCCTTATCGAGAGCCGCGACGGCTCATGAACGCCAGACGCTCAAGCAACTGCACGTCCTGCTCGTTCTTCACCAGCGCACCGGCCAGCGGCGGAATGGCTTTGGTCGGATCGCGTTCGCGCAGCACCGCTTCGCCGATGTTGTCGGCCATCAACAGCTTCAGCCAGTCGACCAGTTCGGAGGTCGACGGCTTCTTCTTCAGGCCCGGCACCTTGCGCACGTCGAAGAACACGTCCAGCGCTTCGCTGACCAGATCCTTCTTGATGTCCGGGTAGTGCACGTCGACGATTTTCTGCAGGGTGGTGCGGTCCGGGAAAGCGATGTAGTGGAAGAAGCAGCGGCGCAGGAAGGCGTCCGGCAGCTCTTTCTCGTTGTTCGAGGTAATGATGATGATCGGGCGCTTCTTGGCCTTGATGGTCTCGTCGATCTCGTAAACGTAGAACTCCATCTTGTCGAGTTCTTGCAGCAGGTCATTCGGGAACTCGATGTCAGCCTTGTCGATTTCGTCGATCAGCAGAATCACCCGCTCTTCGGACTCGAAAGCCTCCCAGAGCTTGCCCTTCTTCAGGTAGTTGCGCACGTCGTGGACTTTTTCGTTGCCCAGCTGCGAGTCACGCAGACGGCTGACTGCATCGTACTCGTACAGCCCCTGATGGGCCTTGGTGGTGGACTTGATGTGCCAGGTGATCAGCTTGGCGCCGAACGATTCGGCCAGTTGCTCGGCGAGCATGGTCTTGCCGGTGCCCGGTTCGCCCTTGACCAGCAGCGGCCGCTCCAGGGTGATGGCGGCGTTGACCGCCAGCTTCAGGTCATCGGTGGCGACGTAGGCCTGGGTGCCTTCGAACTTCATCTGCTAATCCTCGAACGGTAACGCCGACCTGCACGGGCAGGGCGGGGGCGAAAAATCGGATGCCCTGACTATAACGCGCAGCCCGGTCGACTGTGAATGTAGACGGCTTATTCAGTCTCTGAATGGGGCGTCACATGTTGACTCAGTCTCGGCGCAAGGCCAGTATTCAGGTATCGCCGATTTGGCGATAGCCTCTCGGGCATGACGACTAAATACCGATTTCGCGACAAATACCGCATTCAGTTGCGCGAGAAAGATCACCCACCGCCCCATGTCCACCTTATCGGTGGCGGCGTGGAAGTGATGCTGAGCCTTGAAACCGTTGAGGTCATGACAGGCAGGGCGCCGCCACTGATTATCAAGGAAGCGCTGGCGTGGGTTGCGGCTCATCAGGTGCAACTGTTGGAGGACTGGAAACGGTGTTACCCATGAAAAGGCCTCGCCTGTCAGCAGTGAAGGCACTGTCAGACTTTCGATTGGCACTGACCTTTATTGATGGACAGGAACTGACACTTGATCTCGGACGGGATATCAAAGCTTATTCAGGACTGCAGCCATTGCTCGATCCCGAGGTGTTTTTGACCGCGACTCTGGACGACCACGGCTGGACTGTCGAATGGCTTGAACCCGATATACAGATTGGTGCAGACACACTTTATATGGATGCGCTGGCTCAAAACGCAGCCGATGAAAACACGCGAATCTTCATTAACTGGCGAGCACGAACCGGGCTGTCTCTTAATCAGGCTGCCGAGGCACTGGGTGTCAGTGCTCGCAGCATCAGTCGCTACAGCAATGGTCGCGAGCCAGTCCCGCGGTCACTGGCACTGGCCTGCCTGGGCTGGGACTCATTGCAACAAAATTCAACACTGGCTGCAGAGGAGTCCGGTCGCTATATCGTCAACCGAAAAACCTAACCCGCATCCGGCTTCGGTCGTTCATACCGCGCATTGAAAGCCTGGATGAAACCATTGCGCAAAATCTGCAAAAACGCTTCGAACGCGTTGATATTTTGCTGATGCACGTTGCCACTGAGTTCGACCTTGGTGGCGAACTGGTTTTTCGCCTGGTTCTTCAGCACGGTTTCCGAGCCGCCGACGATGGCCTCCCAGACCGAGCGGAAGATGCTCTTGTTCTTGTTTTCCACGTCCTGCTGCCAGTTGAACACTTCGACGTCACGCAGCAGGGGCTTGATGTAGCCGCTGACCTGGGCCTTTTTCGCCTGGGCTTCGATGACTACGTCGCCGTGGCCTGCATTGAAGTCGAACTTGCCGTAGGCCGAGGCGAAGTCATTCATGCTCTTGAGTTCGATATCGCGGGCGCGCAGGCGGAACTGGAAGTCTTCGAAATTGCTCAGCGGGTCGAAGGTGGCGGTGGTTTCCAGGGGGGCATGCCCCAGCAGCAGGGCCTTGCCTTCGAAGCGGGCGTCGCGCTTGCCCTGTTTGTCGACCACGTTGGTCAGGTTGTAGAGGCTGGCTTCAACCTTGGTGGCATTCATGTTCACCGGTGGGCTGGAGCTGAAGTTGCGGAAGCTGATCTTGCCGTCGTGAATCTGCACCTCGTCGAGGGTGATCGGCAGCAATTTACTGAGTTGCGCGCGCCAGTCGGTGCCTTTACCGGTCTGGGAATTCTGCTTGTTGGCCCCACCATCGACAAAGTTGACTTCGGGATTGACGAACTGCACCTGCGCCACCACGGCATGGTCGTACCACAGCGAGTGCCAGCTGACGGCGAGATCGATTAGCGGTGCGTTGACGAACGGCACCGGCACCTTGCCGTCGACCTTGACAATTTTCAGCCCGTTGATCCGGTAGGCGCCGCGCCACAGCGCCAGATCGACGTCGGTGACTTGGCCGCGGTAATCACCCATGTCCGCCAGTTTGCCGTTCAGATAGTCGCGCACCATGTAGGGCAGGGCGATGTGCAGCGCGATCAGCAACACAACGACGACGGCGAAAATCCCTAGTGGCCAACTGTAGCGACGCTTCATGGCGGCAATTCCTTGACGATGTAAGCGATTGACTGTTGCGTGACGCAGACGTTCGACCCGACTGGACTGCGCCAGGCAACAGGCATACCTTGCAAGGCTGAATTCAACGCTGCATAAGGACCCAGCCATGAGCCGTATTTTCGCTGACAACGCCCATTCCATCGGCAATACGCCGCTGGTGCAGATCAACCGCATTGCGCCGCGTGGCGTGACCATTCTGGCCAAGATCGAGGGGCGCAACCCCGGTTATTCGGTCAAGTGCCGGATCGGCGCGAACATGATCTGGGACGCCGAAAGCAGCGGCAAACTCAAGCCGGGCATGACCATTGTCGAGCCGACCTCGGGCAACACCGGCATTGGCCTGGCCTTTGTTGCGGCGGCCCGAGGGTACAAGCTGATGCTGACCATGCCGGCCTCGATGAGTATCGAGCGGCGCAAGGTGCTCAAGGCGCTGGGCGCAGAGCTGGTCCTGACTGAACCGGCCAAGGGCATGAAAGGCGCGATCGAGAAGGCCGCCGAAATTGTTGCCAGCGATGCCGACAAATATTTTATGCCGGCGCAGTTCGACAATCCGGCCAACCCGGCGATTCACGAGAAAACCACCGGTCCGGAAATCTGGAACGACACCGATGGTGCGGTGGATGTGCTGGTAGCTGGTGTCGGGACCGGCGGAACCATCACTGGCGTGTCGCGGTATATCAAGAAGACCCAGGGCAAACCGATTCTGTCGGTGGCGGTGGAACCGGTGTCTTCGCCGGTCATAAGTCAGGCGCTGGCGGGCGAAGAGATCAAGCCAAGCCCACACAAGATTCAGGGGATTGGCGCCGGTTTCGTGCCGAAAAACCTCGATTTGTCGATGGTCGACCGGGTGGAGCAGGTCACGGACGACGAGTCCAAGGTTATGGCGCGGCGATTGATGCAGGAAGAGGGGATCTTGTGCGGCATCTCGTGCGGTGCAGCCATGGCGGTCGCGGTGCGGCTGGCAGAAACCCCGGAGATGCAGGGCAAGACCATCGTGGTGATTTTGCCGGACTCTGGCGAGCGCTATCTGTCGAGCATGTTGTTCAGCGATCTGTTCACCGAACAGGAGAATCAGCAGTAAGCCAATTGATTCAGATCAGCCCAGGTTCAGGAGCCTTATGTTAATTAATGCTTTGTTGCGCAATTCTTAACACTGAATCTTGGGTTGGGCGGGTTTTGCCCGAGGCCGGTAGTGTTTATCATGGCCGGCTGCCATGCCGGGTCAAGGGCATTGCGCAGCGTTGTCTTTATTCAAGGAGTCGTTGATGACCTTTTCGTTAGCCGCCAAGGTGTTGGTGTTGCTGCTGTTCGTGGGCAGCATCCTCTATGTGCATTTGCGCGGCAAGGCGCGTTTGCCGGTCCTGCGTCAGTTCGTCAACCACTCGGCGCTGTTCGCTCCGTACAACGCGCTGATGTACCTGTTCTCCGGCGTGCCGTCCAAGCCGTATCTGGATCGCAGCAAGTTTCCGGAGCTGGATGTGTTGCGCGACAACTGGGAAACCATTCGCGACGAGGCGATGCACCTGTTCGACGAGGGCTACATCCGCGCCGCCGAAAAGAACAATGACGCCGGTTTCGGTTCGTTCTTCAAGAAGGGTTGGAAGCGTTTCTACCTCAAGTGGTACGACAAACCGCTGCCGTCGGCCGAAACCCTGTGCCCGAAAACCGTGGCGCTGGTCAGTGCCATTCCCAATGTCAAAGGCGCGATGTTCGCGCTGTTGCCGGGTGGCAGCCACCTGAACCCGCACCGCGATCCGTTTGCCGGCTCGCTGCGTTATCACCTGGGCTTGTCGACACCGAACTCCGACGATTGCCGGATCTTCGTGGACGGTCAGGTCTACGCCTGGCGCGACGGTGAAGACGTGATGTTCGACGAGACCTACGTGCATTGGGTCAAGAACGAAACCGAAAAGACCCGGGTCATCCTGTTCTGCGACGTCGAACGTCCGCTGAGCAACCGCTTCATGACCCGCATCAACCGCGCCATCAGCGCCTGGCTGGGACGTGCCACCGCCCCGCAGAACCTTGACGACGAACGCGTCGGCGGGATCAACCAGGCCTACGCCTGGAGCAAGAACTTCAGCGACAGGTTCAGCGGCGTGGTCAAACAGTGGAAACGCCGCAATCCCAAGGCCTACCGCATCATGCGCCCGATCCTGGCGGTGGTGGTGCTGACGTTGCTGGGGTATTGGTTGTTTGGTTGAGGCTGAACGTTGTAATGAAAAAAAACCGCTCCTGGTGAGCGGTTTTTTATTGTCTGTGAGTCAGCGGCGTCCAGCAAGAACGTTGGGTTCGTCTTCAATGCCTGTAATCAGTAGCTGCAGAAAGCGCTGCTGATTGACTGATAGCTCGGATGAAACAATTTTTTCTTCTGCTTTGATTGATCTTTTCTTGGCGGGGGATTTCTTGACTGATTTGCGCATGCTCCCTCCCTCATTGATCATTACTTGAACTGTTTTCACCATACTTTACTCTCCACTGCGAGGACAAGACGACCTTCCAAATCAAATTTGAAGCCGAGCTTTGTATAAACAGGAATTGCTCCTTGCATCGGCTCATGGACTTCAATGAACTTGCTGCCGATTATTTGGGCGAACTCATCGATGACCATCATCGCCAAGGTCCCGATACGATTTTTCAGCGGGTGAGCATCTCCGGGTCGCCCTTCTAATCGTACGATTCGAATACGTTGGCGGCTTTTGTTCGGATTGACGAAACACAGTCCGCATAGCTGTTCTTCGAACCAGATCGCGATATCCAGGGAAAGGGGTTCTCGTGACTTCCATGCGACAACCTCTCGCCAGCAAAAAAGTGGATTCTCCCAGAGCTCGAACGCGCTCAGTGCTACGGCGTCGATGGGTTCGAAGCGTACTTTCGACAAGTCTTGCCGCGCTGGTAGTTGTAATAGAGCTTTGGCGATGCTTGCCTGTTTCCTGGCCTGCGATCTGTACAACTGATACCGCAAATTCGTCCGTTCCCTTGGCATGTGATTTCGAGCATTCCCTGTCTCCCCATCAATGGGCCTATCCGTTGCTCATCAGCCTATGCGCCTGCCTTCGAGCTGTCCCTGCTGGCCCTTTGTCCAAATCATTGCAATCCATGTCCCGCGCTGGTTATAGTCGGCGCTCGTGAATCAGGCGATTCACCTTCCAGACCCTCAACAAAGATTAGCCCCAATGCCTGGATCCCTCATCAACGCGGTAGTCGATTCAGCGGTCAACGCTGGCGTCGTGCCGTGCGGGAATCAGCAGCCTGGGCAGATCAGTCATTACCCTCCACCTGTCAGTAGCACGCCGGTGTGCGCAGTCGTATCACCGCCGGGCGTTGGCGTTTCGGGCTGATCGGCATTCTCTGCTGACCCCTGCGCCCGCCAGAAAAACCTACTGAATTTCAGCTTCGGCTGAGTTGGCTATGTGCCTGACTACAGGTGGTATTCATGTTTGTCCTTTCGAAAAAATCCGCGCTCGCGGCGACGTCCACGAGCCTGTTCGTTCTGCTGTGGAGCAGCGGGGCGATCTTCTCCAAATGGGGCCTGGCCCACGCGTCACCCTTTGCCTTTCTGCTGATTCGCTTTGCGATCGCCCTGTGCGGGTTGTTGCTGTTGGCGCCGCTGCTCAAGTTGAGGCTGCCCAAGGGCGGTCGGCCGATGCTGTTTGCGATTGCAACGGGCGTGGTGTTGTTGGGGGCGTATCAGATTTTCTATCTGCTGGCCCTGAACACCAAAGTCACGCCGGGGGTGATGGCGACCCTCATGGGCGTGCAGCCGATCCTCACCGTGGTATTGATGGAGCGCCAGCGTTCGGCCAGCCGGATGTTCGGTCTGGCGCTGGGCCTGGCCGGGCTGATCATGGTGGTCTATCAGGGGATCGGCCTGGCCGGGATGTCCTGGACGGGCATGCTGTTCGGCCTGCTGGCGCTGGCGAGCATGACCCTGGGCTCGATCATGCAGAAACGCATCACAGACAATCCCCTCGGCACGCTGCCGGTGCAGTACCTGGCCGGGCTGTTGTTGTGCGCAATCTTTGTGCCGTTTCAGCCGTTCCACTTCGAGCGCAGCGCGGGGTTCATCGTGCCGGTGTTGTGGATGGGTCTGGTGGTGTCAGTGCTGGCGACGCTGTTGCTCTATCGCCTGATCGCCCGGGGCAATCTGGTGAATGTCACCAGTCTGTTCTACTTGGTGCCAGCGGTGACGGCAGTGATGGACTATCTGATTTTCGGCAATCGTCTGGCGGCGTTGAGTGTGCTGGGGATGCTGTTGATCATTGTTGGTCTGGCGTTTGTGTTCCGTAAAACCGGCTGACCTGTAGCGCGATAGCGGCTAAACAGCCGCCATCGCGAGCAGGCTCGCTCCCACAGGGATCCATGCTGTTCCCAGATCCCATGTGGGAGCGAGCCTGCTCGCGAATACGGACGGATTAACGCCGCAAAATCATCGGGCTGGCGCTGCAGAAGGCTTCACCACCGCAGGCTTCAACACCAGCCACAACGCCAGCGCAATCAACACCCCGCCATACAGATGCGCCATCGACAACGGCTCATCCAGCAGCAACGCCCCCCACAACACGCCGAACGCCGGGATCATGAAGGTCACGGTCATCGATTTGACCGGGCCGATGGAGCTGAGCAGGCGGAAATAAATGATGTAGGCGAACGCCGTGCAACCCAGGCCCAGGCCCAGCAGCGACAGCCAGACGCTCCACCCACCCCAGCTTGCCGGTGGTGCGGTGATCACGCTGTAGCCGAACAGCGGCAACAGAAACAGCGTGGCGCCGAGCATGCTGCCCACGGCCGAGAGACGACTGTCGAGCCCGCCGCTATGGTCCAGCCAGCGACGCGTGAGGAATCCGGCAAAACCGTAGCAAGTGGTGGCGAGCAGGCAGGCGAGGGCGCCCATCAGCAATTGCAGATCGAAAGCCACCGGCCCTGCACGCGTCAGCACGCCGACACCGAACAAGCCGAGAAACACCCCGGTCAGTTTCGCGACAGTGAGTTTTTCACTGAAAAACAAGCCGCCAATCAGCACGCCCATCAGCGGTGTGGTGGCGTTGAAAATCGCCGAGTAACCGGCCGGCAAAACTTGCGCGGCAACCGAATACAGCGTCGCCGGAATCCCCGAGTTGATGACGCCCAGCAACATCACGGTTTTCAGCTTGCCCTTGAAATCCCAGCTGATGCGCATCAGCCCGAGAATCACCAACAGACCGACGGCAGCAATCGAAACCCGAAAAAACGCGGTCGGAATGGTGCCGATCACTGGCGCAATAATGCGCATGAACAGGAAGCTCGCGCCCCAGATAGCTGCCAGCGACAGCATGCGGAAAATATCGACAGCGCTCACGGTGGCACTCCTTCCTTGATCGGGACGAGAGTGTTGCCGAGCGCTCTGTCGATGGCAACCGTCAATCGGGCATTTAATTTTTCATTCAGAGCACGAAGCGCGTGACCAGCCCGTTGAGGTCGATCGCCAGCCGCGACAGTTCCTGGCTTGCGGCGGAGGTCTGGGTAGCGCCGGCGGCGGTCTGGGTCGAGAGATCGCGGATGGTCACCAGATTCTGATCAACCTCGCGCGCGACCAGCGCCTGCTGCTCGGCCGCGCTGGCGATCACCAGGTTGCGCTGGTTGATCTGCGAGATCGACGCGGTGATTTTCTCCAGTGCCTGACCGGCACTGTTGGCCCGTCGGAGCGTGTGGCTGGCCTGCTCGGCACTGCTTTGCAAAGCGCCGACGGTGGCGCCGGTGCCTTGCTGGATGCTGCTGATCATCAGCTCGATTTCTTCGGTGGAGTTCTGCGTGCGTTGCGCCAGCGAACGCACCTCATCGGCCACCACCGCAAAACCGCGTCCGGCCTCACCGGCGCGTGCCGCTTCAATCGCAGCATTGAGCGCCAGCAGGTTGGTTTGCCCGGCAATCCCGCGAATCACTTCCAGCACCTTGCTGATGTCCTGGGCCTGAGTGGCCAGGCCTTCGGCCTGTTCCGAGGCGCCGAGTACCGCGCCGACCAGTTCCTGAATCGAGTTGATGGTTTCGCTGACCTGCACGTGCCCGTGCTTGCTGTCCTCGTTCGACGCTTCGGAGGCCTCGGCGCTGGACACCGCATTGGCCGCCACCTCATCCACCGCGGTGCTCATTTCTGTGACGGCGGTGGCGGCCTGTTCGATCTGATCGTTTTGCTGTTGCAGGCCACGGGTGCTTTGTTCCATCACCGAACTCATTTCCTCGGCGGCGGAAGCCAGTTGTTGCGCCGATTCGCTGATGCCGCGAATGGTTGAGCGCAGGTTGCCCTGCATGTCCGCCAGGGCGTCGAGCAGGTGTGCCGCTTCATCGCGACCGCTGCTGACGATCTGGCCGCTGAGATCGCCGGCGGCAATCCGCCGTGCCACCGCAAGCGCCTGATTGATCGGCGTGGTGATGCTGCGCGTCAGCAGCCAGGCGAGCAGCAGTGTGGCGATCAGCGCGACAACGATGATCGTCGCAACGATCCACAGCGCGCGCTGGTACATTTGCGCCGCAGCCTGCGCAGCGGCGTCGGCGCCTTGCTGGTTGAGGCTGATCATCTGCTCCAGCGTCTTGTCGAGCACTCGGCCCTGGGGCGCCAGCTCATTGTTCAGGCGGGTGTAGGCCTGCTCACTTTGTCCGGCGTCGATCTGGCTGATGATCTGGTCGAGGATGCCCATGTACTTGCCGGTGTCGGCATTCAAGCCTGCGAGCATCGCCCGTTCCTGATCGCTGCTGAGCAAGGCGTCATGGTCTTTGAGGCGCTTCAGCAATTCTTCGCGCTGCGCCTTGATCAACCCTTTGCTGCGCTCACGCACCGCGGGCTGGGTGCTGGTGATCAGGCGCAGCGATTCGAGGCGGATGCTGGCGATGTTCGCCGCGGCGTCATGAACGCTCTCGATGCTCGGCATCCACGATTGTTCGATGACCGCTGCGCTTTCACGCAGGGTTTTCATTTGACCCAGGCCAAACAGGCCGACGATCACCAACAGACTGGCCAGCACGGCAAAACTCAAACCGGCGCGCAAACCGATGCGCAGATTGCGGATAGACATCAATGTGCTCCTTGATCTTTGAGGGGAAGAGGTCGTCCTCGTAGGCCGGGGATCTTGTTGTGAGGAAGAGGTGATGGCGGGCTATATATCAAAGTGCCACTATTTTGGTAAGACCAATCTGCGGCGCTCGTGTAGCGGCTCAGATGTCTGGAGGGGTGGCGCGAGAGGTGCGGAACAGAGCGCTTAGCGCGATCATTGGATCCGAAAGCCAATGAATGCGCGGCTCTGCATTGCCCGGGTGGCGGGTGTCCTTGCCGACTGCCCGGGGCTTTTCTGACCGAACGGTCGACTCAAAAAACTTTGATAAAAACTGTGTCGCTGTACAAGCCTGCCGCGCATTTGGCAGAAATTGCACTTCTCCTGCATGGGCATCCGTGGCTAAGCTCAGGCACAGATTTCCACTTGCACGCCGAGGTCTCATCTATGCCGCAGCCATGGCCAGCCACCGACATCGCCCGCATGATCCTCGATGGCTTTGACGATTACCGCGAGCATTTCCGGCGGATCACCGACGGTGCGCGCGAGCGCTTCGAGCAAGCGCGCTGGCAGGAGACACAAACCGCCTCGGCGGCGCGGATCAACCTCTATGAAGAAAAGGTCGGCGAAACCATCGCCCGCCTGCGCGAGCATTTCGACGACGAGACACTGATGAATGTCGGCAGTTGGCCGCTGGTGAAAAGCGCCTACATCAGCCTTATCGACCTGCGCTTCGACGATGAACTGTCCGAGACCTGGTACAACTCGATCTTCTGCGGGCTGTTCAGCCATGACCTGATCAGCGACGGCTGCATGTTCATCCACACCACCCGGCCCAGCCTGCGCCGCGCCCGGGCTGCGCAAACCCGCATCTACAAGCCGCAAGGGCAGTTGTCGTCGATGCTCGCCAGCATCTTTGCCGACTACCGCTTCAGTGAGGACTACGCCGATTTGCCCGGCGACCTGCAGCGCCTCGAGTCGCAATTGCGCGAGAACCTGCCGGACTGGGTGTGCAAGGACCCGGAGCTGAGCGTCGAGCTGTTCTCCTCGGTGTTGTACCGCAACAAAGGCGCGTACCTGGTCGGGCGCATCTATACCCGCGACGAACAGTGGCCACTGGTGATTCCGCTGTTGCACCGCGAGGGCCGCGGGATTCAGATCGACGCGCTGATCACCGACGAAGCCGATGTGTCGATCATCTTCTCCTTCACCCGTTCCTACTTCATGGTCGATGTACCGGTGCCGGCGGAATTCATCGGCTTCCTGCGGCGCATCCTGCCGGGCAAGCACATCGCCGAGCTGTACACCTCGATCGGTTTCTACAAGCACGGCAAATCCGAGTTTTACCGCGCGCTGATCAATCACCTGGCCAACACCGACGATCAGTTCATCATGGCCCCCGGCGTGCGCGGCATGGTCATGAGTGTGTTTACCCTGCCGGGCTTCAACACGGTATTCAAGATCATCAAGGACCGTTTCTCGCCGTCGAAAAACGTCGACCGGGCAACGGTGATCGAGAAGTATCGGCTGGTGAAAAGCGTCGACCGGGTGGGGCGCATGGCCGATACCCAGGAGTTCGCCGATTTTCGTTTTCCGCTGAGCAAGTTCGATCCGGCGTGCCTTGAAGAACTGCTGGAAGTGGCGCCGTCCACGGTCTCGGTCGAAGGCGACACGGTGCTGATCCGCCACTGCTGGACCGAGCGCCGGATGACGCCGCTCAACCTCTATCTGGAAAACGCCAACGACGCTCAGGTGCGCGAGGCGCTGGAGGATTACGGTCTGGCGATCAAGCAGCTGGCGGCGGCCAATATCTTCCCCGGCGACATGCTGTTGAAGAACTTCGGTGTAACCCGTCACGGTCGGGTGGTGTTCTATGACTACGATGAAATCTGTTTCCTGACCGAAGCCAACTTCCGCCACATCCCCGCACCGCGCACCCCCGAGGACGAAATGGCCTCGGAGCCGTGGTATTCGATCGGGCCGCTGGATGTGTTTCCGGAGGAGTTTCCGCCGTTCCTGTTCGCCGATGCCGGGCAGCGCAAGCTGTTCGACCAATTGCATGGCGAGTTGTATAACGCGGATTACTGGAAGGGTTTGCAGGAGGCGATCCGGGCGGGGAAGGTCATCGATGTCTTTCCTTATCGGCGTAAAGGCCTCGACAACGAATAATCCCGGAACATGACGAATTTGTGGCGAGGGAGCTTGCTCCCGCCGGGCTGCGAAGCGGCCCTGAAACCGTCCACCGCGTCCTGTCAGTGGCATCCCGAGAACCGAATTACGATTGCTGCGCAACCGAGCGGGAGCAAGCTCCCTCGCCACAGTAGGAGGCAAATCTGCGACAATCGCCCCCCTGCATAAACAGACGACCGAATTGCGTACCCGATGACCGACGAATCGCCCTCCATCGACAAACTGCTGAAAAACCTCGATCACGCCATGCTCGCCGACCGTCACCGGCTGCGGCGGCAGTTGCTCGAGCTGCGCAAGAAACCCGACGAGGCCAAGCTGGCCCAGTGGGTGGCGCGCATGCAGGCGTCTTGTGATCAGGTGCTGGCGCGCCGTGCCAGCCTGCCGGTGATTCGTTACGACGACAGCCTGCCGATTGCCGCCAAGCGCGATGAAATCAAGGCTGCGCTGCAGAAGCATCAAGTCCTGATCATCGCTGGCGAAACCGGCTCGGGCAAAACCACCCAGTTGCCGAAAATCTGCCTGGAAATCGGTCGCGGTCAGCACGGTTTGATCGGTCACACCCAGCCGCGCCGAATTGCGGCGCGCAGCGTTGCCAGCCGGGTTGCCGAAGAACTCGGCACGCCGCTCGGCTCGCTGGTCGGCTATCAGGTGCGATTCGAGGATCAGAGCGATTCCAACACCCTGATCAAGCTGATGACCGACGGCATCCTGCTGGCGGAAACCCAGAACGACCGCTACCTCGAGCGCTACGACACGATCATCGTCGACGAAGCCCACGAACGCAGCCTGAACATCGATTTTCTGCTCGGTTACCTGAAGACCCTGCTGCCACGCCGCCCGGACCTGAAGGTCATCATCACCTCGGCGACCATCGATCTGGAGCGCTTCTCCAAACATTTTGACGATGCACCGATTGTCGAGGTCTCCGGCCGGACCTTCCCGGTAGAGACCTGGTATCGCCCGCTGACCCTGGAGCAGGACGAGGAGGGCAACCGCGTCGAGGACGACCTGACCGTGGATCAAGCGATCCTCGCCACCCTCGACGAAATCGCCGCTTACGAGCGCAGCGAACGTCGCAGTCCCGGCGATGTGCTGGTGTTCCTGCCCGGTGAGCGCGAGATTCGCGACGCCGCCGACATGCTGCGCAAGGCCCAACTCAAACACACGGAAATCCTGCCGCTGTACGCGCGCCTGTCGCCAGCCGAACAGCAGCGGATTTTCCAGTCGCACCCGGGCCGGCGTGTGGTGCTGGCGACCAACGTTGCCGAGACCTCGTTGACCGTGCCGGGCATCCGTTACGTGATCGACAGCGGCACCGCGCGCATCAGTCGCTACAGCTACCGCGCCAAGGTCCAGCGTCTGCCGATCGAGGCGATTTCCCAGGCCAGCGCCAATCAGCGTAAAGGTCGTTGCGGCCGGGTCGAGCCGGGCATTTGCGTGCGCTTGTACAGCGAGGAAGATTTCCTCGGTCGTCCGGAATTCACCGATCCGGAGATTCTGCGCACCAACCTCGCCGCCGTTATCTTGCAGATGCTGCACCTGCGCCTCGGCGAAATCACCGCGTTCCCGTTCATCGAGCCGCCGGATGGCAAGGCGATCAGCGACGGTTTCAACCTGCTGCAAGAACTCTCGGCGGTGGACCGCAACAGTCAGCTGACCCCGCTCGGTCGCCAGCTGGCGCGCCTGCCGGTGGACCCGCGCATGGGCCGCATGCTGCTCGAAGCGGCCAGGCTCGGCAGCCTGCAGGAAGTGCTGATCGTCGCCAGTGCGATGTCGATTCAGGACCCGCGCGAGCGTCCGCCGGAGCGTCAGCAAGCGGCGGATCAGGCCCACGCGCAGTGGAAAGACACCGATTCGGACTTCGCCGGGCTGGTCAATCTGTGGCGTGGCTTTGAAGAGCAGCGCCAGGCGCTGACCGCCAGCCCGCTGCGTAATTGGTGCCGGAAGAATTTCCTCAACTACCTGCGCCTGCGCGAGTGGCGCGATTCCCACCGTCAGTTGAGCCTGATCTGCCGCGACATGCAGTTGAGCCTCAATAAAGAGCCGGCGGATTACCCGAAACTGCACAAAGCGGTGCTGGTCGGCCTGCTCAGCCAGATTGGCCAGAAAACCGAGGACGGCGATTACCTCGGCGCACGTCAGCGGCGTTTCTGGATTCACCCGTCGTCGGGCATCGGCAAGAAGCGTCCGCAATGGCTGATGACCGCCGAACTTGTGGAAACCACCAAGCTCTACGCGCGCATGGTCGCCAAGATCGACGCCGACTGGATCGAACCGCTGGCCGGCCACCTGATCAAGAAAAACCACTTCGAACCGCACTGGGAAAAGAAGCGCGGCCAGGTCGTGGCCTACGAACAGATCACCCTGTTCGGGCTGATCGTGGTCGGCCGTCGCCCGGTGCATTACGGCCCGGTGGACCCGGTGGTTTCGCGTGAGCTGTTTATCCGCGAGGGCCTGGTGCGCGGCGAGATTCAGTCGAAAGCCAAGTGCCTGACCGCCAACAAACAATTGCTCGAACAGCTCGACGAACTGGAAGCCAAGGCCCGGCGCCGCGACATCCTCGCCGACGAAGAAACCCTCTACGCGTTCTACGACGCACGCTTGCCGGCGGAGATTCACCAGACCGCGACCTTCGACAGTTGGTATCGGGTCAACAGCCAGAAGGACCCGCAGCTGCTGATCATGCGCGAAGAAGACGTACTGGCCCGCGAGGCCAGTGAAGTCACTGCGCGTGACTACCCGGACACGCTGCACATTGGCGATCTGGAGCTGGCGCTCAGCTACCACTTCGAACCCAATCACCCACGCGACGGCGTGACCCTGCGGGTGCCGGCACCGCTGCTGCCGATGCTGCCGCCGGAGCGCCTGGAATGGCTGGTGCCGGGGCTGATCGAGGCCAAGTGCATTGCCCTGGTACGCAACCTGCCAAAAGCCTTGCGCAAGAACTTTGTGCCAGTGCCGGACTTCATTAAAGCGGCGCTGCAGCGCATGACCTTCGCCGAGGGCTCGCTGCCCCAGGCGCTCGGTCGCGAGTTGCTGCGCATGACCGGCGCGCGGGTCAGCGATGAGGCGTGGGCGGAAGCCGCGCAGCAGGTCGAAGGGCATCTGCGGATGAACCTCGAAATCGTCGACGGCCAGGGCAAGTTCCTTGGCGAGGGCCGCGATCTGGCCGAGCTCACCGCACGTTTTGCCGAAGCCAGTCAGGCGGCGTTGGCAGTGCCGCAAAGTGCGAAAAGTCAGCAACCGGTGGAGGCCAAGGTCTTCGCCCCGGTGGCGGAAAAGACGCAGCAGAAGATCGCCGGGCTGTCGATGACGGTGTATCCGGCGCTGGTGGAAGAGGGCGGCACGGTCAAGGAAGGACGGTTCTCGACCCCGGCCGAAGCCGAGTTCCAGCATCGCCGCGCCTTGCAGCGTCTGCTGTTGCAACAACTGGCGGAACCGGCGAAGTTCTTGCGCGGCAAGCTGCCGGGCATCACCGAGCTGGGCCTGCTCTATCGCGAGCTGGGTCGGGTCGATGCGCTGGTCGAAGACATTCTGCTGGCCAGCCTCGACAGCTGCATCCTGGAAGGCGAAGACCCGCTGCCGCGTGACGGTGCCGGGCTCGCCGCATTGGCCGAGCGCAAACGCGGCAGCTGGACCGAACACGCCGAGCGCGTGGCGCGCCTGACGCTGGAGATCCTCAAGCTGTGGCACGGTCTGCAAAAGCGCTTCAAGGGCAAGATCGATCTGGCTCAGGCCGTGGCGCTTAACGACATCAAGCAACAGCTCAGTCATCTGGTGTATCCGGGTTTTGTCCGGGAAACGCCGATGCAATGGCTCAAGGAGTTGCCGCGTTACCTGAAAGCGGTCGAGCAGCGCTTCGAAAAACTCGGTGCGCAGGTGCAGAAGGATCGGGTCTGGAGCGGTGAACTCGCCGGCCTCTGGGCGCAATACCAGACCCGCGCCGCCAAACATGCACAGGAAGGCAAACGCGATCCGCAGCTGGAGCTGTACCGCTGGTGGCTGGAGGAATACCGGGTGTCGCTGTTCGCCCAGCAACTGGGGACGAAAGCGCCGATCTCCGACAAGCGGCTGAGCAAGCAGTGGAGTCAGGTCGAAGCCTGATCCACAGGCCTGCACAATGCCCCCTGTGGGAGCGTAATGCTGTTCACTTAAGCCCGACACTGTGACTGTGGCGAGGGAGCTTGCTCCCGCTGGGCTGCGTAGCAGTCCCTCTTTTGGGGCCGCTTCGCGACCCAGCGGGACGGTGCGGCGATCCGACAATCTCCCTCGCCACAGAGATAATGACCCACGGCCCGACAGGCGTTGATCTTGAGAAAGGCGCCAAAACCTCGGGTTTATGGCAAACTTCGCGACCATAAATGCCGTTTTCGTGACCCAGAGCCTTCGGCAAGGTCACGGACGGCCATAAAAGATGCCAGGTCAGCGTCCCCGGACGGGAATAGACCCTTTGTGTGTTGGTACGTCGGTGCCAGCGCTTTCTGCCTGAACAGATTAGAGAAACGACCATGCATAACGTCGTCATCAGCGGCACCGGCCTCTACACCCCGGCCAACAGCATCTCCAACGAAGAGCTGGTGCAGTCTTTCAATACCTATGTCGAGCAGTTCAACGCCGACAACGCCGAAGCCATCGCCAGCGGCGAAATCCAGGCCCTGACCGAATCCAGCGCCGCGTTCATCGAAAAAGCCTCGGGCATCAAGAGCCGCTTTGTCATGGACAAGGACGGCATCCTCGACCCGCAGCGCATGGCCCCGCGCCTGCCGGAGCGTTCCAACGACGAATGGTCGGTACTCTGCCAGATGGCCATCGGCGCGGCCGAACAGGCCCTGCAACGTGCCGGCAAAACCGCCGCCGACATCGATGGCGTGATCGTCGCCTGCTCCAACCTGCAGCGCGCCTACCCGGCGATCGCCATTGAAGTCCAGGAAGCGCTGGGCATTCAGGGCTTCGGTTTCGACATGAACGTCGCCTGCTCCTCGGCGACCTTCGGTATCCAGGCTGCGGCCAACAGCGTGCAACTGGGCCAGGCCCGGGCGATCCTGATGGTCAACCCGGAAGTCTGCACCGGCCACCTGAACTTCCGCGACCGCGACAGCCACTTCATCTTCGGTGACGCCGCGACGGCGGTGATCATCGAGCGCGCCGACCTGGCGACCTCCAAACACCAGTTCGACGTGGTCAGCACCAAACTGCTGACCAAGTTCTCCAACAACATCCGCAACAACTTCGGCTTCCTCAACCGCGCGGCGGAAGAGGGCATCGGCGCCCGTGACAAATTGTTCGTGCAGGAAGGCCGCAAGGTGTTCAAGGACGTCTGCCCGATGGTTGCCGAACTGATCGGTGAGCACCTGGAAGAAAACAAACTCAACGTTGGCGACGTCAAGCGCTTCTGGCTGCACCAGGCCAACCTGAGCATGAACCATCTGATCGTGCGCAAGCTGCTGGGCCGCGAGGCCACCGAAGAAGAGGCGCCGGTGATTCTCGACACCTACGCCAATACCAGCTCTGCAGGTTCGGTGATTGCTTTCCACAAGTATCAAGACGACCTGGCCGCCGGTTCGTTGGCCGTGCTGAGCTCGTTCGGCGCCGGTTACTCGATCGGCAGCGTGATTCTGCGCAAGCGCTGAGTTCGCCGTAAAAGATCGCAGGCTGCGCCAGCTCCTACACTGACGGTATTGAATCTGTCCTTGTAGGGGCTGGTGCCGCCTGCGATCTTTTGCTTTCGACCATCTGAAAACGAGGCGTCAATGGCCGCAACGGACGACACCCAACTGCTCGAACGCCTGTTGGCGGGTGAACAAAAAGCCTTCAAGGAGCTGGTCAGCACCTACCAGAGCGCCATGCGCGCCGTGGCGTACGCCATTGTTGGCCAGCGCCATGTCGAAGAAGTGGTGCAGGATGCCTGGCTGTCGGTGGTGCGTCATATCGGCGGCTTCGAGGGGCGTTCCAGCCTCAAGACCTGGCTGCTGACCATCACCGCCAACTCGGCCAAGAGCCGCTACAAGCAGAACCGCCGCGAAGTGTTGATGGATGACCTGCCATCGCCCCACGGCACCATCGACGATGATCGTTTTTCGCCCGGTGACGGCCACTGGCTGGTGGCGCCGTTCGCCTGGCATCAGGACACGCCGGAAGCCTTGCTGACCGAAGGTGAATTGCGCGACTGTCTGGAGCACACCCTGCTCGGCCTGTCGGAACTGCAAAGCAGCGTTCTGTTGCTGCGCGAGCGCCAGGGGCTGGAGCTGGAGGAGATCTGTAATCTTCTGGAGATCTCGCTCTCCAATGTCCGTGTGCTGCTGCATCGTGCGCGGCTGAAAGTCTTCGCCACGGTGGAGCATTTTGAGGAGACCGGCGAATGCTGACCTGTAAGGAACAAGTGGCGCGTTCCAGTGATTATCTCGATGGCCAGTTGAGCTTTCGCGAGAAACTCATGGTGCGCCATCACTTGATGTTCTGCCCCAATTGCCGGCGCTTCATCCGTCAGATGCGGCTGATGCAGGCCACGCTGAAGGCGATGCCGGAGAAACCGCAAGAGGGTGTGGATGCGCTGGCTGAGCGTCTGGCCGAGCAGCGCCGCAAGGAAAAATAGACCCCCTGTAGGAGCTGCCGAAGGCTGCGATCTTTTGATCCTCAAAAACAAGATCAAAAGATCGCAGCCTCCGGCAGCTCCTACAGTTTTTTGCATCCTGCAGAAATAGCCCGGCGCCGGCGAAACGAACGGATGATGGGGATCGTTTCGCCTGCGCCAGGCTATCGAGTGACGCTTTTTTAGAACTTCGCTTCGGCATCCAGTTGCAGGGTGTTGATGTCGGAGTCGGTCTTCTTCAGGCTGGCGTTGGTGTAGTCCGAGTTCGCCATGAAGTAGGTGGCACCCAGCGTGAAGTTCTTGTCCAGCTCGTAGCTGACTTTCAACTTGCTGCCGCGCGAGCCGGTGTAGCCGTTGGCGAAGTCGGAGTCAGTGAAGGCACCGACCACCGCATTACGCTGCACGTCGCGGTAGTTGTAGTCGATCCCGAAGCCATAGACCTTGGTCTTGACCCCGGCCAGCCAGCCAGTGTCCTGGTCGTTGCTGGCGTCTTTGTTGTTGACGTACTGACCGTAGACCGACAGCGGCACTGGCAGGTTGGCGATGTCCAGTTGACCAAAGCCTTCGTACAGTTTGAAGGTTTCGTTCGGGCTGTTGCCGTTGACGGCCAGGGCGCATGGCGCCGTCACGGTGCCGGTGGTCGGGCAGGCGCTGTCCTTGTCGTTGTCGTAGGAGTAGAGACTGCCGCCCAGGGTCAGTTTCAGGCTGTCGGTCAGTGCGAAGCGACCGCCCAACTGGCCGGCGTACAGACGCAGGTCGTGCTTGAACTGCACGCCTTCGCCGTCGACGTTGTCCTTGAGGGTGTAGTGACCGGCGCTACCGAACAGCTCGGTACTGCCGCTCAATGGATACTTGTAGGTGACGGCCAGACCTTCCGGGTTGATATCGCTGTCCCAGATGATGTCGCCCATGCTGACCCACGGCTGGTTCATTTTACCGGCGATCAGGTGCAGGTTCTTGATCGCGTCAGGGTGATAGTCGACGTAACCCTGGTCGAGCCAGATCTGCTTCTTGTCGAAGTAGTTGTTCAGGTCCTGGTTGGTGGAGCGGGTGTCGTCGCTGCTGCCGGTGGCGATACGGATACCGGTGTCCACCTGCGGGTTGATTTCGGTGTAGGCACCCAGACGGGCACGAATGCGCTGACGGTCCTGGTCCTTGCTGTTCGGCACGCCATCGTTCTTGACGGTCTCCTGACGGAAACGCACATCACCCTTGAACTGGGTTTTGGCAGCCCAGGCAAGTTTCTGGTCGAAGGAGCTCAGCTCATTGGTTTTCTTCGCGGTCGCCGCGATTTGCTCGTTGGTCTCTTGCTGCGCCTGCTGCGCGATTTGCTGAGCCTTCTGATCCTTGGCCAGTTCAGTTTGCAGTTCTACGTACTGCGCCTGGGAAATGGAACCGTTAGCCTTGAGCATGTCGAGCAGTTTGGCGTCGACTGCAGCACTGGCCGGAACGCTCATGGCCAGCAACAGGCCACCGCACAGGGCCGCCGCAGTTTTTGTGGAAGCAAGACGCATAGCAATCTCCGAAGATGAGAGGGGATGGCTGAGCCATCCTGGGCACACCGACGCGGACGTCGGAAAACAGTGTCCGGGTAGAACCCGGCGCTCTAAAAACAGGAGCGAGTATCGCGATGGTTTATGACAGAGCAGTGGCTAAGTGATGTCATGTCGATGACGATACACAGCGGGCGTGAACCATTGAGCCAGAGCGCTGTCGCCCGAATGAGCGTGTGCAATGAGTGCCGATCAGCGATACTCGCGCAGCTTTGACGCCAAGATGTGGAGAGCCAGCTGATGCCGTTGCAACGTCTGCAAAACCTGTCGGAAATCGCCCCCGCGACCTGGGATGCGCTGGTGCCCGAGAACCAGCCGTTTCTGCGCCATGCGTTCCTCAGCGCACTGGAAGACAGCGGCAGTGTCGGCCCGCATACCGGTTGGCAACCCGAGCATCTGCTGCACGTTGAAGACGGCCGATTGATCGCCGCACTGCCCAGTTACCGCAAGTGGCATTCCTATGGCGAGTACGTGTTCGATCACGGTTGGGCCGACGCCTGCGCCCGCGCCGGCATCGATTACTACCCCAAGTTGCTGACGGCGGTACCGTTCAGTCCGGTCAGTGGCCCGCGCCTGCTGGCGGCGAATGTCGAGGACGGTTTCGAACTGCTCAAGAGCCTGCCGGGTTATCTGGAGATAGAGGGGCTTTCCAGCGCGCACATCAATTTCACTGACCCGTTCACCGACGCCGCGATGGCCGAGCAGCCGGGTTGGCTGCAGCGCATTGGCTGTCAGTATCACTGGCAGAATCGCGGGTATCGCGACTTTCAGGATTTTCTCGACGTGCTCAGTTCACGCAAGCGCAAACAGATGCGCAAGGAACGCGAGCAAGTGGCGGGGCAGGGCTTTGCGTTTGAATGGCTGGAGGGGCGCGAGCTGGACGAGGCGCAGTGGGATTTTGTCTACGCCTGTTACGCCAATACCTATGCGGTGCGTCGGCAGGCGCCGTACCTGACGCGGGAGTTCTTCAGCCTGCTGGCCGCGCGGATGCCGGAGTCGATTCGGGTCGTCTTCGCCAAGCAGGCTTCACGTCCGGTGGCGATGGCCTTCAGTCTGGTCGGTGGCGACAGTTTCTACGGACGCTATTGGGGCTGTCTGGGGGAGTTTGATCGACTGCACTTCGAGACCTGTTTTTATCAGGGCATGGATTACGCGATTGCGCAGGGTTATCAACGCTTCGATGCCGGCGCTCAGGGCGAGCACAAGCTGATTCGTGGCTTCGAGCCGGTGATCACCCATTCATGGCATTACTTGCGCCATCCGGGGTTGAAAGCGGCGGTGAAAGATTTCCTGAAACAGGAACGCGCCGGCATCCTCGCCTATGCCGAAGAAGCAAAAACGGCCTTGCCCTACCGCCAAACCTGAATCCCCTGTAGGAGCTGCCGAAGGCTGCGATGTTTTGATCTGGTTTTTTGAACATCAAGATCAAAAGATCGCAGCCTTCAGCAGCTCCTACAAAGGGAGCTCAGGCATCCCTCAGGTTTCTTCTTTGCCCAACCAGCGATAGATCCCGCCACCGACCACCGCGCCAATCAACGGCGCGACCCAGAACATCCACAGCTGCGCGATCGCCCAGCCGCCGACCATCAGCGCCGGCCCGGTACTGCGCGCCGGGTTGACCGAGGTGTTGGTGACGGGAATCGAGATCAGGTGAATCAGCGTCAGGCCCAGACCGATGGCGATCGGTGCCAAGCCCGCCGGGGCGCGTTTGTCGGTGGCGCCGAGGATGATGATCACGAACATCCCGGTCATCACCAGTTCGGTGACAAACCCCGCCGCCATCGAATACTTGCCCGGCGAATGTTCGCCATACCCGTTGGAGGCCAGGCCGGCGGCGATATCGAAACCCTCCTTGCCACTGGCAATGTGTGCAATCAGCGCTGCTGCGAGAATCGCGCCGAGCACCTGCGCGATGATATAGGCGGGCAATTCTTTGGCCGGAAACCGGCCGCCGACGAACAGACCGACCGAGACGGCCGGGTTGAGATGACATCCGCTGATGTGACCGATGGCGAACGCCATGGTCAGCACCGTCAGACCAAACGCCAGGGCCACTCCCAGCACCCCGATGCCCAACGGTGAAGACGCGGCGATCACCGCGCTGCCGCAACCACCCAATACCAACCAGAACGTACCCAAAAACTCAGTGACTGAACGTTTGAACAGAGACATGAGAGGCGTCCTTGATAGCCCTGCTATCGAGACTGCATCGCGTTGTGCGTCCCTGCAGATTTACGACAGGTTCCGTGCTGGAACCTTGGCTGAGTACAGCACGCTTTGGATGAATTTCCAGCAGGCATGAAAAAACCGCCAGAGCCCGTGTTTGGCGGGCTCTGGCGGTTTCCTGGCGGATAAACACCGTGTGGCGAGGGAGCTTGCTCCCGCTGGACAGCGAAGCTGTCTCAAAACTATCTACGCCGGTAGTGTCAGACTTTCACGGTTGGCGGGTTCTGCGACGGCTGCGCAGCCGAGCGGGAGCAGGCTCCCTCGCTACAAACGCTCACAGATTCGGTTTTTTTGGGGTCAATCGATCCCGACAAACCCCCCGGTCTGGTGCGCCCACAGCCGCGCATACAGCCCGCGGTGAGCCAGCAGTTCAGCATGGGTGCCGCTCTCGGCGATCTTGCCGTTTTCCAGCACCACCAGCCGGTCCATACGGGCGATGGTCGAGAGGCGGTGGGCGATGGCGATCACGGTCTTGCCTTGCATCAGCGTTTCCAGACTTTCCTGGATCGCCGCTTCGACTTCCGAGTCGAGTGCCGAGGTCGCTTCATCCATGATCAGGATCGGCGCGTCCTTGAGCAGCACCCGGGCAATCGCGATGCGCTGGCGCTGACCGCCGGACAGTTTCACCCCACGCTCGCCGACATGCGCGTCGAACCCGGTACGGCCTTCAGCGTCCGACAGCAACGGAATGAACTCATCGGCGCGGGCCTTGTGCACCGCGTCCCACAACTCTGCATCGGTGGCGTCAGGTTTGCCGTACAGCAAGTTGTCGCGAATCGAGCGGTGCAGCAAAGACGTGTCCTGAGTGATCATGCCAATGCGCGCGCGCAGGCTTTCCTGGCCGACTTCGGCGATGTTCTGTCCATCGATCATGATCCGTCCGCCCTCGACGTCGTACAGACGCAGCAGCAGGTTGACCAAGGTCGATTTGCCGGCGCCGGACGGCCCGATCAAGCCGATTTTCTCGCCTGGTTTAATGTTCAGATTGAGGTCGCCGATGATGCCTTTCTTCTTGCCGTAGTGAAAATCCACGTGTTCGAAACGCACTTCGCCACGGGCCACGGCCAGCGGTTTGGCCTGCTCCCGGTCGGTGACGCTGACCGGTTGCGAGATAGTCTGCAGACCGTCCTGGACCATGCCGATGTTTTCGAAGATGCCGGTGACCACCCACATGATCCAGCCGGACATGTTGACGATGCGGATCACCAGGCCGGTGGCGAGGGCGATAGCGCCGACCGTGATCAGCGACTGCGTCCACAGCCACAGCGCCAGCGCCGTAGTGCCGACGATCAGCAAACCGTTCATGGTGGTGATCGCCACGTCCATGCTGGTGACCACGCGGCCGGCCATCTGCGCCTTGACCGTCTGTTCCTCGATGGCTTCCTTGGCGTAGTGCTGTTCGAAGTTGGTGTGGGCGAACAGCTTCAGGGTGGCGATGTTGGTGTAGCCGTCGACGATCCGCCCCATCAGTTTCGAGCGCGCGTCGGAGGCTTCCACCGAGCGTTCTTTCACCCGTGGCACGAAGTAATACAGCGCGCCGATGTAGGCGGCGATCCATGTCAGCAGCGGGATCATCAGGCGCCAGTCGGCTTCGGCGAACAGCACCAGCGAACTGATTGCGTAGATCACCACGTGCCACAGCGCATCCACCGCCTGCACCGCCGAATCACGCAGCGAGTTGCCGGTCTGCATGATGCGTTGGGCGATGCGCCCGGCGAAATCGTTCTGGAAGAAATTCAGGCTCTGCTTGAGCACGTAGCTGTGGTTCTGCCAGCGAATCATGCTGGTCATCCCCGGGCTCAGGGTCTGGTGCACCAGCAGGTCGTGCAGGCCGAAGAAAATCGGCCGCAGTACCAGCGCAACCACCAGCATCCACGTCAGTTCGAGGGCGTGGTCGCTGAAGAAATTCGGGTTGGGCGTGCCCTGCGCCATGTCAATGATGCGGCTCAGGTAACTGAACAGCGCCACTTCGATCAACGCGGCAAACAGGCCGACCACCAGCAGGGCCGCGAAGCTCGGCCAGACTTGTTTCAGGTAATAGGTATAGAAGGGCCAGACACGATCTGGAGGGGACGCCGTCGGAGCGTCGCGGAATATGTCGATCAGTTGTTCGAAACGGCGATAGAGCATCAGATAACCGCCCGGGAGCCGGGCTCTCCTTTTATCGGTGTGAACGGCGTGAGGTCGAATTCACGCCGCTCGAAGCGCCCTGTACAGCTTAGTCGATGACTTTGGCCGACTTGATGATCACAGGGTCGGAAGGCACGTTTTGCATGCCGCTTTTGGTAGTGGTTTGCGAGTTGACGATGATGTCGACCACGTCCATGCCCTTGACCACTTTGGCGAACACCGCGTAACCGGCATCACGACCTGGGTCGAGGAACGCATTGTCAGCCACGTTGATGAAGAACTGGCTGGTGGCCGAGTCAGGGTTGGAGGTGCGCGCCATCGACAAGGTACCGCGAACGTTATGCAGGCCGTTGCTGGCTTCGTTCTTGATCGGTGCCTTGGTTTCTTTTTGCGACATTTGCTGGGTGAAACCGCCGCCCTGAGCCATGAAGCCCGGGATCACGCGGTGGAAAATGGTGTTGTTGTAGAAGCCGCTGTTGACGTAATCCAGAAAGTTTTTAGTACTGATCGGTGCCTTGACCGGATCCAGTTCGATTTCGATCTGACCGTTGGTGGTGTCCAGCAATACGTGCGGTGCCTTGGCCGGGGTGGCAGCCATCAGGTTGGCAGCAAACAGCACGGTACCGGCGGCGAGGGCGAGTTTTTTCAGCATGGGTCAGTGATCCTGAGATTGAGTATCGGCTGCGGCGAGAAACTCCAGCAGCGTTTGGTTGAAGCGTTCGGGTTGATCGAGCGGGGTGGCGTGGCGCGAATCGGCGATCACCACCAGCCGCGCATCGGGCAGCAGTTTTACATAGGTTTCTTTCAGCGCTACCGGCGTGTAGTCACGGTCGGCGCTGACGATGAGGGTTGGACAGGTCACCCGGGAAAGTCGTTCCTGAACGCCCCAGCCAACAATCGCATCGAAGCTGGCGAGATAAGCACGTTTGTCGTTTCTTGCCCAGCGTTCGGCCATTTTCTGCCGCAGATCGGCCTGTTCGGGTTTCGGAAAAAGTTTGCCGCCCAGTGCTTTGCCAATGGTGGCCAGGCTGAGCACGCGCATCAGGCTCCAGCGCTTGAACCACTGCCAGTAATCGTCGCGGCTGCGGATTTTGACTTCGGGGGCGCTGTTGACGATGGTCAGGCTCTTGAGCATTTGCGGCTGATCGACGGCGAGCTGAAAGCCGATCATCCCGCCCATCGACAGCCCGACGTAGTGCACCGGGCCGAGGTTCAGGTGCTCGATCAGCGCCAGCAGATCAGCACTGAAACCGGCGATGCTGTAGCGCTCGCGAGGTTTGTCCGAGCGACCGTGACCGCGTATGTCCGGGACGATCACCCGGTAATGGGCTGACAGCGCCGGGATCTGCATTTCCCAGTCCAGGGTGCTCGAGCCGAGCCCGTGAACCAGCAGCAACGGCGTACCGTGGCCATATTCCTCGTAGTGCAGGTTGCAACCTTCATGCTCGAAATACGCCATCGGTGAACTCCGTGTCAGGCTTGTTCAGGGGCGGCGAACGGTGCGTCCAGCGGCAAGGTGTCGAAGGTGCGCAACAGTTCGATGAGGATTTGTGTCGCCGGGCCCAAGGGTTTGTCCTTGTTCGAATACAGATAGAAGCTCGGGTTGCGGCTGCCGCCCTGATCCAACGGTAGCAGCTTGAGCGAACCTTCTTTCAATTCGCGTTCGATCATGTGTCGCGGCAGCCAGGCAAAGCCCAGACCGCTGCTGACGAACGTGGCGGCCGTGGCGAGGCTGCCGACGGTCCAGCGCTGTTCGGCGCCGAGCCAGCCGACGTCGCGCGGTTGCTGACGCCCGGAGTCGCGGATCACCACCTGCATCTGGGTTTCCAGGTCCTGGAAGCTCAGTTCGCGGTTGAGCCGATGCAGGGCATGATCCGGGTGGGCGACGGCGACGAACTCGACGTCGCTCAATTCCGCACCGAGGTAGCCGGGAATGCTCAGGCTGGTGATCGCCAGATCGGCGACCCCTTCGAGCAAGACTTCCTCGACACCCGACAGCACTTCTTCGCGCAGACGCACGCGGCAGCCGCGACTCTGCGGCATGAACGCGGTCAGCGCCCGGACGATACGGGCGCTCGGGTAGGCCGCATCAACCACCAGCCGCACCTCGGCCTCCCAGCCTTGCTCCATGTGATGGGCGAGGTCTTCCAGTTGGCTGGCCTGTTTCACCAGTTGCCGCGAGCGACGCAGCAGCACGCCACCGGCTTCGGTGAGCACCGCCTTGCGCCCGTCGATGCGCAGCAACGGCACGCCGAGCTGGTCCTGCATGCGGGCGACGGTGTAACTCACCGACGACTGCGAACGGTGCAAGGCCTCGGCGGCCTGGGCGAATCCGCCATGGTCGACCACCGCCTGCAATGTTCGCCATTGATCAAGGGTCACGCGGGGCGCTTTCATCAATAGCTCCTCTTGTCCTAAGCTGGCCGTCCCTCATGGAGACTGGCGAATGAAAAAATTCTGTTGTGTGGTGTTCGCGCTGTTGCCGCTGACGGCGTTTGCTTACCCGATCGATGTGCAGAAGAACCTCGATGGCGTGAAGATCGACTACGAAACCTATGCTACCGACAAGGACATCGGCTCCATAAAAGTCACCAACTTCGGTGAAGTCGACGCGAACTGCAAAGTCGTTTTCAACAATGGTCCGGAAGCACCGCGTACGCGCAACATCGAAGTACCGGCCGGCAAACACAAAAATGCCACCGCCAAGTTCTCCCGCGAGATCATCAGGCTGAGGATCGATCTGACCTGCAACCCGAAATAACGGCGATCCCCTGTAGGAGTGAGCCTGCTCGCGATAGCGGTGTGTCAGTAACCCTAATGTGTCTGACACACCGCTATCGCGAGCAGGCTCACTCCTACAAGGGTACGTGTCAGCATCTAAACGAATTATTCGATGCTTTGCAGCAATTATTTGCGCTTTTTCATCGATTCGACTCTGTTTAACCTTCACTCCATCGACCTACAACATTCTCGGATGGAGACTACACACCATGTCCCGCGTTCTGATCATCGAAAGCAGCGCCCGCCAGCAAGACTCGGTTTCCCGTCAACTGACCCAGACCTTCATCGCTCAGTGGAAAGCGGCGCATCCCGACGATCAGATCACCGTGCGTGACCTCGCCGTGAACCCGGTTCCGCACCTGGACATCAACCTGCTGGGCGGCTGGATGAAACCTGCTGAGCAGCGCAATGCCCTTGAGCAATCGTCGCTGGACCGTTCCAACCAATTGACTGATGAGTTGCTGGCCGCCGACGTGCTGGTGATGGCTGCGCCGATGTACAACTTTGCGATCCCGAGCACCCTCAAGGCCTGGCTCGACCACGTACTGCGTGCCGGCGTGACCTTCAAGTACACCGAAACCGGCCCGCAAGGCCTGCTCAGCGGCAAGCGTGCCTACGTGCTGACCGCTCGCGGCGGCATCTATGCCGGCGGCCCGGCGGATCACCAGGAACCGTACCTGCGTCAGGTCATGGGCTTCATCGGCATCCACGACGTGACCTTCATTCACGCTGAAGGCATGAACCTGGGCGGCGACTTCCAGGAGAAGGGCCTCAACCAGGCCAACGCCAAACTGTCCCAGGTCGCTTGACATGTTAATCGCCAGATAATCGCTGGATGGTCTAGTGAGCTGGCGCAACCCCTTCAAGGCTCTACGCGCATCGAACCTCCCTTTGCACTTGTTGCTCCTGAGTGCTGTAGCCCGATTGAACGCTTTAGCGAGATCGGGCTTTTTTTTGCCCGGAAATTCTGTAGCTCACACCCAACCCTTTGTAGGAGCTGTCGCAGGCTGCGATCTTTTGATTGAAAAAAACAAGATCAAAAGATCGCAGCCTGCGGCAGCTCCTACAGGGGATTTGTGTTGGTTGCAGGATGTAAAAAACGCTATCGTCGCCGCCATTCGAAACAGAGGCGACCATGGGCTATCTACTTTTTGTCACGCTGATCCAGGCGTTTTCCTTCAGTCTGATCGGCGAATACCTCGCCGGGCATGTCGACAGTTATTTCGCAGTGCTGGTGCGTGTGGTGCTGGCCGGGCTGGTGTTCATCCCGTTGACCCGCTGGCGCTCGGTAGAGCCCGCCTTCATGCGCGGCATGCTGCTGATCGGCGCGTTGCAGTTCGGCATCACCTACGTCTGCCTGTACCTGAGCTTCCGCGTGCTGACGGTGCCGGAGGTGTTGTTGTTCACCATCCTCACGCCCTTGCACGTGACACTGATCGAAGATGCGCTCAACCGCCGTTTCAACCCATGGGCGCTGGTGGCCGCGCTGGTCGCGGTAGGCGGTGCGGCGGTGATTCGCTTCGACAGCATCAACCCAGACTTCTTCATGGGCTTCTTGTTGCTGCAACTGGCCAACTTCACCTACGCCGCCGGGCAAGTGCTGTACAAGCACCTGGTGGCGAAACACCCCAGCAACCTGCCGCATTACCGGCGTTTCGGCTTCTTCTACCTCGGCGCACTGGCGGTGGTGTTGCCGGCATTCCTGCTGTTCGGCAAAGCCAACTTCCTGCCGGAAGCGCCGCTGCAGTGGGGCGTGTTGCTGTTTCTCGGGCTGGTCTCGACAGCGTTGGGGATGTACTGGTGGAACAAGGGCGCGTGCATGGTCAACGGCGGCACGTTGGCGGTGATGAACAACCTGCATGTGCCGGTGGGGCTGCTGCTGAACCTGTTGATCTGGAATCAGCATGAGGAACTGGGGAGGTTGTTGCTGGGCGGTAGCGTCATCCTCGCCGCCGTATGGATCAGCCGATTGGGCATCCGACGCACCGCATAACCCGGTGTAGGAGCTGCCGAAGGCTGCGATCTTTTGACGTTAAAGATCAAAAGATCGCAGCCTTCGGCAGCTCCTACAGGAGAATTGGGGTTACAGGAGGTGTTTCTGTGGCTCGGGAATGCTGGCCGAGCCGAGCACCGCCGGCAACAACCCCGAGCGCAAATCCCCACCACTGGGCTGCTGATACAGGCTCAACCCGAACTCCGGCAGCACCGCCAGCAGATAGTCGAAAATATCCCCCTGAATCCGCTCATAGTCGGCCCACACCGTGGTCGTGGTGAAGCAGTAGATTTCCAGCGGAATGCCCTGCGCCGTGGTCTGCATCTGCCGCACCATGCAAGTCATGTTCGGCTGCACCTCGGGGTGGCTCTTCAGGTACGCCAAGGCATAGGCGCGGAAGGTGCCGATGTTGGTCATACGCCGGCGGTTGGCCGACATCGCCGCGACGTTGCCCTGCGCCGCGTTCCACGCCTTGAGCTCGGCTTTCTTGCGGCCCATGTAATCGGTCAGCAGGTGCACCTGGGAGAGCTTTTCTTCTTCATCGTCGCGGATGAAACGCACGCCGCTGGCATCAATGAACAGGCTGCGCTTGATCCGTCGCCCGCCGGACTGCTGCATGCCGCGCCAGTTGCGGAACGATTCGGACATCAGGCGCCAGGTCGGGATCGACACAATCGTCTTGTCGAAATTCTGCACCTTGACCGTGTGCAGGGTGATATCGACCACATCGCCATCGGCGCCGACTTGCGGCATCTCGATCCAGTCGCCGACCCGCAGCATGTCGTTGCTGGTCAGCTGCACGCTGGCGACGAACGACAGCAACGTGTCCTTGTAGACCAACAGAATCACCGCCGACATCGCACCCAGACCGGAGAGCAGCAACAGCGGCGAACGGTCGATCAATGTGGCAACGATGATGATCGCGCCAAACACGTACAAGACCATCTTCGCCAGTTGCACATACCCCTTGATCGAGCGGGTGCGGGCGTGTTCGGTGCGCGCGTAGATGTCCAGCAGCGCATTGAGCAGGGCGCTGACCGACAGCAGCAGGAACAGGATGGTGAACGCCAGCGCGACGTTGCCAAGGAACGTCATCGCGGTTTTGCTCAGTTCCGGCACCAGGTGCAGGCCGAACTGGATCACCAGCGACGGGGTCATCTGCGCCAGGCGCTGAAACACTTTGTTGTGGCGGAAGTCGTTGATCCAGTGCAGCGCCGGCTGACGCCCGAGCATGCGACTGGCATGCAGGATCAGATAGCGCGCCACTCGTCCGAGGACCAGCGCGATCACCAAGAGCAGCATCAGCGCCAGGCCGGATTGCAGGAACGGGTGCTGTTCGAGGGCACCCCAGAGGTCTTGGGCGTTGAGCCAGAGCTGTTTGAAATCCATGTGAGCAACGATTCTTCTGTAAGACGCGATGGGCGATTAGAGCATTTAAGACGCTGTGTATTACCGTTGGAGACAAATCGAGCAACAAAAAAGCCACTGATTACGTCCGTTTGTATAAAGAAACTCGGCCTGAGCGCTCGAAACCGGTAACCTATGCAGCTGTTTTTTTGCATATCTTCGAGGTAGCACCCGTGTTTTCCCAATTCGCCCTGCACGAACGCCTGCTTAAAGCTGTGGCCGAGCTGAAATTTGTCGAGCCAACGCCTGTGCAAGCCGCGGCCATTCCGCTGGCGCTCCAAGGGCGTGATCTGCGGGTGACAGCGCAAACCGGTAGCGGCAAAACCGCCGCTTTCGTACTGCCGATCCTCAACCGCCTGATCGGCCCGGCCAAGGTTCGCGTCAGCATCAAGACCCTGATCCTGCTGCCGACCCGCGAACTGGCTCAGCAGACGCTGAAGGAAGTCGAGCGCTTCTCGCAGTTCACCTTCATCAAGTCCGGTCTGATCACCGGCGGTGAAGACTTCAAGGTCCAGGCTGCGATGCTGCGCAAGGTGCCGGACATCCTGATCGGCACCCCGGGCCGGATGATCGAGCAACTCAACGCCGGCAACCTCGACCTGAAAGAAGTCGAAGTGCTGGTGCTCGACGAAGCCGACCGCATGCTCGACATGGGTTTCGCCGAAGACGTACAGCGTCTGGTCGATGAATGCCCGAACCGTCAGCAGACCATGCTGTTCTCCGCCACCACCGGCGGTTCCGGCCTGCGCGAGATGATCGCCAAGGTGCTGAACAACCCTGAGCACCTGCAGCTCAACGCGGTCAGCCAGCTGAACTCGACCACCCGTCAGCAGATCATCACCGCCGACCACAACCAGCACAAAGAACAGATCGTGAACTGGCTGCTGGCCAACGAGACCTACCAGAAGGCCATCGTCTTCACCAACACCCGCGCCATGGCCGACCGTATCTACGGTCGCCTCGTGGCTCAGGAATACAAGGCGTTCGTGCTGCACGGCGAGAAAGACCAGAAGGATCGCAAACTGGCGATCGACCGTCTGAAGCAGGGCGGCGTTAAGATTCTGGTGGCGACTGACGTGGCGGCCCGTGGTCTGGACGTTGATGGCCTGGACCTGGTGATCAACTTCGACATGCCCCGCAGCGGCGACGAATACGTGCACCGCATCGGTCGTACCGGCCGCGCCGGCAACGACGGTCTGGCGATCTCGCTGATCTGTCACGGCGACTGGAACCTGATGTCGAGCATCGAACGCTACCTGAAGCAAAGCTTCGAGCGCCGCACCATCAAGGAAGTCAAAGGCACCTACGGCGGACCGAAAAAGGTCAAGGCCTCGGGCAAAGCCGTCGGCGTGAAGAAGAAAAAGACCGACGCCAAGGGCGACAAGAAGAAAACCGCCGCCAAGACCCCGACCAAGCGCAAGAGCGCCAACCGTCCGAAGCCGGATTCTCTGGTGAGCGCCGATGGCATGGCCCCGCTCAAGCGCCGCAAGCCGGCCGAGCCTGCGGCTGAGTAAGGCGTTTCGCGACCAATAAAAAACCCGGACAGTGTCCGGGTTTTTTTATGCGCAGCGTTTGTCAGCTTCCCAGTTGTCCGCTGGTGTCCGCGTCAAACCGTTGCTTGGCGCGATCTGCTGCCGGTTTGAGCAGCGCGAGCAGCGCCGTTTCGCTGTACAGCCGCGAGCCGCCCAACTCTTTTGGCGTCGGCTCGATCGGGATCAGCACATCCTCGCCGTCCGCATGCAGCCAGATCGCCACGACGTGCAGGGCCGAGACAAACAGCACGCGCAATTCGACGGTTTTACCCTGCAGTTGCGGCGCCTGTTCCGCCAGTTTCAACGCGCCCACGGTGTCGGCGGCGCGGCTGCCGTGGTTCAGCGAAGCGAACTCGACGTGGCCGCGAACCTCGGCCAGTTGCGCATCGGCAATGGTCACGCCGTCGGCAAACACCAGGTAATGCCAGTCACCGAGGCGTGCATCTTTCAGCCCTTTGCCCTGGCTCAAATCGTCGAGTGTCAGCGAGTAGCCGCGATAAGCCTCGCTGAGGCTGATTTTGGCCGGTGTCGCGTTGGCGAACTGGCGGTTGATACCGAAGCCCTGGTTTTGCAGCGCGGCTTGCAGCACCGGACGCAACGTTTGTACGCCGTTGGAAGGCGCCTTTGGATAAGTCAGTTGCATGATGTCGCCCTCCTAGTTTTTCACGGTGAAGTAAGTGTGAGTCCAGTTGCCGCCGCCGTTGTACGAAGCGGGGAACGCGTTCAGCGCACGGGTCGAGTAACCGTAGATCGAATCGGCGACCAGCACGTAGTTGCCATTGGTGCCGTAGATCACCAGGAAGTGCGCACCGCCGCCGTACCAGGCGCAGCGCAGACCGACCGGGCGGCCCATGTTGATCTGGTTCTGGATGGCCGACATCTGCAGCGAACCCTGATTCATGCCGTTGTAGCTGCGGGTGGTTTGCAGGGCCGAATCCAGATAGCCGTAGACGTTGCACGGCCCCGGCTGACTGCAGCAATTGCGGTCCAGTTGGGTGCTGGCGACACCGCACTGGGTCCAGGACCCGGTGCCGTAGTAGTTGCCGACCGAAGCGGATACGGCCGCCCAGCACCAGTTGGTCTGGGTTTGTTTCTGCATGGTGAAGTTGAGGTTGGCAGCGGCCAGCGCAGCGGTTTGCGCTGTGGCTTCAACCTCGACCAATTGCGGGTCGAGCAGGTGGCCGACGAGGCACCTTGGCAGGCTCTCGCCGGTGAATGATGTTGCTTGAGTAGTTAACATTTTTTCAGTCCTCCATGAATGAAAACAAGCGTCCAGCTTGTGATTGTGTTGCGGTATTGCCGAGTGATCGGTGGTTAACGGTTTTCATCTGCGATGAACAGTGCCGATCTCCTTGCTCGAGGTAACCTTAGTCTGTATATGCATATGTGCAAGAAAATAAATGCACTAATGCATTTTCAAGGTCAAAGGATCGCAGCCTGCGGCAGCTCCTACAGGGATCGTTGTAGGAGCTGCCGAAGGCTGCGATCTTTTGATCTTGCTTTTAGCTCTCGGCTTTTTTCTCAGCCGTCCCCAATTCCTTCAAGCGCTGATCAATCAATTGGCACTTGTCCGGCAGATCGGCGCTGGCCGTGCCCAGATCCATTTTCTGCAACTCGGCGTTGATCTCCTTGGCCTTGGTGGGGTTCTGCTCGGTGAGCTTGGCGACTTCCTTGGCCAGTTGTTCTCGTTTGGCCGTGGCTTCCTCGGGTGTGCAGGCCCAGACGGGCAGGGCGCAGGCGAGGGTGGCGGCGAGGGTGAGCTTGAGCAGGGTTTTCATGGGGGCGGGCCTCCGTTCCGGTTAAGGCGTGTTAATCGGTGGAGGCCTTGGAGCAGCGAAAAGTTCAGTCAGGCTCGCGGTGTCCGGCTTGAGAGCATCTGTGGCAGAAGACTCGGTTGAAGCCGGGTTGACCCCTGACAAAAACCACAGGACCGCCGGTCGTTCGCGGCGTGAAATGCGGCTGAACGGCTGCGGCACGCTCGGGTCACAACTTATGACAGCGCCCTAAATCACGCGCACCGGAGGTTGAATCAGGATGACGACTTATAACTGGGATTTGATTGAACGCTTGCTGCATGAAGTGCAGAACAGTGCTGGCGAAAGTTTCGCTCCTCGAAAATACGCCGAGGACTATGCTGCGGAGAAAGCCAGTGCGGGCGAGCCGATCGAGAATCTGGATCACCTGAAAACGGTGGCCTGTGAATACGAAAAATTGCTGCTGGCCCGTGGATATATCGAACCGCGTCCGGACCATGAAGGCAGCACCGGCAACAATTTTATTCTGACGCCACGCGGCTCAAGCCTGTTGAGCCTGATCGACAGCAGCATTCCCGGCAACGATCATCCACGCCAAGTGCTGGATGAGCAGGAAGATGCGCTGGATGAGACGACGTTTGATGAGGTGGCTTCTAAAGCGCAAATTGCCTGAAAACCAAAGATCGCAGCCTTCGGCAGCTCCTACAGGATTTGTGTAGGAGCTGCCGAAGGCTGCGATCTTTTGATCTTCTATTCCTGCTTTGCTGCCTTCAGACATTTCAAATCATTGAAGTCCTTGCGCACACCCTCAATCTTCTTCAACAACCGCTGACGTTGCTGTGGCGTACTCTCGGCCATCAGATCAACCGCCAGCGCACGCGCCTGCGCCTCGGTGTTGGCGTAGGCCTTCTGGTAATCCGGTGTCCATAAACGCTCGCGGTTGACCAGAAGCGTCTCGATCCGTTGTGGGAATTCTGCACTCTTGCGCTGGGCTACGGCGTTGCTGAATTGCTGCTGCCAGTGCGCGCGGTTGGCGATCCATTGGGTGTTCTGATCGCCCAGTGCCGTCGACCAGGCCATCACCCGCTGTTCCTGAGTGACGCTCAACGGGCCAAGCCAGTCGGTCAGGCGTTTGTCCATGCGCGCACCGCGTTCGGCAATCTGTTGCGCCAAGGGCGGTTTGACGTATTCCTTTTCACGTTTGCGCAGGTCCTTGGCGAACGCGTCATTCATTTCCGCCACCTGTTTGTCGTCCAACCCTTGCAGCAATTCGATGGCCGATGGCGTGATCTGGCGTGCGGTTTCGGCGATGGCTTTTTTTGCTTCCGTGGTTCGCGCCTGCAGCGCCGCGTCGGTCACCTGATTGGTTTCGACCATGCTTTGCAAGCGATCCAGCCAGTCGAGGTAGCCCGGCAATTGCGTGGTGCAGTGCCAGTTCAGGTGTTCCTTGAGGCGCTCGTTGAACCAGTCTTTTTGCTCGCCGGTCATGTCCAGGTAGTCGCCGAGCGTCCACGGAATGATCACGTCGAGGTTGCGGTAGGCCAGGCCGACACGGCTACAGGCGCCAAGGGCGAGGGTGAAGATCAGCAGGGTGGCGAGGTGTTTGAACCAGCGAGACATGAGCGAATCCTTGCGAGGCCTGACGTCTGATTCTTATGTGAACGCAGGAGGCTCCCGGCAGTTCAGCCGATCAATAGAACGCGCGTTCGGCCTTCAGCGTAACAAGACCATCACACTGACTGTTGTGTCCCGAGTAGGCCGAGCAATCACTGCCGCTGAGGTTGGAATTGCTGTAGATCAGGTCGAGATCGACACCCATGAACGGCCGGGAAAATTTCACCGACCAATCGGTAAAGCTGCTGACATAACCACCGTCTACCGACACGGGCGTGTTCAGTTGGTGGGTGGTGTATTTCATGCTGATCCCGATGCCGAACGGCTGATTGCCGCCAAGGTCGGCGAACAGCGTGTTGTTCTGTTTGTCCGGGTCGTTGCTGACGGCCACACCGAAGCGGCTGCCGAGCAGGGTCAGGCCGCCGAACAGCTCCTGGCTGTCGAGCGTGTCCACTTTGGGGTAGCTGTAGTGGATCATCCCGACTTCGTAGCCGAGGGTCTGATCGAAAGGTTGTTTGAAGCCGACGTAGGAATCGATTTCGAGGTTCTTGCCCGGCGTGAGGCCCATGCTGGGGGCGTACTGGCCGACATACAGGCCGCTGTCGTGGCTGAGGTCGAGGCCGCCGTGGAACGAGCCGACTGCCGCTGGCTTGACCAGCCCCTGGGCCATGCTGCGGCTGGGCGTAGTCCCGAGTTTGAGGTCGAAGTCGCCGAGCTCGCGCTGGAAAATCTGCGCGTGCGCCGTCGAACAGGCCAGCAGGCCTACAAGCAATAAACAGGAAGATTTGAGCATGCGTCACTCCATGAACAGCGAGGGCAGGGCTTGAGCCTGCTGAAACGCTTGATCCAGACGCGTGCAAGGATACCGGCGAATGCTCGGCGATGATGGCCGTTCGTCGATTTTCAAAAGATTGATTAAACAGAATCGAGGGGGTTGCGCGGGCGCCAGTCCAGACGCTTCGAAGCTCAAAGCGTCTCAGGACGGGTGTATTACCGGTATTACTTTTTGCCCAGGCTGATCTGCTTGGACGGACCAAACGTCTGGCCGCTGACGCCTTTGGCAATTTGCTGGATTTCACCGCCGGACTTGAGGAACGCTGCGATCTGATCGTTGATCGATTCGCTGGTTTCAACGGCTGGAGCTGGCTTTGCTTTGCTGGTGGATGCTTTTACACGCATGGCGGCCATTAACCTGTAGAAAAGTAACTCGGCCAGGCATCGTACAGGAATCACTTGACAATTGCTTGATAAATATCCCCGGGAATAACTGAGCGGGTGGGTGGATCATGTCCGCTTAATTATTCGAAATATCTCCCTAACCTGCTGTTTTAAATAAGAACATTTATGGGTTGTGGCACTGTGATGTTGCGCTGTCAGCGTCTGCGCTGGACTGACGAGCGGCATCTCGCCGCATGCGCAACCTAGGAAAATCAAGGCCTCGTGCAGATTTTCCCGAACGGGCGGCTCTGGCGCCCGACGTTTGCGGCAAAACCGGGTAGAATGCCGCCACGCAATGAGGGTTTTGGAAAATGGCTTTAGTCGGGCGTTACAACAGTTTGCAAGTGGTTAAACACACTAACTTCGGTTTATATCTGGACGGCGGTGCCGACGGCGAAATTCTTTTGCCCAACCGTTATATCCCTAAAGATATTCCCAGCGAAGATGAAGACTGGCTCAACGTATTTATTTATCTGGACAGCGAAGACAAACTTCTCGCGACCACTGAAAAACCGAAAGTTCAGGTCGGCGAATTTGCCAGTCTGAAAGTTGTTGAGGTCAACAGCATCGGCGTGTTCCTCGATTGGGGCCTGCCGAAAGATCTGTTGCTGCCGTATTCCGAAGAAAAGCGTCAGATGACCGCCGGCGAATACTGCGTGGTACACGTCTATCTCGACAAACACACGCGACGCATCACCGCCACCGCGCGCCTGGATCGCTACCTCGACAAGACGCCGGCGAACTACAGCCCCGGCGAGGAAGTCGATCTGCTGGTGGCCGAAGCCACCGACATGGGCTTCAAGGCGATCATCAACAACAAGCACTGGGGCTTGATCCACAAGAACGAGATCTTCAAGTTCATGCGTTCCGGCATGCGCGAGAAGGGTTTCATCAAGGAAGTGCGCGCCGACGGCAAGATCAGCCTCAGCCTGCAACCGGTGGGTCAGGAAGCGGCCAGCAGCCTGAGTTCGAAGATCCTCGCCAAGTTGCGCGAAAACAATGGCACGCTGGCGGTCAGCGACAAGAGTGATCCAGCGTTGATCAGCAGCCTGTTTGGCGTCAGCAAAGGCAACTTCAAGAAGGCCATCGGTTCGTTGTACAAGGATGGCAAGATTGTCATTCATGCTGATCGCATTGAACTAACCTGAGTGAACGCCGGCCCCATGTAGGAGCTGCCGCAGGCTGTGATCTTTTGCCTTTGAAGATCAAAAGATCGCAGCCTGCGGCAGCGCCTACATGAGGGTTCGCAAATGAAAAAAGCGCTGATCGCCTACATCGCCACTCTGCTGGCGTTTCTGTTGCTAGACGGTATCTGGCTCGGCGTGTTGATGGCGCCGACCTACCGCGAACTGCTCGGTTCGCTGATGCTCGAAAAACCGCTGCTGTTACCGGCAGCGGTTTTTTATTGCCTGTACGTTGTTGGTTGCGTGCAATTTGTGGTGTTGCCGGCGCTGAGCTGGCAACGCGCGGCACGCCTGGGCGCGTTGTTGGGGGTGGTGGCGTACGGCACGTATGACCTTACCAATTGGGCGACGTTGCGCGGCTGGTCGGTGCAGGTGTCGTTGATGGATTGGGCGTGGGGGACGTTTGCCACGGCTGTGGCGTGTACTGTTGGTTTCCTGGCGGCGAAGCGACTGGACAGGTCTGGTCTGTAGTTTTTGTTGAAAGTGCCGGCCTCTTCGCGGGCAAGCCCGTTCCCACAGGGATCGATGTCGTGCGCAAATTCTGAGCTCGACGCCGAATTCTGTGGGAGCGAGCCTGCTCGCGATGGATGGCGCAGCCATCCGTCATTCCCCCGGTGACGTTACTGACGCCTCCAGAGTCTTTTTCAGACGGCTTTTTCTGCCCGACTGATTGATAATCCCCGACACTGATTTTTGCCCATTGGATGGCTGCCATGTTGTGTGTGTTCGAGGTGATGCGGTGAGTGTCGAGCGGCGCAATGCCGACGGTTTTGCGTTGCAGGTGATGATCGGCCTGTGCCTGATCTGGGGCGTGCAGCAGGTGATGATCAAATGGGCCGCGCCGGACATCGCGCCAGTGATGCAGGCGGCCGGGCGTTCGGGGATTTCCGCGCTGCTGGTCGGCTTGCTGCTGTGCTGGAAGGGCGGCTGGGATCAGGTCGGCAATACCTGGCGCGGCGGGCTGCTGGCGGGGGCGCTGTTCGGCCTGGAGTTCTTCTTCATCGCCGAAGGCCTGCAACTGACCACCGCCGCGCACATGTCGGTGTTCCTCTACACCGCACCGATTTTCACCGCGCTCGGCGTGCATTTTCTGCTGGCCAGCGAGCGTCTGCGGCCGGTGCAATGGCTGGGGATCTTCCTCGCGTTCATCGGCATCGCCATTGCTTTTGCTGGCGGCGTGTCGTGGGACAACCTCGACCGGCGCATGCTGCTGGGCGACGCGTTTGGGGTTATTGCCGGCGCCTGTTGGGGCGCGACCACCGTGGTGGTGCGCGCCTCGCGACTGTCGGAAGCGCCGGTTACCTTGACCCTGTTCTATCAATTGATCGTTGGCTTCGTCGGCCTGCTGTTGATCGCGTTGTTCAGCGGCCAGATCACTCATGTCAGCCTGACCACCGTGGCGGTGGCCAGCGTGTTGTTCCAGGGGCTGGTGGTGTCGTTCTTCAGTTACCTGACCTGGTTCTGGCTGCTGCGCCGCTATCTGGCAGCCAATCTGGCGGTGTTTTCATTCATGACGCCGTTGTTCGGCGTCACGTTCGGCGTGGTGCTGCTCGGTGAGGAATTGAGCCTGAACTTCGTCATCGGCGCGGTGCTGGTGTTGCTCGGCATCACCTTTGTCAGCGCTGAGCAGTGGGTGCGTCGGCGTTTGCGCAAACTGCTCGGCCAGCAGTAGACGATTGCAGGGCCAACCCGCCGGCAATCAGCAAGCCGCTACCGGCGATCACCAGCGCCGGTTGCAGGCCGCCGCTGAAATGGCTGCTCAGCGCTGCCAGCAGCGGACCGCTGAGCTGACCGACGGCGAAGCACGCAGTCAGCAGGCCGGCGTTGCGCTGGGTGGTGTGCGGCGCCAGTTCCCGCGAACGTTGCATCACCAGTTGCATGCAGGCCAGGAACGGCATGCCGCAGAGCATCACGCCCAGCGCCAGGCCGTAGCCGCTGCCCAGCAGGCACGCAAAGACCCCAAGCGCCTGCAGCCAAAGCGTAGCCGTCAGCCAGTGCCGCGTGGTGTTCGGGTTGTGACGACGCAGGCTCACCAGCAGCACGCCAATGGCCGCACCAAGGCCGAAGCACGGCCAGAACAGATCGGCCTGCCATTGCCCGTGAAATTGCGCGTTGGCCATTTGCGAAAGGAACGTGGCCGGGATGATGTAACCCACCCCATACAGTGCATACACCGCCGCCAGTCGTGGAATGCCGCGATTGGAGTGGCTGCCATTGAGGCTGGCGACCGGCGTGTGAGTGCCCGGTTGCGGCAGGATTCGCACGATCGCCAGCAGCATCAGCAACGCCACGCCGGCATAGATCAGCCACAGCGTGGCCGATGTCTGCTGCAGCAGATGTGAGACCAGTGCCAGCAGCCCTGTGAGAAAAATCCCCAGCCCCGGTCCGGCGAATACCAGCGCGCCCAACCGTGGCCGGCCCGCCGCAGCCGCCAGCGGCTGACTCAATGCGGTGATCATCACCAGCACCCAGGCACTCGCTACGCCGGTGCCGAAGCGCAGCAACAGATGCGACCAGAAACCGTTGGCCCAGAACGACGCCAGGGTCAGCAGCACACACAGCCACAAGCCACCGTACAAGCGGCGCTGCACCTGCTGCGGTCGGTGGGCGAACATCGCGTCCACCGCTCCCAACAGGTAACCGAGGTAGTTGGCGGCCGCGATCAGTCCGGCGGCGGTCAGATCGACCTGACCTTCGCTGAGCAGGTGCGGCATTTGTGGGGTGAGGGCGAAACGCCCAATGCCCATGGCCATCATCAGGGCGAAGAAACAGGCGGACAAGCGAATCAGGGGCGACATGGTCGGGATTCCTTGGAAGGAGCAATGACCGTCAGGCTAGAACCGATTGACTTTCTTTAAAATTGAATAATAGTGAGTAACTTGTTCTGTTGTGGAGAAAGGTCGTGGAGTTCAGCCAATTGCGGATCTTTCAGGCGGTGGCCGAAGAAGGCTCGATCACGCGCGCCGCGGAGCGCCTGCACCGGGTGCCGTCCAACCTATCGACCCGGCTCAAACAGCTGGAGGAGCAGTTGGGCGTCGAACTGTTCGTCCGTGAGCGTCAGCGTTTGCAGTTATCGCCTGCAGGAAAAGTCTTGCTGGACTACACCGGCAAACTGTTCGCCTTGCGCGATCAGGCCCGTGCGGCGGTGATGGGCGGGCAACCGGCGGGGGATTTTGTCCTCGGCACGCTGTACAGCACCGCGGCAATCCATTTGCCGGCGCTGTTGGCGCGCTATCACAAGCAATACCCGGCGGTGAATCTGCAAGTGCAGTCGGGGCCCAGCGGCGAATTGCTCGAAGGCCTGGTGTCCGGCCGCCTCGACGCGGCGCTGGTGGACGGTCCGCCGCAACTGGCGGGCATCGACGGCGTGCCGCTGTGTGACGAGCGTCTGGTGCTGATCAGCGAGGCCGATCACCCGCCGATCCGCAGCGCCAAGGAGGTCGAGGGCAGGGCGGTGTTCACCTTCCGCCATGGCTGCGCCTATCGCGCGCGGCTGGAGGCATGGTTCGTCCACTATCAGGCGGCGATGGGCCGGGCGATGGAGATCGAGTCCTATCAGGGCATGCTCGCCTGCGTGATTGCCGGCAGCGGCGTGGCGCTGATGTCGGAGTCGATGCTCGCCAGCCTGCCGGGGCGCGAAAGCGTTGCGGTGCACCCGTTGGCCGAGCCGTTTGCCAGTGCGACAACGTGGCTCATGTGGCGTAAAGGCATGGTCGGGGCCAACCTGAACGCCTGGATTGAACAGCAGCAAGCGCTCTATCCCGTGGCATCGAATGAAACCCGGCAGACGGCGTGAACCAACCGACTGTAATTCTGTTCAATTCAGTAACAGATCATTGCGGATTTGGCCGAGCATTGCGTAGGACTTAGGACTATTATCAATGCGAAGCGGCCTCAGAATTCCGGCCGCTCAGCACTACCCTGAAGGGGGCATGACGATGAAAGAGAAAATTCAGAACTGGCTGCACGATTTGGGTGTTGCCCTCGGCTTGATCGAACCGCCTCTGCAACCCGTACCGATCCGCACCGATGACGAACAGCGTCGGCGTCAACAACGGCGCCGGTAAGCACGATTCCAGGTGAGTGACGCTTGTTGTGGCGAGGGAGCTTGCTCCCGCCCGGCTGCGCAGCAGTCGTAACGTCACTGAACAAGGTCCGTCTGGCACAACCGGGCTGAATGGTTTTGGGGCTGCTGCGCAGCCCAGCGGGAGCAAGCTCCCTCGCCACAGGGTTTCAGCTCACCCTGACGGATGTATTTGGCAAATCCTCTCAATGCCGTCCAATCTCTAGCAAAAATCGACTCAGGTCATTCGCGGTCTTCGCGGTCTTGAGCATGTGATCCTCTTCGGCCGTAAACGCCGTCAGTCCGAATTCATCTTCCAGATGGAAGATCAAATCCTCGATATCCGCCTTCTCCAGGCCTAATTGCACCAGACTGGTGTGGTCGTTGAATTCGCGGGATTCCAGCAGGCGCCGAATGTATCGGTGCACCGCGGCACGCACGGCAGCTCTTCTCATGGCAGATCGTTCTGAGGGGTGTCTGGCTTGAGTACAGCAGGCCTCAGGCGTGGCTGCGCAACCATTCGTCAATCATCGAACGCAAATGCCCGCCGGAAAAACTGCCGAAATGTCCGCCATGCACCGTGCGGATCGGCAACGCCTGCAAGCGTCGCAGACTGGCGGCGTAATCCTGCAGATTGGAGTGGTAGGCGTCTTCGATCAGCGGCCCGTCGTAAATGATGTCGCCGCTGAACAACGTTTCGGTGGCCGCCTCATACAGGCTGATACCGCCCGGCGAATGCCCCGGCGTGTGCAGCACCTGCAGGGTGCGGTTGCCCAGATCCAGCACGTCGCCATCCTCGATAAACCCGGTGGCCGGCGCGGCTTTGACCCGGTATTCGGCGTAGCACAGCGGGCAATCCGGGTGCGCGTCGAACATATCGTCGCCGACGAAGGCGCGGCTCAAATCATTCTCGCCATCCGGAGCCGCCAGAATGTCCGCTTCGGCCGGGTGCACCAGCCGTTCGGCAAACTCGTGATGCCCGGCGATGTGGTCGAAGTGGCAATGACTGGCGACAGCCACCAGCGGCCGTTCGGTGATCCACGGCAACTGCTCGCGCAGGCTGACCAATCCCGAACCGCTATCCAGCAACAAGTCTTTGTCGCGGCCCTGCACATGCCATAGGTTGCAGCGGTAGAAGGGACGGATGTACGGCTCGTGAATCAGGCGGATGCCATCGTTCAGGGTTTGCACTTCGAACCACTGATCGCGCGAAACGATCTTCATAAGCCATTTTCTCCAGACGTAAAAAAACGAGTGTGGCAACCGACGCCACACCCGTCGAAGAAAGCATCAAGTCGTTACATCAAAGCTTAGATCGCACTCGCCACGGTCGCCGGGCGACGCGAGAACAGGCTGACCACCACAAAGCTGATCAGGCCCACCGCCAGGCTGTAGTAGATCGGCGTGTTGGCGTCCAGACCATCCTTGAACATGAACAGCAGCGCGGTGGCAAAACCCAGGCCCATGCTGGCGATGGCGCCGGCGGTGGTTGCGCGTTTCCAGAAGATCGCGCCGATCAGCGGAATCAGCATGCCGCCGACCAACAGGTTGTACGCCAGGGTCAGGGCGCTGATCACGTCATTCACCACCAGCGCGATGCCCAGCACCACGACACCGGTCAGCAGGGTGAACAAGCGGTTGATGCCTAAGCTCGACTGTTTGCCGCCGCGCAGTTTCGGCAGCAGGTCTTCAGTCAGGGTGGTGGCCGCCGCGAGCAGGCCGGCGCTGGCGGTGGACATCATCGCTGCCAGAGCTGCGGCGATCACCAGACCCCGGATGCCGTCCGGCAGCGACAGTTTGACGATGGCGGCGAAGGCGTTGTTGACGTTGTCCAGATCCGGGATCAGCACGTGCGCGGCCATGCCGATCAGGGCGCAGGCCAGGCCGTAGAGGATGCAGTAGATGCCCGCGATGCTGCCGGCGTACTGCGCGACTTTGGCGGTCTTGACGGTGAACACCCGTTGCCAGATGTCCTGACCGATCAGGATGCCGAAGAAGTAGATCATGAAGTAGGTGATGATCGTGTCCCAGCCGATGGTGGTGAAGTTGAACGCCGCTGCCGGCAGCTTCAGCACCAGTTCGTCCCAGCCGCCGACGCGGTAAAGGCAGATCGGCAACAGGATGAACATCAGGCCGACGGTCTTGATGATGAACTGGACGATGTCGGTCAGGGTCAGCGACCACATGCCGCCGATGGCCGAGTAGATCACCACCACGCCACCGCCGAGCAGCACCGAGATCCAGAACGGCAGACCGAACAGCACTTGCAACACGGTGCCGATCGCCAGGATCGAGGTCACGCCGATCATCAGCGCATAGGCCAGCATGATCGCCGCGCTCGCCGAGCGGGCCATCGGGTTGTAGCGTTTTTCCAGCACCTGGGTAACGGTGTAAATCTTCAGTTTCAGCAGCGGTTTGGCGAGGAACAGGTTCAGCGCGACGATGCCGCAACCGAGGGCCGCGCACAGCCAGAAACCGGAGATGCCGTGCACGTAGCCCAGGCGCACGGTGCCGACGGTGGACGCGCCACCGAGCACGGTCGCGGCCATGGTGCCCATGTACAGGCTCGGGCCCAGGTTGCGCCCGGCGACCAGAAAGTCCTCGTTGGTCTTGGCCTTGCGCATGCCGTAGTAGCCGAGCAAGAGCATGCCGGCGGCGTAGATGAGGACGACGAATAAATCCAAAGCCATGATGGCGTGTCTCCGATTGTCTTTTTTATGTGGAACGCTGAATCGAATGTTTCGCTGTGGCGAGGGAGCTTGCTCCCGCTGGGCCGCGAAGCGGCCCCAATCACTTCATTGCGACTGCTGCACAGTCGAGCGGGAGCAAGCTCCCTCGCCACAAGAACTTCAATCCTTCAAATTTTCTTTATGGATCAGGCGGCCTGACGCAGTTCAGGTTTTTCTGAGACTTGGCTCCGTGCATCCTGCGGGCCGAACACGTCTCGCGGTTCCGGGAACAGGCTCAGCAACGTCAGGTACACCACCGATGCCAGACCGAGGGTCACCGGCAAGCTGATGTCGATACCGCCGGCCATCTCGCCCAGCGGGCCGACGAACTGCCCCGGCAGGTTGACGAAGCACAGGCCGACCGCCGCGCTCGGGATCCACGCGCCCAGGCCACGCCAGTTCCAGCCGTGGTTGAACCAGTAGCGTCCGCCCTGTTCGCCGCGAGTGAACACTTGCAGGTCATCCGGGCAGTAGAAGCCGCGACGCACCAACAGGCCGATGATCATGATCACCATCCACGGGGTGGTGCAGGTGATGATCAGCACGGCGAAGGTCGACACGCTCTGCACCAGGTTTGCCGCGAAGCGCCCAATGAAGATGAAGGCAATCGACAGCACGCCGATCAGCAGCGTCGCCTTGACCCGCGACAGCACCCGTGGGAACACACTGGACATGTCCAGCCCGGTGCCATACAGCGAGGTGGTGCCGGTGGACATGCCGCCAATCACCGCAATCAGGCACACCGGCAGGAAGAACCAGCTCGGCGATACCGCCAGCAGGCCGCCCACGTAGTTGTTCGCCGCGATGTAGTCCGGCGCCTTGATCGCGACGATGGTCGCGGTGGCCAGGCCGAACAGGAACGGGATGAACGTGGCGATCTGCGACAGCACCACCGCCGCCATGATCCGCTGCTTGGAGGTGTCACGCGGGATGTAGCGCGACCAGTCGCCGAGGAACGCCCCGAAGGAAATCGGGTTGCTCATCGCCACCAGCGCGGCGCCGATGAACGCCGCCCAGAAGCCCGGTTGCCCGAGGCTCACCGTGCCGGCGTAATTGACGTCGAAAGGACCGGCGAAGGCGAAGATGCCCAGCAGGAACAACAGGCTGGCGCTCCACACCGCGATCTTGTTCACCCACAGCAGAAAGCGGAAGCCGTAGATGCACACGGTCAGCACCAGAATCGCGAACAGACCGTAGGCCAGGCCCAGGGTCAGGTCGGTTTCCGGCAGACCGATCAGGCGTTTCGCCCCACCGATCAACGCATCCCCCGAACTCCACACCGAGAGCGAGAAAAACGCGATAGCGGTCAACAGCGACAGGAACGAACCGACGATCCGCCCGTGCACACCGAAGTGTGCGCCAGACGACACGGCATTGTTGGTGCCGTTGATCGGCCCGAACAGGCCCATCGGTGCGAGGATCAGCGAGCCCAGCAACACGCCCGCAACAATCGCCCAGACACCGGCCTGAAACGACAGGCCGAACAGCACCGGGAAACTGCCGAGCACGGCGGTGGCAAAGGTGTTCGAACCACCGAAGATCATCCGGAACAAATCCGTCGGGCCTGCGGTGCGTTCGTGGTCCGGGATCTGCTCGACCCCGTGGGTTTCAATTTGCGTAAGGCTTTGGTCGTTGTTGTTGTTATTCATGATCTGCTCCGATCATAAAGGCGCGCTCATCGTGCGTGAGCGTCACCTGTCTTGGCTAAGGGGATGGCAGCCCTTCCGGCATTGCGGACAAATGTTCGTGGCAGGCCAGCCAATGGCCTTGTTGTTCTAGGCTCGACGCTTGTTTCTTGAAAACAATCGTCTCGCGCTCCTGGCTGAAGTGTTGCTCCCCTTGCATGCGCAGCTCGGTGGCCACGTCATGGATGAAAATCGCCACATCACCTTGCAGGCTGACGAAAGCGTTGCTTGAAGTGCACGACAGCACTTCAAAGCCATCCTCGGCGCGCCAGCGGTCCCACAACGCCTGATAGGTGTCGCGCGACAGCAGCGGCTGTTCGAGGGTGTAGAACACGAAACTCGCATCGGCGCTGAACGCGCCGAAGTAAGCCTCGCGATCATTACGGGCGAAGGCGGACACCAGATCGGCGGCCGCTTGCAGAACCTGATCACGTTCGTTCATGGCCGAACCCTCAGCGGTGGACCACGCCCGGCAGTACGCAGAGCATTTCGTACAGCAGGTTGGCGGCCAGCAGCGAGGTGTTGCCGGTGGTGTCGTACGCGGGCGAGACTTCTACCAGATCGCAGCCGATCAGGTCGAGGCCCTGGCAGCCACGGACGATTTCAATCGCCTGAATGGTCGTCAGACCACCGATTTCCGGGGTGCCGGTGCCCGGCGCCCAGGCCGGGTCGATGCCGTCGATGTCGAAGCTCAGGTACACCGGGCCGCCACCGACTTTCTCGCGCACTTCGGCCATCAGCGGCGCCAGCGACTTGTGCCAGCACTCTTCGGCCTGCACCACGCGGAAGCCCTGGTCGCGGCTCCAGTTGAAGTCGTCAGCGGTGTAACCCTGCGCGCGCAAACCAATCTGCACCACGCGGTCGCAGTCCAGCAGGCCTTCTTCGACGGCGCGACGGAAGGTCGTACCGTGGGCGATCTTCTCGCCGAACATGTGATCGTTGACGTCGGCGTGCGCATCGATGTGCACCAGACCGACTTTGCCGTGCTTCTTGTGAATCGCCCGCAGGATCGGCAGGGTGATGGTGTGGTCGCCACCCAGGGTCATCGGGATCACGTTGTGCTCGAGGATGTTGTCGTAGGCTTCTTCGATGATGCGCACGGCGTCGAGCAGGTTGAAGGTGTTGATTGCCACGTCACCGATGTCGGCGACCGACAGCGAGTCGAACGGGGCGGCGCCGGTGGCCATGTTGTACGGGCGGATCATCACCGATTCGGTGCGGATGTCGCGTGGTCCGAAGCGGGTGCCGGGGCGCAGCGAAGTACCGATGTCCAGAGGCACGCCAACGAAGGCAGCGTCCAGACCGGCAGCGGTCGGTACATGGGGGAGTCGGAGCATGGTGGCGATGCCGCCGAAGCGCGGCATTTCGTTGCCGCCCAGTGGTTGGTGAAGAATCTTGTCCACGGGTAGGGCCTCATCGTCTTTGTTTTATTTATGTCGGCGCACCGTGCCTGTGAAGGTCGGACGCCGCTGTGGGGCCGATTCTGCGAAATGTAGTGCGGCGGAAGAATCGCTACGGGCAAAAACTTAGTTCAGATTTTTCTAAACTAATGGCGAGGCTGGAGATAGACTCTTTAGCCTTGTATTGATGTGCCTGTGGCGAGGGAGCTTGCTCCCGCTGGGCGGCGAAGCAGCCCCAAAACCACGCCACTCGGTACACCTGATCAATTGTATTTGCCGGGTTTGCGACTGCTTCGCAGCCGAGCGGGAGCAAGCTCCCTCGCCACAAAAGGTGTTCGTCACAGGGATATGTGCGCCGCCCATGACCTGCGTATCTGGAGTACTTGATGGCCAACGCTTTACCCGACCTGAAACTATTACGCATCTTCGTCAGCGTGGTCCGCCATCAGGGCTTCGCCAATGCGCAACAGGAGCTCAACCTGTCGACCTCGGCGATCAGCACCTACATGAGCCAGCTCGAAGCGGCACTGGGTCTGGTGCTGTGCCATCGCGGGCGCGGCGGTTTCAGCCTGACGAGCAAAGGCGAGCTGTTCCATCAGGAAACCCTGCGCCTGCTCGCCGAGCTTGAAGGTTTCGAGCAATACGCCGCCGCGCTCAAGGGCGAGCTGCGTGGCACGCTCAACCTCGGGGTGATCGACTCTACCGTCAGCGACAAGGCCCTGCCGTTCGCCGAAGCCATCGGCGCCTACAGTCAGGAACACCCGGCGGTGCATTTGCACCTGTCGGTGATGAGCCCCTACGAACTGCAACTCGGCGTGCAGGACAATCGTCTCGACCTGGCCATCGGTGCGTTCTCCACGCGCATGAGCGGTCTGGTCTACATGCCGCTGTACCGCGAGCAGCACTGGCTGTATTGCAGTAGCCGGCACCCGTTGTTCAACGAGCGACGGATCCCCGAGCAGGTCATCACCCAGCAACGCATGGTCGGTCGCGGTTACTGGAGTCAGGCCGAACTGGCGCGCCACGGTTTCAAGCACAGTGCCGCCACCGTGGAAAGTATGGAAGCGCAGCTGATTCTGGTGCTGTCCGGCGCCTACATTGGTTATTTGCCTGAACACTATGCGCAGGCCTGGGCCGACAAGGGCGACCTGCGCGTGTTGCTGCCGGCGACCTTCGGCTATCAGGCGCCGTTCTCGATGATCATGCGCCGTGGCCGCAGTCGCGAGCCGCTGATCCAGACTTTTCGTGATCTGCTCAAAGCACAGCTCAATCAGGCTTAGCGTGTAGGAAAAAGAAGTATGTCCAGACCCCAATGCCCGCGCTGCCTGCGCCCACAAACCCATTGCCTGTGCCCACTGATCCCGCGCCTCGACAGCCGCACCCGGGTGTTGCTGTTGCAGCACCCGAGCGAGGTCAATCACGCGCTCAATACTGCGCGCCTGGCGGCGTTGGGGTTGACCAATGCCGAGTTGATTGTCGGTGAAGTGTTCGAGGATTTACCGGCGCTGTTGAACCGGCCGGGGTATCAGGCGCGCTTGCTGTTTCCCGCCGACGATGCACAACCGATGCAGGCTTACAGCGAATCTGATGAACCGTTGCTGTTGGTGGTGCCGGATGGTACCTGGCGCAAGGCGCGCAAGATGCTCCATCTCAATCCGCTGCTGGCGGCGTTGCCACGGGTGACGCTGACCGCGGGCGGGGTGTCGCGGTACCGGTTGCGCAAGGCACCGGGGCCGGGGGCGTTGTCGACCATCGAGGCGATTGTGCAGGCGTTGCACACGCTGGAGCCGTCGGCTTCATTCGAGCCGTTGCTCAAGCCGTTCGAAGCGTTGATCGAGGGGCAGATTGCAGCGATGGGGGAGGAGACCTTTCAGCGTAACCATGGCGATGCATAATTGCTGAAGCGGCTGGCCTCTTCGCGAGCAGGCTCGCTCCCACATTTGATCGAAGGTGCGCACAAACTCTGTGCACACCTCAAATCCCCTGTGGGAGCGAGCCTGCTCGCGAAAGCGCCGGATCAATCACAGCAATGCTTTGGAAATCGCTAGCGCTCGCGCATCGCCTCGGTCCGCGCTTTCAACACCGGTTTGAGCAGGTAATCCAGCACACTTTTTTCCCCGGTAATAATGTCCACCGTCGCCACCATCCCCGGGATGATCAGCAGCGGTTTCACATCCCCGCCCAAATGGTTTTTATCGGTGCGCACCTGAATCAGGTAGAAGCTGTTGCCCTTGTCATCGGTGATGGTGTCGGCGCCGATCAGTTCCAGTTTCGCGCTCAGGCCGCCGTAGATCGTGTAGTCGTAGGCACTGAACTTGACCATGGCTTTCTGGCCCGGGTGCAGGAACGCGACGTCTTGCGGACGGACCTTGGCTTCGATCAGCAGGTTGTCTTCCAGCGGCACGATTTCAACCATGTCGCTGCCCGGCTGCACCACGCCACCGATGGTGTTGACCTTGAGCTGCTTGATCACCCCGTGCACCGGCGAGGTCACGGTGGTGCGGCTGACGCGGTCGTCGATGGCGATGCTCGACGCGGTGATTTTCGACAGGTCGGTGCGTTTCTGATTGAGGTCCTTGGCGGCGTCGGAGCGGAAGGTCTGTTCCGATTCGTCGATCTTGCTCTTGATCTCGTTGATCGCCGATTCGGCCCGGGGGATCGCCAGGGTTGTCGCGTTCAGCGAACCGCGAATCTCCACCGCGCTGCGTTTGAGTCGCAGGATTTCCACTGGCGACACTGCGCCAGTGCCAACCAGCGGCGCCGACATGTTCATCTCTTGCTGTAGCAGCGCCAGGCTGGAGCTGTACTGGCCCTGTTTGGAGCGGAACTCCGCCAGCTCCTGAGTCTTCTGCCGCAGCTGTTCGGTGAGGGTACGTTGCTCACTGGCCAGCCGCCGTTGGCGCTGGTCGTAAAGCGCCCGTTCGTCTTCGGCGACCTGCGGCGCCTTGGCGATCACCTCGTCAGACAGCTTGAGCGGCCGGCCCTCGGCTTCGGCGGAAAGGCGTTCGACTTGCGCGGTCAGGGCGTAACGGTCGGCTTCGCTCTCACCCTTATTCGACAGGAAGCGCGTGTCATCCAGGCGCAGCAGCGTGTCGCCCTTGTTCACCATCTGGCCTTCGCGCACGAAAATCTCGGTGACGATCCCGCCCTCGAGGTTCTGGATCACCTGGACCTTGCTCGACGGAATCGCCTTGCCTTCGCCCATGGTCACTTCTTCGAGCACCGCGAACTTGGCCCAGAGCAGCGCACTGATCAACAGCGCCGCCGCCAGCCACACGGTGATCCGCGACCAGCGCGGCGAGTCCTGCAACGACGCGCCGGCGGTTTCCGGCATGAACTCGGCTTCGGCGCTTTTGCCGAAACTGTCGAAGTAGCCGCGTTCTTTCGAAGATGAAGATGACATGCGGCGATACCTCTCAATCAAGACAAACCAAGTCAACGCGAACCTGTGGCGAGGGAGCTTGCTCCCGCATGGGTGCGCAGCGCCCACAAAAACTTTGGGGCTGCTGCGCAACCCAGCGGGAGCAAGCTCCCTCGCCACAGGTGGTGGATTGGCAACGCATCTAAACCGCCGCCGAGCCGACGCGGCCCTTGCGCAGTGCATCGATGACCGCTTCTTTCGGGCCGTCAGCGACGACCCGGCCGTTGTCCAGTACCAGCAGCCGGTCCACCAGGCTCAGCATCGAGGTGCGGTGGGTGACCAGCAGCAGCGTCTTGCCTTGCACCCACCCGTGGAGTTTCTGGCGCAGCAGGTCTTCGCTGCTGTTGTCCATGGCGCTGGTGGGTTCGTCGAGCAACATGATCGGTGGGTCGAGCAGCAGGGCCCGGGCCAGCAATACGGCCTGGCGCTGACCACCGGAGAGCAGTTGCCCGCGTTCGCCCACGGGGCGGTCGAAACCTTGCGGATGCTGCCGCGCCAGTTCGGTAACGCCGGTCAGTTCGGCGACTTCGAGCATGCGCGAATCACTGATGTAGCGTGCGCCGAGGGTCAGGTTGTCGCGCAGGCTGCCGGCCAGCAGCGGCAGGTCGTGGGCGACGTAACCGATCTGCTGGCGCAGGTCGGCGACATCCAGTTGCCGCAGGTCGAGGCCGTCGAGCAACAACTGGCCTTCCTCGGGTTCATAGAAACCCATCACTAGTCGCGCCAGGGTGCTTTTGCCCGAGCCGCTGCGGCCGATGATGCCGATGCGTTCGCCGGGTTTCATGCTGAAGCTGACGTTGCTCAGCGCCGGTGCGTTCTGGCCGTTGTAGTGAAAGGTCACGCCGCTGACGTCCAGCGCACCTTGCAGTTGCGTGCGCTCCAGTGGCCGCTGCTTGCCGTCGCGCTCCTGAGGCAGGCCCATCAGCGCGTCGGTGCTTTTCATGGTCAGTTGCGCTTGCTGGTAGCGGGTGATCAGTCCGGCGATCTGCCCCAGCGGCGCGAGTACGCGGCTGCCAAGCATGTAGCTGGCGACCAGCGCACCGACGCTGAGGTTGCCGGCGATGATGCTGTAGACCCCGGCGACAATCGTCGCCATCCCGGAAAACTGCTGGATGAACAGCGTGCCGTTGGTCGCCAGCGCCGAGAGGTTGCGTGCATGGCTGTCGAGGCGGGTGAGGGCGCCGTGGGTGCTTTCCCATTTGTGCTGGCGCTCGCTTTCGGCGCTGCAGGCCTTGAGGGTTTCCAGGCCGCCGAGGGTTTCGATCAGCAGCGCCTGACGTTCAGCGCCCAGGCTCAGGCTTTTCTGCACGGTGTCGCGCAGGCGCACCTGGATCGCCAAAGCAAAAATGATCGTGATCGGAAACGCCAGCAGCGGAATCACCACCAGCCAGCCGCCGAGCAGACCGATCACCACCAGCATCAACACCACGAAGGGCAGGTCGATCAGGCTGGTCAGGGTCACGGCGGTGAGGAATTCGCGCAGGCCCTGAAAGTCATGAATGCTCTGGGCGAAACCGCCGATGGTCGCCGGCCGCGCCTTCATCGCCATGCCGGTGATGCGTTCAAATAAAGTCGCGGAAAGGATCACGTCGGTTTTCTTGCCGGCGGTGTCGAGCAGGTGCGCACGCACCACCCGCAGCACCAGTTCGAAGCCGGTGCCGATCAGCAGGCCGACGGCCAACACCCAGAGGGTCGAGGTGGCCTGATTTGGCACCACGCGATCGTAGGTCTGCATGACGAACAGCGGCACCATCAGGCCCAGCAAGTTGATCAGGAAACTGGCGAGGATCGCGTCGCTGTACAGCCATTTCGACAGCTTCAGGGTGTCGCGAAACCAGGCGTGGACCCGCGGCACCAGCGGTGAGCGCAAGTCTTCGAGTTCGTGGCGCGGACGGGCGAACAAAGCCTGGCCGCTGTAGTGTTCGGCGAGTTCTTCGCGTTCGACCCATTGCTCGCCGCCATCGGCTTCGCTGGGCAGAATCAGCGCCTTGTCGTCGTCGGCGAACCGCCGCAGCACAGCGGTGCGGCCGTCCTTGAGCAATAGCAGAATCGGCAGATTCAGCGCGGAGATGTCTTTCAGCTCACGCCGCAACAGGCGTGCCTGCAAACCGGCCCGGGCCGCTGCACGGGGCAGCAGGTCCAGGCTCAGGCGTTGCTTGTTCAGGGGCAGCCCGGCACTCAGGCTGGCGCGACTGACAATCGCGCCGTGGAGTTTGCAGAGGATCAACAGACCGTCGAGTAACGGATCATCGAAGCTCAGCCGCGGATCGATCCCGGTGTTTCCGCCTTCGGCCATGCTAGTCATATTGATCGCCTCTTAAGACTTGCCCAAAACCTGTGGCGAGGGAGCTCGCTCCCGCTGGGCTGCGCAGCAGCCCCATGGAACTGACGGTATCGGCCATCTGAGCGCTGCGCACTCAAGCGGGAGCAAGCTCCCTCGCCACAATGGAGCGTGGGGCTTACTTCAGCTCAGGCAGGCGTGCTTCGTTCTTCACCTCGGTTGCCGCAATCGCATCCGCCGGCAGCACCACCCGTTGCTTGCTCAGCAACTGGCCCATGTTCGCCAGCACGCGGTACATCGAGTATTCCTCGGTGTAACGGATTTCGGTGTAGCGGCGGTTGGCGTTGTAGAGCTCGTTTTCACTGTCGAGCAAGTCGAGCAGGGTGCGTTGGCCGAGGCCGAACTGATCCTGATAGGCCGCGCGCACCCGTTTGGTGGTCTCGGCGTATTCGCGGGCGGTCGGGGTCTGCTTCTTCGCGTTGACCATGGCGTTCCAGGCCAAGTGAATGTTCTCGTTCAACTGACGCAGGGCGTTGTTGCGGATGTCCATCGCCTGGTTGATCTGATGCGCATCGGACGCCAGGCGGGCCTTGTCGCTGCCACCGCGGAACAGGTTGTAGTTCATGATCACGCCCACGCGCCATTCGTTGTCGTGGCCTTCATCACCCTGCACGTTGTTGTTCGCGCCCACCGCCGCTTCGGCATCGAAACGTGGGTAGAACGGCGACTTGGCGACTTCGTACTGGCTCTCGGCCGACTGCACGTCCGCCTGCGCGGATTTCAGGTACGGGTTGTTCTCGACCATGCTCTGCTGGGCTTCCGGCAGGCTGGTGGGGATTTCGCCGCGGGTCGACGGTGGCGCTTCGAGTTCATCGGGCATGCGCCCGACCACGGCGTAGAAGTTCGATTCGGCGTCGGCCAGATCGACTTCGGCGGTGTCGAGGTTGTTCTGCGCCAGCGCCCGGCGGGCGACCGACTGATCGGAGTCGGCGGTGCTGCCGATGCCGCGCTGGGTGCGCAGGCCGATCTGATCGTTGACGCGCAAGTGCGCTTGCAGGTTGTTCTTGGCCAGGGTCACCAATTCACGGCGCTTGAGCACTTCGAGGTAAACCTCGATGGTGCGCAGGGCCAGATCCTGGGCGGTACCCTGAGCGTAATAGGCGCGCGAATTGGACACGCCCTTGGTCCGCTCGACCTCGTTGGCGGTGTTGAAACCGTCGAAGATCATTTGCCGCAGCCGCAGTTCCGACTGGGTGTAATTGAGAATTTCGGTGTGGTGATTACCGAAGGCCCGAGTGTTGGTGTTATCGCTGTACCCGCGCCCGTAGGCGGCGTTCAGATCGACGGACGGGTAGAAGCCGCCCTTGGCCACTTTCACTTGTTCATCGGCCGACAGTTTGGCGTCGACGCGTGAAGCGAGTTCCGGGTGGGTGGCGATGGTGCTTTGAATCGCTTCAGTCAGGTTCATGGCCTGGGCTTGGGAAGTGCAAGCCATGGCCAGCAAAACCGCGCTGCAGAGGGGGGTTAAAACGCGCATGGGGTGCATCTCCCTGGTCCTGATGGTGTGTTACTGTCGCCAAATATTTGACGATATTTTGGGGTGTAAGCGTTTCACTCTTTCCTGAAGCGTAGCTAAGAAAAAATTTTCATAAGGCTTATGCCGAAAAAAACTTATGCGCTTAGCGAAAACCGGCACATTGTTCAGGACGAAAGCCTTTGTTTCATGCGCTTTAGGGAGCACAAAAAGGCTTGAGGAAAGTTCCATTCACTTTGCGACATACGGCGAAGTAATGCTGAAGGGGAGGGACGCGTAGCGGCAGATGAGCGACAGATTTTTGTCACTCGGGTGATTCACCACCGTTACGTAGCGCTAGTGGGCTTGCTGCAGTGATCAGGATTCTGAAGTGCTTGAAAGCACTGAAGTTTCCTTGTTTGCGCAACCTGCGAAACGAACTGTCGAGGTGCGAGCGTCACCCCGGCAACCCGCTTGAGCCATGGGCGTGCTTCGCGAACCAGTGCCGACGGTGGTCGGCAGCGGAGGAGTTTCACATGGCAACGCTCATCGGGATCGTCACTAAAGTCATTGGTCAGGTTTTTGCGCAGGGCACCGACGGCACGCGCCGCGCCCTGGTCGAAGGCGACCGTTTGTTTGCCGGCGATCAAGTGATCACCGGGGCAGAAGGCGCCGTCGCCGTTCATCTGCAAAACGGCCACGAGCTGACCCTGGGTCGCGACAGCAGCATGACCATGTCCGGGCAACTGCTGGCCAACCAGGCGGTGCCGATCAATGCCCCCGAAGTGCTGACGCCGAGCGAAGCGCAACTGACCGATGTCGAGCAGATCCAGAAAGCCATCGCCGCCGGCGAAGACCCGACCAAAGCGGCGGAAGCGACCGCTGCAGGGCCCAACGCACCGGGTGGTGCGCCGGGGGAACTGGGCGGTGGTCACAGCTTCGTGCTGCTGACTGAAGTCGGCGGGCGCGTGGATCCGGTCATCGGCTTCCCGACTGCGGGATTCAACGGCATTCCCGAGTTTCCCGAGGCGCGCCATAACGCCGTCATCGACAATGGCAACGACACGCCGGTCGTGCCGCCTCCGGTCAACAATCTGGTCACCCTCAGCGGCCTCGCGGTGCCTGGTGGTGAGCTGACCCTCAACGAAGCCAACCTGCCTGACGGCTCCTCGGCCAACCCTGGTGCGCTGACCCAGAGCGGCAGCTTCACGGTGTCGGCGCCGGACGGCCTGAGCAGCCTGAACATCGGCGGCATCAGCGTGGTCAGCGGTGGCGTGGCGGCCGGTTTTCCGCAGTCGATCACCACGCAACTGGGCAACACCCTGACCATCACCGGCTACAACGCGGCGACCGGCGTGGTCAGCTACAGCTACACCCTCAACGGCAACGACGCGCATCCGGCCGGTGGCGGCGCCAACAGCCTCAGCGAACAATTCACCGTTGTGGCGGGTGACAGCAACGGCGACTCGGCCACGGGCACACTCGACGTCAACATCATCGATGACGTGCCACGGGCGGTTAACGACAGCAACGCCAACACCGCCTCGGAAACCCTGCTGACCCTGACCGGCAACGTTCTGAGCAACGACGTGCAAGGCGCCGACCGTGTGCCCACCGGACCGGTGACCGCCGGGACATTCACCGGAACGTTCGGCACCCTGGTGTTGAATGCCAATGGCACCTACACCTACACCCTGAACACCAGCGACGCCGATTTCAAAGCACTGCACGGCGGCGGCAATGGCACTGAGACCTTCACGTACACGATCACCGATTCCGATGGCGATACCAGCACTGCGAATCTCGTGCTGCAGATCCACAATAACGATGATCCGGTGGTGATCAATGGCTTGAACGTCGAGGGTGGCGAGCTGACGGTCTACGAAAAAAACCTCAGCACCGGCAGCGAGCCGGACTCCAATGCGCTGACCCAGAGCGGCACGTTTACCATCACCGCACTCGATGGCGTCACCACGCTGACCGTGGGCGGTATCGCCGTGGTCACTAACGGCGTCGCGGCAGGCTTCCCGCAGTCGGTCACTACACCGCTGGGCAGCACGCTCACCATCACCGGATTCAACGCCACCACTGGCGTGGTGAGTTATAGCTACACGTTGGATCACAACGACGCGCACCCAACCGCCAACGGTGCAAACAACCTGCCCGAGCAGTTCGCCGTCACCGTGGTCGATGACAACGGCACGACGGCCAACGCGACCCTTGATGTGAACGTGGTCGACGACCTGCCAAAAGCAGTGAACGACAGCAACACCAACACCGCGTCAGAAACCAACCTGACGCTGACCGGCAACGTCCTGACCAACGACGTGCAAGGCGCCGACCGCGTACCCACCGGGCCGGTCACTGCCGGCACGTTCACCGGCACTTACGGCACCCTGGAACTGCACACCGACGGCACTTACACCTACACGCTGAACCCGACCGATGCTGACTTCAAAAACCTGCACGGCGGTGGTAACGGCACCGAAACCTTCACCTACACCATCACCGATTCCGACGGCGACACCAGTACCGCGAACCTCGTCCTGCAAATCCACAACAACGACGATCCCGTGGTCATCAGTGGCCTCGATGTGAACGGCGGCGAGCTGACGGTTTACGAGAAAAACCTCAGCACCGGCAGCGCTCCTGATGCCAACGCATTGACCCAGAGCGGCACCTTCACCATCACTGCACTCGATGGCGTCACCACGCTGACTGTGGGCGGCATCGCCGTCGTTACCAACGGCGTTGCGGCAGGCTTCCCGCAATCGGTCACTACACCACTGGGCAGCACGCTCACCATCACCGGCTTCAACGCCACCACTGGCGTGGTCAGTTACAGCTACACCCTTGACCACAACGACGCGCACCCGACTGGCAATGGTGCCAACACATTGCCAGAGCAATTTGCCGTCACCGTGGTCGATGACAATGGCACGACGGCCAACGCGACCCTTGATGTGAACGTGGTCGACGACCTGCCAAAAGCAGTGAACGACAGCAACGCCAACACCGCGTCAGAAACCAACCTGACGCTGACCGGCAACGTCCTGACCAACGACGTGCAAGGCGCCGACCGCGTACCCACCGGGCCTGTCACTGCCGGGACTTTCACCGGCACTTACGGCACGTTGGAACTGCACACCGACGGCACCTACACCTACACGTTGAACCCCACCGATGCCGACTTCAAAAACCTGCACGGCGGTGGCAACGGCACCGAGAATTTCACCTACACCATCACCGATTCTGACGGCGACACCAGCACTGCGAACCTCGTTCTACAGATCCACAACAACGACGATCCGGTAGTCATCAGCGGCCTCGATGTGAATGGCGGTGAACTCACTGTCTACGAAAAAAACCTCAGCACCGGCAGCGCCCCTGATGCCAACGCACTGACCCAAAGTGGCACCTTCACCATCACTGCACTGGATGGCGTCACCACGCTGACCGTCGGTGGCATCGCTGTGGTCACTAACGGCGTGGCCGCAGGTTTCCCGCAATCGGTCACCACACCGCTAGGCAGCACACTGACCATCACCGGCTTCAACGCCACCACTGGCGTGGTCAGCTACAGCTACACCCTCGATCACAACGACGCCCACCCAACCGCCAACGGCGCAAACAACCTGCCCGAGCAATTCGCCGTCACGGTGGTGGATGACAACGGCACCACCGCCAACGCAACGCTCGACGTCAATATCATCGATGACCTGCCAAAAGCAGTGAACGACAGCAACGCCAACACCGCGTCAGAAACCAACCTGACGCTGACCGGCAACGTCCTGACCAACGACGTGCAAGGCGCCGACCGCGTACCCACCGGGCCTGTCACTGCCGGGACTTTCACCGGCACTTACGGCACGTTGGAACTGCACACCGACGGCACCTACACCTACACGTTGAACCCCACCGATGCCGACTTCAAAAACCTGCACGGCGGTGGCAACGGCACCGAGAATTTCACCTACACCATCACCGATTCTGACGGCGACACCAGCACTGCGAACCTCGTTCTACAGATCCACAACAACGACGATCCGGTAGTCATCAGCGGCCTCGATGTGAATGGCGGTGAACTCACTGTCTACGAAAAAAACCTCAGCACCGGCAGCGCCCCTGATGCCAACGCACTGACCCAAAGTGGCACCTTCACCATCACTGCACTGGATGGCGTCACCACGCTGACCGTCGGTGGCATCGCTGTGGTCACTAACGGCGTGGCCGCAGGTTTCCCGCAATCGGTCACCACACCGCTAGGCAGCACACTGACCATCACCGGCTTCAACGCCACCACTGGCGTGGTCAGCTACAGCTACACCCTCGATCACAACGACGCCCACCCAACCGCCAACGGCGCAAACAACCTGCCCGAGCAATTCGCCGTCACGGTGGTGGATGACAACGGCACCACCGCCAACGCAACGCTCGACGTCAATATCATCGATGACCTGCCAAAAGCAGTGAACGACAGCAACGCCAACACCGCGTCAGAAACCAACCTGACGCTGACCGGCAACGTGCTGACCAATGACGTGCAAGGCGCTGACCGCGTACCTACGGGGCCCGTGACAGCCGGCACGTTCACCGGCACTTACGGCACCTTGGTACTGCAAACCGACGGCACTTACACCTACACGCTGAACCCGACCGATGCTGACTTCAAAAACCTGCACGGCGGTGGTAACGGCACTGAAACCTTCACCTACACCATCACCGATTCCGATGGCGACACCAGCACTGCGAACCTCGTTCTACAGGTCCACAACAACGACGATCCAGTGGTCATCAGCGGCCTCGACGTGAATGGCGGTGAACTCACTGTCTACGAGAAAAACCTCAGCGACGGCAGCGCGCCAGACTCAACAGCGTTGACCCAAAGCGGCACCTTCACCATCACCGCACTGGACGGCGTCACCACGCTGACCGTCGGTGGCATCGCCGTCGTTACCAACGGCGTTGCGGCAGGTTTCCCGCAATCGGTCACCACACCGCTGGGCAGCACGCTCACCATCACCGGTTTCAACGCCACCACTGGCGTGGTGAGTTACAGCTACACCCTGGTCGATAACGAAACCCACCCAACGGCTAACGGTGCAAACAACCTGCCCGAGCAATTCGCCGTAACGGTAACGGACGACAACGGCACCACCGCCAACGCAACCCTCGACGTCAACATCATCGATGACTTGCCGAAAGCGCTGAACGACAGCAACGCCAACACCGCGTCAGAAACCAACCTGACGCTGACCGGCAACGTCCTGACCAATGACGTGCAAGGCGCCGACCGCGTACCCACCGGCCCTGTTACTGCCGGCACGTTCACCGGCACCTACGGCACCTTGGTGTTGAATGCCAACGGCACCTACACCTACACCCTCAACACCAACGACGCCGACTTCAAGAACCTGCACGGCAATGGCAACGGCACCGAAACCTTCACCTACACCATTACCGACTCGGACGGCGACGCGAGCACCGCCAATCTGGTGCTGAACATCCACAACAACGACGATCCGGTGATCCTCAATGGTCTCGACGTCAACGGTGGCGAGCTGACGGTCTACGAGAAAAACCTCAGCGACGGCAGCAGCCCGAACCCATCCGCTTTGACCCAAAGCGGCACATTCACCGTAACCGCGCTCGACGGTCTGCAAACCCTCACCGTCGGCGGTATCGCCGTGGTCACCAATGGTGTCGCCGCAGGCTTCCCGCAATCGGCGGTCACGCCATTGGGCAGCACGCTGACCATCACCGGTTACAACCCGGCCACGGGCGTGGTGAGTTACAGCTACACCCTGGTGGACAACGAAGCGCACCCGACCGGTAATGGCGCCAACAGCCTCACCGAGAACTTCAACGTGGTCGCCACCGACGGCGACGGCAGCACGGCGTCGGGGCAGATCAACGTCAACATCATCGATGACCTGCCGACCGCCAAGGCCGACACCGGCTCGGTGACGGAGGGTGGCACGGTCAACATCAGCGTGCTCGGTAACGACGTCACCGGCGCCGATGGCGCAGCGGCGGGCGGGGCAGTGGTCGGCGTGCGTGCCGGCAGCAACACCGCGAGCTCGGCAATCGGCGGCCTCAACAGCAACATCAACGGCACCTACGGTTACCTGACCCTGGACGCAGCGGGCAACGCCGTCTACCACAGCAACCCGAACTCGGTGAGCCCGCCGGGCGCCACCGACACTTTCACCTACACCATTCGCGACGGTGACGGCGACGAAAGCACCACCACCATCACCATCAATGTCGCCGACAGCAAACTCGTGGCGTCGGTGGATCAAGACGTGACGGTCTATGAAAAAGCCCTCGACCTGACCAAGGACGGCCAGGACCTGGCCCCCGGCACGGTCACCGGCAGTGACCCGACCAATACCGGTGAAACCGCCACCGGCACGCTGGTCGGCGCGGTCACCGGCGGCAGCGGGGCGCTCACCTACAGCCTGGTCGGCAGCGCCACCGGCACGTACGGGCAGATCCAGCTCAACGCCGACGGCACTTACACCTACACCCTGACCTCGGCGCCGAAAACCACGCCGAACGCCAACGACGGCGCCAACACCCTGAGTGAAAGCTTCACCTACAAAGCCACCGATGCACTGGGCAACAGCACCACCAGCACAATCGTGGTCAACATCGTCGACGACGTGCCCAAAGCCGTGCCATCGGATCGCTCGGTGGCGGCGGTGGAGATTGATTCCAACATCCTTATCGTCCTCGACATTTCCGGCAGCATGGTCGATCCGTCCGGCGTGCCGGGGCTGTCGCGGCTGGATCTGGCGAAACAGGCGATCAGTGCCTTGCTCGACAAATACGACGACCTCGGCGACGTGAAGGTGCAACTCGTCACCTTCAGCAGCAGCGCCACCGACAGAACGTCGGTGTGGGTTGACGTGGCGACCGCCAAATCGCTTCTCGCCGGCCTCACGGCGGGTGGCGGCACCAACTACGATGCGGCCGTGGCGACGATGCAAACCGCCTTCAACACCTCGGGCAAACTCACCGGGGCGCAGAACGTTGGCTACTTCTTCTCCGACGGCAAACCGACCACAGGCCAGGAAATCGGCACCGCTGACGAGACCGCGCTGAAAAACTTTCTCGATGCCAACAACATCAAGAACTACGCGATCGGCCTGGGCAGCGGCGTGAGCAACGCCAACCTCGACCCGCTGGCCTATGACGGCATCAGCCACACCAACACCAACGCGGTGGTGGTCACTGACCTCAATCAGCTCAACTCGGTGCTGTCGGGCACTGTGGAAGGCGCGCCGGTCACCGGTTCGCTGCTGGGCGAGGGCGGTACGTTCGGCGCCGATGGCGGGTTCATCAAATCCATCGTGGTCGATGGCACCACCTACACCTATGACCCGCGCGCCAACAGCGGTCAGGGTTCGTTGACTGCATCCGGCGGCACCAACCACGGCACGTTCAACACGGTGAACAACAGCCTGAGCATCGCCACCAACAACAGCGGCACTCTGGTGATCAACCTCGACACCGGCGACTACAGCTACACCTCGCAAAAAACCACGACCACGGTGATCACCGAAAACATCGGCTTCACCCTCAGCGACAACGACGGCGACCTCGCCAGCTCCACCTTGAACGTGAAAGTGATCCCCAACTCGCCACCGGTGGCGGTGGACGACCACGTCATCACCAACGTGCTGTCGAGCAATATCGTCGTGCCGGGCGAGCTGTTGCTGGCCAACGACAGCGACCCGGACGGCGACACGCTCAACGCCTCGCCGACCACCTTCAACACCGGGTGGGCAGCCAAGGGCGCGGACTTCACCGGCACCGGCGCGATCAACTTCGCCGGCACCGGCAACACCGCCGCCAACCAGGCCCTGGCCGACGTGCGCAACGCATTCGCCGCCAACACCGCCGCGATGACGGCAGTGCTGGTGGTCAGTGGCTATCTCGGCGCGGTGACCAACGCCAATGCCAACGATGAAGACCTGATCACCGTCAAACTGAAACAGGGCGAAACCCTCAACCTGGATCACAACCTGGCGGCCGGGCATATCACGCTGGAGTACTCGGTCAACGGCGGCACGTTCACCAGCATTGCCGACGGTGGCACCATCACCGCCGGCGCCGATGGCACGTACCAGATTCATGTCACCAACATCACCAACACCAGTGGCAGCAACACCAACGCGGCGGAAAACTACCAACTGACCATGACGGTCAACTACGCCGGCGCCCACGACGTGACGCCGGATTTCAACGGCACCTACACCGCCAACGACAACCACGGTGGCAGCGACACGGCCAACGTCAGCATCAGCTATCAGGATGGTCACACCCTCACCGGTACCGCCGGCGACGACATTCTGGTGGCCGGTACCGGCAACAACATCCTCAATGGCGGCGACGGCAACGACGTGCTGACCGCCGGTTCCGGCAACAACGAGATGCACGGCGGTGCGGGCAATGACTTGCTCTACAGCGGCCCGGGCAACGACATTCTCGACGGCGGCACCGGCATCGACACCGTCAGTTATGCCCACGCCACCGCCGGGGTCACGGTCAACCTTGGCCTGCTCGGCGCGCAGAACACCATTGGCGCCGGCACCGACACCCTGAGCAACATCGAAAACCTCGTCGGCTCGAACTTCAACGACACCCTGACCGGCGACAACAATAACAACGTGATCAACGGCGGCCTGGGCAACGACATCCTCAACGGCGGCGGCGGTGACGACCTGCTGATTGGCGGCATGGGCAACAACACCCTCACCGGTGGGCCGGGCGCCGACACCTTCCAGTACCTGAAGGGCAACAGTGGTCACGACACCATCACCGATTTCACCCCGGGCACCGACAAGCTCGACCTGTCGCAACTGCTGCAAGGTGAAAACGGCACCACGGCGTCGCTGGACGACTACCTGCACTTCACCGTCACCGGCAGCGGCGCCTCGGTGCTCACCAGCATCGACGTCAGCGCCCTGGCCGGCGCCACGCCGAACCAGACCATCGACCTGGCCGGCGTCAACCTCGCCAGCCACTACGGCGTGACGCCGGGGGCGGGCGGCGTGGTGGCCGGCGGGCACGACACGGCGACGATCATCAGCGGCATGCTCAATGATCATTCGCTGAAGGTGGACACGGTGTGATCAAGGCCTGAAACGACAAAACCCGCCGCCCCGGTTGATCGGGACGGCGGGTTTTTTCTGTCTGGAGAACGGTGTTGCCAGTGAGTCAGCCTTCGCGAGCAGGCTCGCTCCCACAGTGGATGTGTGGTGCTCAGCTATTTCATGCCCGACAAAAAGTCCCCTGTGGGAGCGAGCCTGCTCGCGAAAGCGACCTCACAGTCGACCAGTCCCTGACTGAATGCACTCGATCAAATTGTGGGAGCCAGCCTGCTGGCGATGGCGGCCTACAAGCCGACGAATCCCTGACTGAATGCACTCGATCATATTGTGGGAGCTGGCTTGCCAGCGATGGCGTCCTGGCCAACAACATCAACAGCACGGGGACAACATTCGGCCACTGTCTGCACTTAAACGTAACCCGCGCGAACCTGTTTAAAGTACACGAGCCGTTACGCCATAACGGCTACAACGCCTTGCGCCGTTACCTACGCCTACGCCAGAATCCGCCGGCTTACACGGCTATGGGCCGGGCTATATCGTTTCCTTGTCACTGAAAACAGTGATCGGGTTTGGTAGCCCGTTTCTAAGTGTGATGGCGACACCATATGCGGTCCCTTTTCAGCGGGGCTCAATTTTATATGGTGGCCATGCGTGGGGCTCTTTCGAGAGCGCCGGGTTTTCCTGCTTAGACCGGTCTACCAACCTGCGTATGGCCGCCACCCTCGTTTGGTAGCGAGAGTGATGGCTCCTAACTTTTGCTAAGCAGGAGCTTCACCTATGTTCAAATCCACACCCAACCCCCCAGACGTCGACCCGATCCCCTACGACCCGGCCCTCGACCCGCAGAAGATAAAAGAGGCGACCGACCGCGCCATCAAGTTCTACCTCAACCCCGGCGCACTGAAGATCTCGATCCCTTCAACCTCGTCACGCAAATCGAACAGAATCTTCCTCATCGACCCGACCGTGGACGAAGAAACCTTGCTCGTCGAAGCCTGCGAATCGCTAGCCGCCGCCAGCGACATGGCGCGCGATATCGGCAGCGCGCTCGACGACTCACACCGCCGCGCCGTGCTGATGCTGCATCAGGTGATCATGCTCAGTGAACTAATGGTCAACCGAGTCCTGGACGGCCGCCGCGTGCCGAACTAACTGACCGGTCCCTGTAGGAGCTGCCGCAGGCTGCGATCTTTCGATCTTGTTTTAAAAAGCAACATCAAAAGATCGTCCGAACGCGGCCCGAACCTTCGGCAGCTCCTACAGAGACTCATTCTTTCAAAGTGCCTCGATCGGAGTTCCAGCTGATGTCCGAAACCACCCCCAATCCGCCGCCCACAGAAGCGGTATCACCCTACGAATCACTCAACTCCCGAAAACTCCACGAAGCCGCCGAGCGCGCCCTCGACCACTACCTCGCGCCCGCGCACATCATGGCGACGCCGTACACCCCCAGCAGCATGTTCATGGTCAACCCGCAAACCGATACCGAATCCCTGCTGGCCAACGCCTGCGAATCCCTGGCCTCGGTCACGGTGATGCTCGGTGATTTCGCCGGCACGCTGGAAGGGCCGAGTCGCAATACAGCGCTGGGCATTGCCCAAGTGGTGATGCTGGGCGAGTTGGCGGTGAATCAGGCACTGGATAACGTCGCGCCCAAGGATTAGGCGCCAGCCGTGGTGGCCTCATCGCGAGCAGGCTTTGAACACGGCAGATAATGCGGAAATACAAAGGGGGCGGATCATTTGATCCGCCCCCGTTTTTTGTTGCGATACGGCGTATTCAGCGTCCTTGCGAGCTCGCTGTGCATCACACTGGTCGACGCCATGGACTTGCAGGCATTGACCTGCAGCGATTCGGTGTTGGCCTCCCTGCGCGACCAACCCTGCTTCAGTCAACTACACACGGACGACCTCAATGTCGTCAATCTGATAGTCGTTACCTTCTCCTGTCGCAATATGGCTATAAACATCCAGCACGGCTTGATATTGGGTGGCGGTAAATGTGCCCGACAGAACCGTCCAGGTAGACATTGACGTAATGTTCATAGGGCCTGCAACCGTGGCGCCGGCGGCTCTGAGCGATAAGCGTGGAACCGCGAACCGGCCATCGAACCGAACGACCTTGATGGTGAATCGATACGAAGCTTTGGGGCGTAGATTGTTAAAGGTTTTGTGAAGGATGACGCCACTGGAGGCATTGGTGTACGTGTAGTTTTGAAGTCTCACGTTGTTGGCGACGGTCACCATTTTCACATCGTCTCGGCCAACGCCCGCCCCGTCAGCCCAGCCATTCCGGTTACTGTCAGCAAAGTCGGTGAAATCCCGCTGCAGCTCAGCGATGATGTAGAACTGCCTTTTGGCTGTGGTTTGCCCTGAGCCATACAGTGCTTTGGCGTGCAGGTTGTGTGTCGCCACTGCCAGCCCGGTAATCAATAATGTCCAGATCCCGTTCGAGGGATTCGCGATGGCTTTGCCTTTGGAAACCGTACCGTTGAATACTTCAACCTGCATACCCTTGGCCGCCATACCGGTGAGGGTAACGGCGGTCTCGACCGTGGTGCCGCCATTCGGAATTTCTATACCGCTGGGTGAGCCTTTGACAGAGGTAATCGTCGGCGCCACCTCCTGCCCGACGATCACCGTCCACACTGGTGAAACAGTACTCGAACCGTACAGCGCTTTCGCCGTGAATCCGTGACTGGCTCGGGTCAGACCCGTGAGCGTGAATCTCCATTTACCGCTGGCGTCAGCCTTGACCTTGCCCTTTGACGTAGTGCCATCGAAGATTTCGACTTCAAGAAATGCGTTGGCCGTACCCGACAGTGTGACGCTGGTATCGGAGGTCGTGCCGCCATTGGCAATCGCAACGCCGCTGGCGTCATGCGCGGCGGTAATGGCCGGTCTTTGGCCGTACACGACGGTGAGTTTTCTCACGTTCGATGATGGATTGGCGCCGTATTGGCCGACGGCTTTGATGCTAAGCGGCACGTCCTGCGTGAGGCCGCTGAGCGGGAGGCTCCATGCGCCGTTCGTTGCGGCCTTGGCCTTGCCTTTGGCAAGGCTGTCGACGAAAACCTCCACCTCCTGACCGGCGGGCGCCGTGCCGCTGACGGTCACTTCTTTATGCACGGTGTAGCCGTTGTCGGGAATTTCCCAGCCGCTCAAGTCCTTCACCGAAGTGATCGTCGGGGCCACCAGGGCAACCGATCGGACGGTGTAGGTTCGAAGCGGAAACACCACCGCGTTGTTTTTGATGTTGCTCTTATCCAGCGCTACCAGGAAGTGGAGGTTCAGGTCGGTATCGTGGCCAAGTTGCTTGAGGAAGCTGTTGGCGAATGTCCGTGGCCAGAACCCTTGGTTCAACCACGTCGCGTTGACGTAATTGCCGCCGCCATTCCAGACCGTCAGGTTGTGCGCGCTGCCATCGGCTTTCTTGCCTTCCAGCCACAGCCATACGTGCTGACCGACGTCGATCAGCGTCCAGAGCAAGCCGTGGATGGTCGCGTCTTTAGTGCCGAGTGCGTTGACGTCGAGCACGTTGTTTGCGTCGGCGTCGATGATTTTTGGAGGGATCAGGGCCGATGCGGGTAGCGGAAGAATGTTCAGTTTCAGCGGTGGTGATGTGGTGGATACGCCGTTGCGGATAACGGTGTAGTCCACGGTGATGAGGCTGTCCAGGTTGTAGGCCAGCACCGAACGAGGCACCGCGATTTCCAGGCCAGCGCTGACCGCGCGCGACGGACTGGTGTAGGAGCCCTCAGCGGCGGCTGTCGAACCGGTCCATTGCACAGTCAACTGGTCGGTGGACAGGAGCGAGCCCGCAGGCACCACCACGCGGATTTGCGGCTGGGTCGGGCTGAAGTTGTTGCCGGACTGACCGATGACGGTCGGGGCGCGCAGATCAAGGCGGCTGAGGTGTATGTCTATGATTTTCTCAGACGATCGTGCGCGATTACCCAACTGATCGATGACGTAGAACTCAGCGACCGCATCGCGGCTGTCGCCTGCCTTTTCGAAGTCTGCCGTGAACAGCGTCAGGGTGATCGGAGCCGGGGCATCCGGGACGTTGAATCTGATGACCGTGTTGCCCAACCGAAGCTCGATACGATCGAATGGCCAGCGGTTACTGTAAGTGAACGTGAACAACACGCCCTGCGCGGCCCGCTCGGCACTCACACCATGGGTGACGACGTCGGATGGAATTGTCAGTTCCAGACTCGTCGAAGGACGCAGGTTATACAGCACGGTTAATGTTCTTGATTGTTCAACATTCCCACCCACACGAGTGACGACGTAGTAAAGCGCAATGACCCCTTGGATGAAAAAATCGGATGGTATGTACAGCGAGAGGCGTTGATTTTCTTCACCTGGAGCAATGGTCTTGCCCGCGGTGGTTTTTTCGCCGTCAACGTAGACGTCGACTCGATCATTGGCGGCCTTGGTCGAGGCAAGCATTTGCAGTTCGACCCAAGGGTCAATCAATACTTCAAGCCCGCGTGGGTCGGCGGTTACGAGCGCTCTGGACACTCCCACGTCAGCGATGCCATCGGGTTTGACCGGTGTTATCGAGCCTTGGATGATCAACGGGTACAACACAAATAACTGATTCAGAGTTGATGACTGGATATCCATGGCGCGTACCTTGAGTGAAAGAAGTCTGTCCAGACGGACCTGACTCATCTCACATCAGGTGGAGGCGGCTGCCTACTGTCAGATCTGACAGGTGCGGGCAGGTTTAAGACGAGCGGTCACAGAGGTTCGGGCTAAAACAACAAAATCCTCCGCGAACGCCGTCCCCTGCAGGAGCTGCCGAAGGCTGCGATCTTTGATTTTTAAACAACAAGATCAAAAGATCGCAGCCTTCGGCAGCTCCTACAGCGGGAATCAAGGTTTGTGCAGGGTTTTCTGGCGGAGGATATAGATCGTCACCAGCACCGCACTGGTCAGCATGAACCCCCGCGCCCACGGCAGTGGCACCAGATAGCAGGAGAACAGAATGCTCGCCCACATCAGCCCGATCGCGTAGACCTTGCCCTTGAGCGGAATGCCGTTGCCGTCGAGGTAGTCGCGGATCCATGGGCCGAGTTTCGGATGTTCGACCAGCCAGCGATAGAAACGCGGAGAGCTGCGCGCGAAGCAGGCCGCTGCGAGCAGAAGGAAAGGAGTGGTGGGCAGGACCGGCAGGAATATCCCGATCACCCCCAATGCCACGCTGAGCCAGCCGATGGCCAGCAGGATGTAGCGCAACATCAGGGGGCGGTTGCCTATGGGGTTGTCCATAGGCCGGATCTTAGTGGTGACGTGGCTTGAGGATCGCCGGTTTTTCGTCTGGCGCCTGGCACAGCAGGTACAGCGCGGTCAGGGCTTCCGGGATCTGCACGATCATGTCGTCCATCAGGTTGGCGTCCTTGGCGATGTCTTCGAACTCTGGCTGTTCGTCGAACAGGCCGGAACCGACCATGATCGGCAGGAGCATTTCGCTGACTTCTTCTTCGGCGGTTTCGAACCAGGCCGCTTCACGCAGGAACACGCCTTCCATGAAACCGATGCACCAGCCGCGCAGTTCGGAGTCGTCCGGGTCTTCGCCCAGGTCCAGTTCGCACGGCAGCTCGAACTCTTCGTCGGAAGCGAGTTGACGGGCGATGTGCGCCTTGAGGCCGATCAGGGTGGCTTCGATCTCTTCGCGCTGCGCGTCGCTGCTGTAATGCGGCTCTTCGGCGAACAGGGCGTCGATCCACTCGCGCTCCGGCACTTCTTCTGCACAGATCGACAGCGCGGTCAGGTAACCGTGGGCGGCCACGTAATCCAGCGCCTCTTCGTGCAGCTCGTCGGCGTCGAGAAAGACTTGCAGGCGGGTTAGTTGCTCAGCGAAGGACATTACGGGGCTACCTTGGGGGAATAAACAATGCGGGAATTCTAGGCCTTCTTGAGCGCTCAAGCCAGCCGCACGGCAGATTTGCCCCGTCACGGCCTGGCAGATCCACCGCCTATCCCTGTAGGAGCTGCCGAAGGCTGCGATCTTTTGATTTTGTTTTTCAACGATCAACATCAAAAGATCGCAGCCTTCGGCAGCTCCTACAGGGGGGGCAGGGAGTTGTGTCTGGATGACTCTACTCAGCGGCACCCCCTGCCGGGGAGGGCTCGGGTATACTGCCGCGTTTTGCGCTCCCTGCTCGTATTGCGGTGGTCTGGCAATGCGCTCTTACGTTTTGTTTAAGCAGCTGTGGCTGTCCTGAACCAGCCTGTGCAGGGATGTTTCGGTAGATTTTTGGAGTTTCTATGCTCGAACAGGCTCAACGCGTCCTCAAGGACATCTTCGGCTACGACAGTTTCCGTGGCCGTCAGGGTGCAATCATTGAGCGCGTGGCCAGCGGCGGTGATGCGCTGGTGCTGATGCCTACCGGTGGCGGCAAGTCCTTGTGCTTCCAGGTGCCGGCGCTGCTGCGCGACGGCCTGGCGGTGGTGGTGTCGCCGTTGATCGCCTTGATGGACGATCAGGTCGCCACCCTCGAAGAGCTGGGCGTGGCCGCTGCGGCGCTGAACTCCACGTTGAGCGCCGAACAGCAGCGCGACCTCGCGGCGCGGATCAAGCGTGGCGAAGTGAAGATGCTCTATCTGGCGCCGGAACGTCTGGTGCAGCCGCGCATGCTGGCCTTCCTGCAAAGCCTCGAGATCGCCTTGTTCGCCATCGACGAAGCGCACTGCGTGTCGCAATGGGGTCATGACTTCCGTCGCGAATACCTGCAACTGGGGCAGTTGGCGGAGTTATTCCCCAATGTCCCGCGCATCGCCTTGACGGCCACGGCTGACAAGCGCACCCGCGAAGAAATCGTCGAGCGCCTGCACCTGCAGAACGCCGAGCGCTTCCTGTCGAGCTTCGACCGGCCGAACATTTTCTACCGCATCGTGCCCAAGGAGCAGCCGCGCAAGCAGTTGCTGGCGTTCCTTGCCGAGCGGCGCAGCGATGCCGGCATCGTCTATTGCCTGTCGCGCAAGAAGGTCGAGGAAGTGGCCGCATTCCTGAGCGAGCAGGGCTTCCCGGCGCTGCCGTATCACGCCGGTCTGCCCAATGATCTGCGTGCCTATCACCAGAAACGCTTCCTCAACGAGGAAGGCCTGATCATGGTTGCCACCGTGGCGTTCGGCATGGGCATCGACAAGCCCAACGTGCGTTTCGTCGCGCACCTCGATCTGCCGAAATCCCTTGAAGCCTATTATCAGGAAACCGGTCGCGGCGGTCGCGATGGCCTGCCGGCGGATGCGTGGATGGCCTACGGCCTGCAAGACGTGGTGATGCTCAAGCAGATGCTGCAGAACTCCGAAGGCGACGAGCGCCACAAGCGTCTGGAGCAACACAAGCTCGACGCCATGCTCTCGCTCTGCGAAGAGACCCGCTGCCGGCGGCAGACCCTGCTCGCGTATTTCGACGAGGACATGCCCGAACCGTGCGGCCACTGCGACAACTGCGTTGATGGCGTGCAGACCTGGGACGCCACCGAGCCGGCGCGTCAGGCACTGTCGGCGATCTATCGCACCGGCCAGCGTTATGGCGTCGGCCATCTGGTCGACGTGCTGCTGGGCAAGGACAACGAAAAGGTCCGCAGCTTCGGCCATCAGCACCTGTCGGTATTCGGCGTCGGCAAGGCGCTGAGCGAGAGCGAATGGCGCTCGCTGTTCCGCCAGTTGGTAGCGCGCGGTCTGGCGGATGTCGATCATGAAGGCTATGGCGGCTTGCGCCTGAGCGACACCTGCCGGCCGCTGCTCAAGGGTGAAGTGACCCTGGAGCTGCGCCGCGACCTCAAGCCGCAAGTCACCGCCAAAACCGCCAGCAAGAGCCCGGCCAGCCAACTGGTGCGCTTTGAGGAGCGCGAACAGTGGGAAGCCCTGCGTGCCCTGCGGCGTAAACTGGCGGAAGAACATGGCGTGCCGCCGTACGTCATCTTCCCTGACTCGACGCTGCTGGAAATGCTCCGCAGCCAGCCGACCTCGCTGGCCGACATGGCCCGGGTCAGCGGTGTCGGTGCGCGCAAGCTGGAGCGTTACGGCGAGGCCTTCCTCGAAGTGCTCGGCGGCGAGGCCGAAGCGCCGAAAGTGGTGGCCGACGTGCGTCACGAACTGATCACCCTGGCCCGCGCCGGCATGACCCCGATGCAGATCGCCGGGCAGCTGCAGTGCTCGGAAAAGAACGTCTACACCATGCTCGCCGAGGCCATCGGCAAGCAGCAGCTGTCGCTGGAACAGGCGCTGGATCTGCCTGAAGAGCTGATGGGCGAAGTGCAGGACGCGTTCCTCGACGGCGAGGGCGAGTTGCCGTCGGTCGCCGAAGTTGCCGAGCTGTTCGCCGGTCGGGTTCCGGAAGGCGTCCTTTACTGCGTAAGGGCTGCGCTGCAATCTGAATTCGAAATGTAAGACGGCGTTTGCGCCAACCGTCAGGCAGTTGTAACGATTCAGTACAGGTCGGCTCTTGCCTATAGCCAAATGTCATGCTTAGCTGACTAATAATTAGTTTTTCTCTATTTGTCAGTCTACTCATGAGTGTTTTATGCCGTTAACCGATCAACACCGCTTTGGCATGCAACTGGCCCAGATGTCCCGCGGCTGGCGTGCCGAACTGGACCGCCGGCTGGCGGGTCTGGGGTTGTCCCAGGCGCGCTGGCTGGTGCTGCTGCATCTGGCGCGTTTCGAAGACGCACCGACCCAACGCGAGCTGGCGCAAAGCGTCGGCGTCGAAGGCCCGACCCTCGCGCGCTTGCTCGATAGCCTGGAGAGTCAGGGCCTGGTGCAACGCCAGTCCGTGATGGAAGACCGCCGGGCGAAAAAAATCGTTCTGTGCGCGCCGGCGCTGCCGCTGATCGAACAAATCGAGACCATTGCCACGCAACTGCGCAGCGAACTGTTCGTCGGTATCGATGAGGCGGATATGAAGGTGTGCATGCGCGTTCACGGGCACATTCTGGCCAACCTGGAAAAATCTTGAGGCATAACCGCGCGCCGGTTTTTTGAGGGATTGCGCTGAGCAGACTATAAGAACTACTGGGCAATATCGTGTTCGTACCGGATGTGCGAACGCATAGAAGTCGGTTTTGCTTATTTAAGGGATGCTCATGCTCGCAAGTCGGCACGTGGTACTGCGCGGTGGCGCCAAATGGCTGCTGGTCGCTGGCGTATTCAGCTATTCGACCTGGTCGATGGCTCTGGGCCTGGGGGACATCACTGTTCACTCGGGCCTCAATCAGCCGCTCAAGGCCGACATCGCGCTGGTCGATGCCGGCGGCCTCAGTGCCAGCGACCTCTCGGTGAGCCTGGCCACGGCCGATGAGTTCGGCCGGGCCGGGGTCGAGCGGGTGTTTTTCCTCAACGACCTTCAGTTCGCGCCGATCCTGCATGGCAATCGCCAGATGATCCGGGTGACCTCGCGCAAACCGGTCAAAGAACCCTTTCTGAATTTTCTGCTGCAGCTCAATCAGCCTAACGGCCGTTTGCTGCGCGAGTACACGGTGCTGATCGATCCGCCCGGTTCGCCGAACATCGTGCCGGCCACGGACGAGCCCGACCCACGCCCGCAATCTTCTGAATTTCCCACCGTTGAACCCGCCACGACGGCGCCCCAGGCTGCCCAGGGCCAACGCGACGTCGCACCTTCCGCGCCGGTGTCATCCACGCCTGCCGCATCGGCCAATGCGGCACTGACCGAGCAGTTGGCGGCCAGCGTGCTGCAGAACCAGCAACTGCAAAAGACCGTCGATGAGCTGAACGCGAAACTGCAGGCGCAGGATGCCCAGATTGCCGATGGCAAAAAACAGGTCAGCGATCTGCAAACGCGTTTGACCGAGCTGCAAAAGCCTCCGGCACCGGCCATCACGCCGCCGGCACCTGCGCCAGCGCCCATCGCGCCGCCAGCCGAAGACGAAGGTCTCAACTGGCCGCTGCTCGGCGGTTTGCTGCTGTTGCTGGGATTGTTGGGTGGCGGGCTATTGATGCGCCGTCGCCGGCAACGGGCTCAGGATGTTGCTCCGATGGCGATTGTCCCGGCAGGTCTTCCCCCGGACCTGGATGACACACCGGTCGCCCCCTCGGCCGGCATCAGCGCAGCACCCGAGCATCGTGAAGAACCGGCGGCGGGCGATGTGCTGGAGGCGGTGGGGATTTACTTGGCCTATGGGCGCCTGAACGAAGCCGTCGGGCTGTTACGCAATGCCCTGGACAAGGAGCCGGAGCGCACCGATCTGGGGGTGCAATTGCTTGAAGTGCTGGGGCGCCAGGGTGCCAGCGCAGAATATGAGCAACAGGAACACCGGTTGCGCGGGGCAGGAGTTGATCCGCAGCAATTGGAGGCGATTCGTGCGCGGCATCCGAAGCTCAACAGTGTGGCTGCGATAGCGCCGGTGTTGCCTGTCATCGCCGCTGCACCGATTGCGGCGGCGCAACCGGCGCCGGAGGATGAATTCGAATTGAATCTGGGTGAGCTGTCGATGGCGTCCAGTTGGGATCTGGAGGACGGCCACACGACAGCCGATCAAACTTCAGCAAGCCCCTCCGCGTCGGATTCGAGCCTTGAGATGTTGCCGACGGACTTCGAATTGCCCGAAACCAGCGTGAATGACGAGGCCGAGCTGGAATGGATCCCCGAGCCGGACGCGCAGCCGCTGGACGATGACTTTCTCAATGCGTTCAGCGATCCACCGTCTTCACTCACCCTGGAGCCGCTGACGTTGCAGGAGCAGGAGCCGGCTGGCGCCTCAGAGAAACTCGAACAGGCGCAGACCTGCATCGATGACGGCGACATCGACAGCGCGATTGCCTTGCTCAATGAACTGCTCAAGGAAGGGGATGAGCCGCTCAAGCAAACGGCCAGAACCTTATTGGCCGGTATCCGTTGATGTGAGTGTCATGCGCAGCTGCGGTGCCCGTCCTGCTCGCGAAAGTGATCAGAACGTCTGCCCCAGGTTCAGATAAACCGCCTGCTCATTCGCATCGTTCAAGCCATAGGTGAAATTCAACGGCCCCAGCGGCGTATCGAAACCGATGAACACGCTGGCGGCGTTGATGTAGCCGCTGTCGAATTCATTGTCGTTGTTCCACGCCCGGCCCCGTTCCAGCGAGGCGCCGGCGTAGAGCGGGAAGTCCAGCGGCAGGTACGAACGCGGCGTCAACCGGCGGTAATACACCGCACGCATCAGGCTGACGTTCTGCCCGGAAATCGAGTCCTGGCGGAAACCCGAGAGCTGTCGCGCTCCGCCGAGCAGGAAGCTCGAGGTCACCACATTGGTATCGTCCAGCGTACGGCCATAGCGCCCACCGAGAATCAGCGTATCCGGGCCACGGCTCATGGCCTTGTCCAGTTTGAACTCCCACTGCCGGTAGCGCGTGTCCGAGCCCAGGCTCGGTTCGAATTGCAGCAATGTCAGGCTGATGTCCTTGCCTTCATGGGGGTAATAGACGTTGTCCAGCGAGTCGAACGAATACTTCAGCGAGTAGAAGCCTTCGTTGAAATGTTCGCTCGGCAGGTCCTGGTCGCCAATGCGCACGTCGGCCTTGCCCCAGGCCTCGCCCACGCCAAAACGCACTTCGCCGTTATTGCCGATCTGTCGACCGACATTCAGCGCCAGACCGTAGCGTTCGACCCGGTACTGGGCGACCGGATCATTGTCGAGCACCGCGTCGACGTTCTGTGCCTCGAAGACCACCGAAGGCGCGATGAAATAGCGCGAGCCGACATCCAGCGGCTGGTAGAACTCGCTGTACAGCTCCTGTTTGTCGCCGATCTGCGCCCGGGTCAGCCATTCGGCGCCGAGGCGGTTGATGCCGTTGATGCGGTAGCTGGCGCCGAGGTTGAAGGCGCTGGAACCACGCATGTCGTCCGACAGGTTCAGGCCCACCCGCAGGTAATCGGTGCCGCTGCGCTTGCCCCGCGCGCTGATCACCAGGGTGTGATCCTGGCCCTTGTGCACCACGCGATACTGTACCTGCTCGAAGTAGTCCAGGCCGTACAGCGTGCCCATGTCCGAGTGCAGCCGGCCGAGGTCCAGCGGTTCACCGATGGGCTGCCGGATGTAATAGCGAATCACGTCGTCGCCGACTTTCGAATCGTTCTCGACCTTGATCGCGGTGATGATCGGCGTGCGCTGCCCCGGAGCGCGGGCGGCAGCGAGTTCGGCGTCCTGGGATTGTTGGGGTTTGAGCAGGGCGAGACGCGCATCGAGAATCCGCGTGGCGCGGTAACCGGCGTCGATCATTTCCTGGGCCTTGCCGAAATCGGTGACGCCGAATGCCGCCAGCGCCGGCTGGATCAGCACGTCCGAGGGTTTGAGGGCCGCCAGTTGCTCTTCGGAGTTGCGGCGGGTCATCAGGGTGATCGACTGGTTCAGCACGTCGACCACGGTGCTCAGTTGCTTGCGGTTGCGCAGCGGGGTACCGATGTCGACCACGATTGCCACGTCGACGCCCATTTCCCGCGCGACGTCGAGCGGGATGTTGTCGGTCATGCCGCCGTCCACCAGCAGCCGCCCGTCCAGTTCGACCGGGGCAAATACGGCCGGGATCGACATGCTGGCGCGGATCACCTGCGGCAGGTGGCCCTTGCGGAACACCACTTTTTCGCCGTTGGCAATGTCCGTGGCGACAGCGCGGAACGGGATCGGCAGTTTGTCGAAGTCCCGGGTATCACTGGTGTGCGCCAGCAGGCTTTCCAGCATCAACGCCAGGTTCTGACCCTGAATCACCCCCAGCGGCAGGCCGAGGCTGCCGTCATCGCGAAAACTCAGTTGCTGTTTCACCAGAAAGTCGCGGTCGTCCTGCTTGCGGCGAAACGGCACGTCTTCCCGGGGGGGCGCGTCGGACAGCGCCTGCTGCCAGTCGATGTTCAGCGCGAGTTTTTCCAGTTCATCGATCTTGTAGCCCGAGGCATACAGGCCGCCAACCACCGCGCCCATGCTGGTGCCGGCAATCGCATCGATCTTGATGCCTTGTTCTTCCAGTGCCTTGAGCACGCCGATGTGCGCCAGGCCACGGGCAGCACCGCCGGACAATACCAGGCCGACTTTCGGGCGAGGCGTTTCGGCAGCGTGAACGCTGATATCAACAAAAAACGGCAGGAAGCCCAGCAGCAGGCAGAACAACAATCGGCGCATGGTGAGTCTCGGGGCAAGCGATAAAGCCGGCTATTATAGCGGCGCCCTCTGTCTCAGGAGTTTCAGCGAACATGACCGTCGCCAAAGCGGAAATCGTCATCACCTATTGCACCCAATGCCAGTGGCTGCTGCGCGCCGCGTGGCTGGCGCAGGAGCTGCTCAGCACCTTCGGCGATGACCTCGGCAAGGTCTCGCTGGTGCCCGGCACCGGCGGGGTATTTCACATCAGTTGCGATGACGTGCAGATCTGGGAGCGCAAGGCGGACGGCGGTTTCCCGGAGGCCAAGGTGCTCAAGCAGCGGGTGCGCGATCAGATCGACCCTGACCGCGACCTCGGTCACAACGACCGTACTCAGTGAGCCGCGGCTTCGGCGGCGACGGCTTTTTTGTTGGCGCTGCCTGACATCCGCGCCGAGACCACGATGGCGACGATGATCAGCGCGCCGCCGAGGAGCATGCGCAGCGTCGGGTTTTCATCGAACAGCAGCCAGGCGATGGTGATGCCGTAGACCGGTTCCATGGCGAACACCACGGCGGCGGTGCGTGCCTTGATCACCGCCAGGCTGGCGACGAACAGGCTGTGGGCGACGCCGGTGCAGAACACCCCGAGCAGGCCGATCCACAGCCAGTCCAGAGCCCGCACTTCGCTGAGCTGTGGGGCGGCGACCGGTAGCAGACACAGCGCCACCACCACGTTCTGACACAGCGCTGCCTGCACCGCCGGGATACGCCCGGAGCTTGCGCGGTTGGTCAGCGAGAGCAGGGCGAACAACAGGCCTGACAGCACCGCCCAGAGCAGGCCGGTGGTGGCACCGCTGGCGAGGTCGAACGCGGGGGTGACCAGTACCAGACCGACACTGACCAGCACCACCAGCACGATTTCATTGGCGCGGATGCGCTCGCGGAAAATCAGCCCTTCCAGAATCACCGTGAACGCCGGGAAACTGGCAAAGCCCAGCGTCGCGATCGCCACGCCGGCCACTTTCACCGCGATGAAAAAACTCACCCAGTGCCCGGCCAGCAACACGCCGCTGAGTGCCAGACGCCGCCAATCGACCGCCTGCAGTTTCTGCCAGCCGTGCTGGCTGGCGAAGCGGGCAAAAAAGGCCAGGGCGAGCACGGCGAACGCGGCGCGTCCGAAGACGATCACCGCCGGCGACGCGGCAGCGAGTTTGCCGAACACACCGGTCAGGCCGAACATCAGAGCGCCGATATGCAGGGCGCCGAGGGCGGTACGCGGAGTCATTGCAATCCTTCTTGAGTCTGTCGATACACAACACCATCACTGTAGGAGCTGCCGCAGGCTGCGATCTTTTGATCTTGAAAAGCCAAAATCAAAAGATCGCAGCCTGCGGCAGCTCCTACAGGGGAACATGGGGGACATTGAAGCGTGTTGCGGCTCAGAAGTCTGTCGGCAGGCTATCGTCTTTTGTTGTAGGAATCGCGCCGAAGTCGTCCGGGCGATGCGCCGAATTCGCGCAGGACGGCTGCGCAAAAGGCACTCTGCGAACTGTAACCTACACGACTGGCGATCTCGCCGACGGGCAGGGCCGTCTCGCGCAACAGGCTGACGGCCTTGTGCAGGCGGCGACTGCGGATGTAATCCATCGGCGTCTGCCCGCATTCGGCCATGAACCGGGCGTGCAGGCGTGCGCTGGACAGGCCGGCAACCCGGGCCAGATCGGCGACTTGCAACGGATACGCGGCGTATTGATCGATGTGCGCATCCAGCGCCGCGTAAGGCAGGCGGCGGTGGGCGAGTTCAGCGGGGCGGGCGTGATTGAGGCTGGCCAGCAGCAACACCGCGCCTTGCTGGGCGATCAGCGGATCGCTGACCGGACTGTTCGCCAGCCAACTGACCAATTGGCTTTGCCCCGCGTCGAGGGACAAGCGCGCCGGTTGATCGAGCAGGCGGCGACTGGCGTCGGCATGGTTGCCGAGGGAATCGCGCAGCCATTGTTCATCCGGGATGTCCATGACCAGGCAACGGCTGCCGTCAGGGCTGCCGCAGGCGTGATGCGCGCCACTGGGGACGACCACGAAACTCTGCTGGCGCACCTGACTGCCACGGCCCTCGACCTCGAAATCCAGCGCACCCGACAGGCCGAACACCAGTTGCGCGTGGTCGTGGCTGTGGACGATCAGGTCGTGGGTGTATTGGCGCAGGGTCAGGATCGGACGCATGGCAAAGTCTCCGGGCAGGCCGCCAGTCTACACCGGCGCGCCGGGTCTGCGCTGTCACAGGACTGACGCACAGTTGTCATGGCCGATTAACCCGGCAGGCGCACTCTTGCGAAAACATCGCAGAGGGTTGCCCATGACCAGCGCCGAGCTCGCCAGACCCAGCCGTAAACAACGGGTGCGTACCCTGTGGATTTCCGACGTGCACCTGGGCACGCGCGATTGCCAGGCCGAGCACTTGTCGCAATTTCTCAAGGGCTACCACGCCGACAAGATCTACCTGGTGGGTGACATCATCGACGGCTGGAAGCTGCGCGGTGGCATGTACTGGCCGCAGGCGCACACCAACGTGATCCGCCGCCTGCTGACCATGAGCAAGCGCGGCACCGAAGTGATCTACGTCACCGGCAACCACGACGAGTTTCTGCGCCGTTATTCGAAGCTGATCCTCGGCAATATCCAGTTGGTCGACGAGGCGGTACACGTCACCGCGGATGGCCGGCACCTGCTGGTGATTCACGGCGATCAGTTCGATGTGATCACGCGCTATCACCGCTGGCTGGCCTTCCTCGGCGACTCGGCCTACGAATTCACGTTGACCCTCAATCGTTGGCTCAACCACTGGCGTGCCCGCTATGGCTACGGCTACTGGTCGTTGTCGGCGTACCTGAAACACAAGGTGAAGACGGCGGTGAGTTTCATCAGCGACTTCGAAGAAGCCATCGCCCATGAATGCGTCAAACGCGAATTGCACGGCGTGGTCTGCGGGCACATTCACCATGCCGAAATCCGCAAGGTCGGCGAGGTGGACTACCTCAATTGCGGCGACTGGGTGGAGTCATGCACGGCGTTGATCGAGCACTGGGACGGCACGATCGAGCTGTATCGACTGGCGGATGCACAGGCGCGGGAGGCGCAGCTCAAGGCGGCCAACGTCGCTGAAATCGCCTGAGTCTTCGGTTGTCAGGGAGGGCCTCATCGCGAGCAGGCTCACTCCTACAGTTGGAATGCGATCAACTGTAGGAGTGAGCCTGCTCGCGATGAACCGCGTAGCGGTTCGCCTTACACCGGGCTGTGTTCGTCCATCGCCGCCTTATAGATCGAGTGCTTCGGCTGGGCAAACAGCCGCTCCATCATCGGCTCGAAAAAGCTCAGCGGCAGGGTTTCATACGCCGGATCAAACGCCGCCGCATCGTATTTGGCACAGAACTCCGCCGTCGCCTGATACTGCGGGTGCGCGGCGAATTGCTCGCGCAGGTGCCGGTCCATGCCCAGGTGATGGAAGAAGTAGTAGCCTTGGAAGATGCCGTGCTTTTCGACCATCCACAGGTTCTCGGCGCTGACGAACGGCTTGAGAATCGCCGCCGCGATGTCCGGGTGGTTGTAGGAGCCCAGGGTGTCGCCGATGTCATGCAGCAGCGCACACACCACGTATTCCTCGTCGCGGCCGTCGCGATAGGCGCGGGTCGCGGTTTGCAGCGAATGGGTCAGGCGATCCACCGGGAAACCGCCGAAATCGCCCTCCAACAACTTCAGGTGCGCGACGATTCGCGACGGCAGTTGCCGGGCGTAGGCACTGAAATCCGCGGCGATGATCGCCCAGTCTTCCTGGGTGCCGTCCTGCATGTGGGTGAAGCGCGCGTTGGCGTTCATCGGCAAGCCTCCTGGTGGATCGGGGTTCAGAACGCCACGCGGCCGAGGATCATGTCGCGGTACATGACGAAGTCGCCGAGCAGGCTGTACAGCGGGTGCTGGAAGGTCGCCGGGCGGTTCTTTTCAAAGAAGAAGTGCCCGACCCAGGCAAAGCTGTAACCGGCCAGCGGCAACGCGAGCAACAGCAGCCAGGCGCCTTTGGCGATGGTCATGGCCAGAATGAAAATCACCAGCGTGGTGCCGACGAAATGCAACCGGCGGCAGGTACTGTTGCTGTGTTCGCTGAGGTAGTACGGATAGAACTCGGCAAACGTGTTGAATTGTTTGATGTTTTCCACGACTGCGATCTCTGTGGTTATTGTTCTGACGGCAAGTTGTTCGGCGGGTAGCTTATTTGAGTCTAGAGTGAACAGTGGCATCAGCCAGTGACAATGGGCGCCACTTTAGTATCCTTCGCAAATCGGGTCGTGGCATGCGACCCATCATGTAAAAGAATAACGCCATGAGCGAACGAACGACTTCTGCAAGCTGGGCGATGGGGATTGTCAAAGCATTGGAGATGGACGGCCTGGATTGCCGGGTACTGTTCAAGCAACTGGGGCTCGATTACGCCGCCCTGGATGATCCGGATGCGCGTTTCCCGCAAGATTCCATGACCCGCCTGTGGCAACGGGCGGTCGAGCTGTCCGGCAACCCGGCGATCGGCCTGAACATGGGCAAGGTGGTGCGCCCGGCCTCGTTTCATGTCGCCGGCTACGCCCTGATGTCGAGCAACACCTTGGCCGAAGGTTTTCAACGGCTGGTGCGTTATCAGCGGATCATCGCCGAAAGCGCCGACCTGAGTTTTCGCCTGCTCGAAGAAGGCTATGCGCTGATCCTGACGGTGCATGGCGATCACCTGCCACCGACCCGCCAGAGCGCCGAAGCCTCGCTGGCCTGCGCACTGGGCCTGTGCGGCTGGCTGACCGGGCGCACGCTGCACCCGGTCAAAGTGTTGTTTCAGGGTGACGAGCCCGATGACCTGCAACCCTACAGACAAGCTTTTCATGCACCGCTGATGTTCAACGCGCCGTACGATGCGTTGATCTTCGAACGGGCCGACATGGAAGCACCGCTGCCGACCGCCAACGAAGCCATGGCGCTGTTGCATGACCGGTTTGCCGGGGAGTATCTGGCGCGCTTTTCCGAAAGCCGCGTGACCCACAAGGCGCGCCAGGTGCTTTGCCGTTTGCTGCCTCAGGGCGAACCCAAGCGCGATACGGTGGCGCAGACCCTGCACCTGTCGCAGCGCACCCTGCAACGGCGGTTGCAGGAGGAGGGCACGAGTTTTCAGCAGTTGCTCGACGACACCCGCCGCGAACTGGCCGAACAGTATCTGGCCCAGCCGAGCATGACCTTGCTGGAAATTGCTTACTTGCTGGGGTTTGCCGATCCGAGCAACTTCTTCCGCGCGTTCCGCCGCTGGTTCGACACCACGCCCGGCGATTACCGGGCGCGGCTGCTGCAGGCGCCGATCAGTGACGCCAAAAGGCCGGAATACACAGCACAAACACCGTAATGATCTCCAGTCGGCCGAGCAGCATGCCGAACGACAGGATCCACTTGGCCGCGTCCGGCAAGGTGGCGAAATTGCCCGCCGGGCCGATGGTCTCGCCCAGGCCCGGGCCGACGCCGGACACGGTACTGGCGGCGCCGGTCAGTGCGGTCATCCAGTCGACGCCGAGCAGCGACAGCAGCAGGGCGATCACGCAGATGGTGATGGCGAAGAAGAACGAGAAGGTCAGAATCGAGCGCACGATCTCTTCGTCGAGGCGGTGACCGTTGTACTTCTGCTTGATCACCGCGCGCGGGTGAATCAGCTGGTTGAGGTTGGCCTTGAGCAGGATGTAGGCGACCTGAAAACGGAAGATCTTGATCCCGCCCGCCGTTGAACCGGAGCAGCCGCCGACGAAGCCCAGATAGAAAAACAGCATCAGCGAGAAGTTGCCCCACAGGCTGTAGTCGCCGAGGGCAAAACCGGTGGTGGTGACCACCGAGGTCACGTTCAGCGCCACGTGCCGCAGCGCTTCCAGCCAATGCAGCTTGGTGGTCCACCAGTACCAGGTGCCGAGCACCAGCCAGGTCACCAGCAACATGCCGATCAGGCCCTGCACCTGCTGGTCCTTGATCAATGCACGACGGTTGCCGCGCATGGTCGCCACATACAGGGTGAACGGCAGGCTGCCGAGAATCATCACCACCACCGCGACCCAGTGCACCGCCGGCTGCGTCCACTTCGCCAGCGACTGGTCGGAGGTGGAGAAACCGCCGGTGGAAATGGCCGACATCGCGTGGTTAATCGCATCGAACGGGCTCATCCCGGCCCACCAGAATGCCAGGCTGCCGAGGATGGTGATGCCGACGTAGGCCGCCACGATCAGCCGCGCCACCATGTGCGAGCGGGGCATGACCTTTTCCGAGCGGTCCGACGATTCGGTCTGGAACAGGCGCATGCCACCGATGCGCAGCAGCGGCAGAATCGCCACCGCCATGCCGATGAAGCCGATGCCGCCGAGCCAGTGCAACAGCGAGCGCCACATCAGGATCCCTGGTGACATGGTGTCCAGCCCGCTGAGCACGGTCGAGCCGGTGGCGGTGATGCCGGACATGCTTTCGAAGAATGAGTCGGTGTAGCTGATGTGCTGGGTCAGCAAGAACGGCAGCGCGGCGAAAATGCACACCACCAGCCAGCTGCTGACGGTCAGCAGGTACATGTCGCGCGGGCGCAGGTGGATGTGTTCGGGGCGCCCGGGAATCACCAGCGCGAGGCCGGCGACGAAGGTGATCATGCTCGCCCAGATGAACGATGGCAGGTCGCTGGTGCGCTCGAAAATCACCAGGGTGGCCATGGGCACGACCATGGCGACGGCCAGGGTGATCAGGAAGATGCCGATGATGAAACCAATGATCCGTAAGGTCGGCAACGCCATGAAGTCCGCTCGGGCTGAAGTGGGAAAGGGCGTCATTCTACCCGTGGGGCAGGGCATGTAAACCGGCATCCCGTTGGCAGATGCAGCTAGAATAGCTGCACATTTTTCTCAGGAGGTGGCCGATGCAGGCTCTCGACGCGTTGCTCAACCGTGTTTCCGTTCCACGACTGGTCGAACCGGCCCCCACCGCGCAGCAGCGCGAAGCCCTGTTCGGCGCCGCCCTGCGTGCACCGGATCACGGCCACCTGCAGCCGTATCGTTTCCTGACCGTCGAAGGCGCGGCACGCGAGCAAATGGGCGAGTTGCTGGCTGAAGCGGCGCAGATGCAGGACGGCGAAGTCACCGAAGCGATGATCGACAAGGCGCGCAACGGCCCGCTGCGGGCACCGCTGGTGGTTGTGGTGATCGCAAAATTGCAGGACCACGTCAAATACCCGAAGGCCGAGCAATTGCTGGCGGCGGGTTGTGCGGCCCACGGGATTTTGCTGGCGGCTTACGCCCAAGGGATTGGTGCGGTGTGGCGCACCGGTGATCTGGCGTATTCGAAGCATGTAGCCCAAGGGTTGGGCCTGGCGGAAGGCGAAGAGGTGATCGCGTTCCTGTACCTGGGTACGCCGCAGAAAGAACCGCGTGTGGCCGAGAAGGTTGATCTGGCCGAATTCGTCAGCGCCTGGCCGGGCAAGGCCTGACACCACCGATCAAATGCAGGAGTGAGCCTGCTCGCGATAGCGGTGCATCAGTCAATAAATTGTTGTCTGATCCACTGCTATCGCGAGCAGGCTCACTCCTACAGTTTTGCTCAGGGCTGGACCACCGCGCCCGGCACCAACGGCAATTCCAGACTGGCAATAAACCCACCCTGCGGATGATTGGCCAGCGTCAAACTGCCGCCATGCCGTTCCGCTGCGCGCTTGGCAATCGCCAATCCCAGACCATGTCCCGCCGCCGTCTGCCCCGGCGCCCGGTAGAACGGCTCGCCCAGCTGGCTCAGATGCTCGGCCTGCACCCCCGGCCCGTGGTCGCGCACGCTGACCACAATCCGTTCGCCCTGACGCAAGGCCTGCATCTCGATCGCCTGGCCCTCGGGGTTGAAGCGCTGGGCGTTGCGCAGCAGGTTATCGACGGCGCGCTCGATCATGGTCGGCCAGCCGGTCAGGTTCAGGTGAGGCTCGGCGTTCAGGCGCACGGTCTGTTCCGGCGAGCCGAGCTGCGCATCTTTGTGCAACGTCGCCAGCAACGCGTTCAAGTCCACCGCTTCAGCACTGGCGTTGTCGGCATCGACCCGCGCCAGCACCAGAATTTCGCTGATCAACGCTTCGAGGCGATCGCATTCTCGGGTCAGGCGTGGCCAGAGTTTTTCCCGTTCTTCCGGGTTGGCCCGTTCCGCCAGTGCCAAGGCGATGCGCAACCGCGCCAACGGTGAGCGCAGTTCGTGGGAGACATCGCGCAGCAACTGGCGCTGGCTGCCGATCAGGCTTTGCAGGCGTGCGCCCATGCGGTTGAAGTCAGTCGCGAGCACGCCGAATTCGTCGCGGCGGTTGGCCAGTTTCGCCAGGCTATTCTGCTGGTAGGTGGTTTGCCCCAGATCATGCACCGCGCCGCGCAAACGGCTGAGCGGGCGGGTGATGGAGAAGGTCACCAGCAAGCTGAACAGGGTCAGCACCACCAGCGCGATGCCCAGCGCACTCAGCGGCCACAGCAGGCTTTCGCGGTGCCAGGCGTCGAGTTCCGGGTGTGGGATGCGGAAGATGAACAGGTAGGTGTCGCCGGTTTTTTCGCTGGTGAACTCGTCGGTCAGACGGCGCCATGGCAGGCGTCGGTCGTCGTTGTTCTGCCGGGCTTCGAACGCGGCGGCGCGGCGCGGGAAGGTGCCGCGCACCACCGGGTCGCCGCTTTCGTTCAGCACCTGAACGTCGATGTGATATTGGCGTTTGCGCTGTTCGAGGATGTCCTGCGCGGCGTCTTCGCCCTGGGCTTCGTAGGTTTGCGTCCACTCGGCGGCCAGGGTGTTGAGGCCCGGATGACGGCTGAGGATCCACGCGTCCTGATTGAGCATGTGCCCAAGCAGAATGGACAGCCCGGCCACCAGAGCGATGGCCAGCCAGAAGCTCGCGAGAATACGCCAGAACAATGAACGCACAGAAAGTCCTCAGAACAATGCATAACCCTGTAGGAGTGAGCCTGCTCGCGATAGCGGTGGGTCAGACAAAAAACTGCTGACTGACACAACGCTATCGCGAGCAGGCTCACTCCTACATGTGGATCGGTGAAAACAGGCCCGACGGTGTCAGCCGTCGGGCCTGTGGTTAACACATTATTGCGCTTTTTGCGGCTGTTGCGCCTTCCACGCTTTGAACTCGGCCCATTCGGCGCGGCGTTCAGCCTGTTTCTTCTGGATCTCGTCGAATTTCTTCTGTTGATCCGGTTTCAGCAGGTTGCGTACATCGGCTTCGGCTTTCTTGTGGTTGGCCGCCATCTCGTCCTTCATGGCTTTCTGGTCAGCCGGCGAGAGTTTTTCCAGGTACTTCTCGACCACCTGACGACGCTCGTGCATCTGCTCGCCCATGATCTTGCGGATCTGATCGCGCTGTTCGCGGGACAGGTCGAGTTGGCTGTACGGGCCTTTGCCGTGCTCGCCGTGCATCTGACCGCCGTGGCGTGGGCCGTCGAGCGGACCACCCATCGGGCCGCCATCTTGTGGCATGGCCATGGCGACGGTTGGCAGAGCGGCAGCGAACATCAGAGCGATAAGAGTCTTGCGCATGGTGTATCTCCTTGTCTCGTTCCCGGTACGTTCCGGATGAGTACAGATTACGGAGATCAAGGTCAGCGGCGGTCAGCGCTGCGTAAAGCTTGGGTAAAGACGCTTTGTCTCCAGCCTTACAAACCTCTGTGGCGAGGGAGCTTGCTCCCGCTGGACTGCGCAGCAGTCCTCGGCTTTTTCTATAAAGACGGGGTCGCTTCGCAACCCGGCGGGAGCAAGCTCCCTCGCCACAGATGGGTATTTACAGGCTGTAGTAGTAACCACGGCTGCGCAGGGCGACGATGCGCGGGCGGCCGTCGGGGTGCGGGCCGATCTTCTTGCGCAGGTTGCTGACGTGCATGTCGAGGCTGCGGTCGTACAGGGTCAGCTTGCGGCCGAGGGCCAGTTGCGCCAGTTCCTGTTTGTCCAGCGGCTCGCCGGGCTGCTTGAGCAGGGCTTCGAGCAAACGGCTTTCGGACACGGTGAGGGTCAGTTCTTTCTCGTCGATGCTGACCACGCCGCGCATCGGGCTGAAACTCAGGTCGCCCAGCTCGAGCTGGGTCGACACCGCAGCCGGGTGACTGCGACGCAGCACGGCGCGCAGGCGGGCGGTGAGCTCACGCGGATCGCAGGGCTTGGCCAGGTAATCGTCAGCCCCCAGCTCCAGACCAAGAATGCGGTCCAGCGGTTCGCCCCGGGCCGAAAGCATCAGCACCGGCAGATCGGCGTGATCGTTGCGCAATTGCTTGAGCAGCTCCAGACCGCTGCCGTCGGGCAGCATCACGTCCAGGACCACCGCCGCCGGAGCCGATTCGGCCAGGGCTTTGCGTGCACTCTGACCATCGTGGCAGGCGCGCACCTGGAAGCCTTCCTGGCTCAGCCAGCTACTCAGGAGTTCGCACAACTCCTGGTCATCATCAATCAGTAACAGCTCGCTCATGACTCACTCAATTTAGCCATTGCCGACGTTTTCGGCTTGCTCCACTGGCAAAGATACCGCACAGCAGCGCCAATAGCGCTACCCCGGCGCCCGTGACGAACCATTGCTGCTGTTCGGTCAACAGCCGCGGCAACGGGCTGGCCTGGGCTTCCTTGAGTTGCAGCTTCAGGCGTTGGTTCTCCTGGCGCAACCGGGCGAGCTGGGCGCTTTCGCGGGTGTTGTCGGCATTTTGCAGTTGTTTGTTCAGTTCTTCCCGCTGCTGCTCGCTGGCCTTGAGGCGCTGCTGCAACTCGGTAATCTGGCTGCCGGCACTTAACGACAATGGCGTGGAACTGCCGCTTTCGGTGGTTTCCTCACCATGGGCGGGCGTCATGATCAACAACGTGACCCACATCAGACACAACGGACCTTTGCGCATTGCGATTCCTGCTAGCAAATGGATATTGGGCAGGTTGTCGGCAGGCAAACGAGAATAATGAGCGATTGAGAGCGGTGAGAATCAGGAAGGTTCAGTGCCAGAGGCAATGTCGAGAGTGGTGAGCTGAAAAAATTGAGCTCAGGGAGTCATTGTGGCGAGGGAGCTTGGTCCCGCTGAGGCGCGAAGCGCCCCCCCGGTCCAGCTCATAGGCAATGGGACTGCTTCGCAGTCCAGCGGGAGCAAGCTCCCTCGCCACAGGGTTGCCTCTTTTAAGGCAGGACTTGCTTGAACGGCTTGACGACCACGTTGGCGTAGACACCGGCGGCGATGTACGGATCAGCATCGGCCCATGCTTGCGCAGCGCTCAGCGAGTCGAATTCGGCGACGATCAGGCTGCCGGTGAAACCCGCAGCGCCAGGATCATTGCTGTCGACCGCCGGGTGCGGACCGGCCAGCACGATGCGGCCTTCGCCCTTGAGCACTTGCAGGCGTTCGAGGTGGGCCGGGCGCGCGGCGAGGCGGGCTTCGAGCGAGTTGGCAACGTCGGTGGCAATGATTGCGTAGAGCATGTCAGTCCTCGGTTTTTGGTGTTGTGGTATCGGCGTCGTGCAGGTGACGGGACAGGTAGATGCCCTGGCCGACCAGGAACAGCACGGTCATGCCCAGGCTGCCGAATACCTTGAAGTCGACCCAGATGCTCTGGAAGGTGAACGCCACGAACAGGTTGGCGGCTCCGCAGAACAGGAAGAAGACGATCCAGGCGATGTTCAGGCGGGTCCACACCGGATCCGGCAGGGTCAGCGCGTGGCCCATGATGCGTTTGATCAGCAGGCGGTCACCGATGAAGTGGCTGCCGATGAAGGCCAGGGCGAACAGCCAGTTGACCACCGGGGCTTTCCATTTCAGGAATGTCTCGCTGTGGAACGCGAGGGTCAGGCTGCCGAATACCAGGCAGGCGATCAGGGTCAGCCATTGGCTCTTTTCCAGCTTGCGCTGTTTGATGAACAACGCGCCGTAGACCACCAGGGAGCTGATGATCAGCATCGCGGTGGCGCTGTAGATACCGCCTACGGTGACCTCGTGGCCGGCCAGGTCGACGACCCGCGGATCAAGTTTGTAAACGATGAAAAACAGCAGAAGCGGGATGAAATCGATGAATTGTTTCACAGTGAGAGCCAGAAGCTGGATGTGGCGGCATAATAACAAACATATGGGCGCGCGATAGCGCCAGCTGATTTGAGGTTACAACTCCCCGTGAATGTTGATTTGCACTGCCACAGCACGGCCTCCGATGGCGCCCTGGCGCCTGCGGTTCTGGTTGCGCGTGCGTTCGAGAACGGCGTGCAAGTCCTGGCGTTGACCGACCATGACACCCTCGAAGGCCTCGCCGAAGCACGCAGCGCCGCCAACGAATTGGGCATGCAACTGGTCAATGGCGTTGAACTGTCCTGCACCTGGGGCGGCGCGACCATTCACGTGCTGGGCTACGGTTTCGACGTTAACGCGGCGCCTTTGGTCGAAGCCATCGCCAGATTGCACGATGGCCGCTGGCTGCGGTCCGAAGAAATAAGCCGCAAGCTCGCCCTCAAGGGCATGCCTGGTGCCCTCGACGGCGCCCGGCAGATCCAGCAGGAGCTGGGCGACAGCGGCAACGCCCCGGCCCGTCCGCATTTCGCTGACTGGATGGTGCGTGAAGGTTTTGTAAAGGATCGCGCCGAAGCATTCCGCAAATGGCTCGGCGCCGGCAAGCTGGGTGACGTCAAGCAGCACTGGCCGACCCTGGAAGAAACCGTCGAGACCCTGCGCGCCGCCGGTGCCTGGGTCAGCCTGGCGCATCCATGGCACTACGATTTCACCCGCAGCAAGCGCCGAAAGCTGATTGCCGACTATATTCAAGCGGGCGGGCATGCGATTGAAGTGGTCAATGGCTTTCAGCCCGCAGAACAGGTGGGCAGCCTGGCAATCCTTGCCCGTGAGTTCGGTCTGCTGGTCAGCGCCGGCAGTGATTTCCATGGCCCTGGAGGCTGGTCCGAGATTGGCCAGTACCGGCCGGTTCCCGAGGACCTTCCACCCCTGTGGTGTCGGTTCAAACATGACACAGTTATTGCCGCCGTCTGAACAGGTAGAGAATGTGAGTCAATTTTTCCAGATTCATCCGGAAAACCCGCAAGCGCGCCTGATCAAACAGGCGGTCGAGATCATCCGCAAGGGCGGGGTGGTGATTTATCCCACGGACTCTTCGTACGCGATTGGTTGCCAGATCGGTGACAAGACCGCGATTGAGCGCGTGCGACGCCTGCGTCAGCTCGACGAGAAGCACAACTTTGCGCTGATCTGCAGCGACCTGTCGCAACTGGGCAACTACGCCAAGATCGACACCGGCACCTTCCGCATTCTCAAGGCCCATCTGCCGGGGCCTTACACCTTTATTCTCAACGCCACCCGCGAAGTGCCGCGCCTGCTGCTGCATTCGAAGAAGCGCACCATCGGCCTGCGGGTGCCGAGCCATCCGATTGCCCTGGCCTTGCTGGCCGAACTCGGCGAGCCGCTGATGAGCGTGACCCTGATCATGCCCGGCGACGAAGACCCGCTGAGCGATCCGTACGAAATGCGTCAATTGCTTGAACATCAGGTGGATCTGATCATCGACGGCGGTTTCGGCGGGATCAAGGCGTCTACCGTGATCGACCTGACCGGCGACGACCCGGAAGTGATCCGCGTCGGTTGCGGCGACCCCGCGCCGTTCATGGTCGAGGCCTGAATGTCCGCAGTGGAAACCGTTGTCGATCCCCAGGCCGGCGCCCAGCAGGAACTGCCGTTTGCCATGGTCTATGGCCAGGCGGTCACGGAAATGCCGCTGGACCTGTACATCCCGCCGGATGCGCTGGAAGTCTTTCTCGAAGCCTTTGAAGGCCCGCTCGACCTGCTGCTGTACCTGATCCGTAAACAGAACATCAACATCCTCGACATCCCCGTGGCGGAAATCACCCGCCAGTACATGGGCTATGTCGAGTTGATGCAGTCGGTGCGCCTGGAACTGGCCGCCGAGTACCTGGTGATGGCCGCGATGCTCGCCGAGATCAAGTCGCGCATGCTTCTGCCTCGAGCCGAGACGGTCGAGGAGGAAGAGGACGACCCGCGCGCCGAACTGATCCGCCGCTTGCAGGAATACGAGCGCTTCAAGGCCGCTGCCGAGGGCATCGACGGCCTGAGCCGGGTTGGCCGTGACGTGGTGGTGCCCAAGCTTGACGCCCCGGAGGCCCGTGCACGCAAGCTGCTGCCGGATGTCGCGCTGGAAGAGATTTTGATGTCCATGGCCGAGGTGCTGCGCCGTGGCGACATGTTCGAGAGCCATCAGGTCAGCCGCGAGGCGCTGTCGACCCGCGAGCGCATGAGCGATGTGCTGGAACGGCTCAAGGGCGGCGGCTTTGTGCCGTTCGTCGAGCTGTTCACTGCCGAGGAAGGCCGCCTCGGCGTGGTGGTGACCTTTATGGCGATCCTTGAACTGGTCAAGGAATCCTTGGTCGAGCTGGTGCAGAATGAGCCGTTCGCCGCGATCCACGTGCGAGCCCGAGCCGAATAACGAGTCGAAACATGAACCTGACTGAACCCCGCGAGCTGGCGCCCCTGCTTGAAGCCTTTCTGTTGGCCTCGGGAAAGCCGCAATCGCTTGAACGCCTCTACGAACTGTTCGAAGAGGGCGAACGGCCCGAACCGCCAGTCTTCAAGAAAGCCCTGAGCCTGCTGGCCAAGTCCTGCGAGGGCCGCGCGTTCGAACTCAAGGAAGTCGCCTCCGGCTATCGCTTGCAGATCCGCGAGCAGTTTTCGCCGTGGGTCGGACGTTTGTGGGAAGAACGCCCGCAACGCTATTCCCGTGCGCTGCTGGAAACCATGGCGCTGATCGCCTACCGCCAGCCGATCACCCGGGGCGAGATCGAAGACGTGCGGGGCGTGGCGGTCAACACCAACATCGTCAAGACGCTGATCGAGCGCGAGTGGATTCGCATCGTCGGTTACCGCGATGTGCCGGGCAAACCGGCGATGTTCGCCACTACCAAGGCGTTTCTCGATCACTTCAACCTGAAGAACCTCGAAGACCTGCCGCCGCTGGCCGAACTGCGCGAAATGGAAACCGAGCCGGTGCTCGATTTCGACGACGCGCCAGTGCCCGCCGGCCTGCAAGAACTGGCCGACGCCAGTGCCGAACCGGAAGAGCCGAAGGAAGAAACCAGTTTCCACAGCTTGCTGCTGGAGCTGGACAGCATGGAGGAGGGGATCAAGACCGACTTCGATGATTTGTTGCGGGATGCCGCTGATGGCGAAGCGTCGACGACTGAGCCTGAAGCCGAGATCGTTGAGACCGCCGAACCGGTGATTGAAGTTGAACTTGAGGCCGAGCCCGAAGCCGAACCGGAAGAGGACATTCTTGGTGTTGCCGAAGCCCGTGAAAAGCTGTTGGCCGCCGTCGCCGCTCTCGAGCAACCGGCGCCAGAACCCGAGCTGAGCGAAGAAGAAGCCGAAGCCCGCGCGCTGGCTGAAGCGATCGAGGCCGAACGCCGCGAATTCGAAGACTGAGCCGATCTTGGAAGCACCGCTATCCCACTGTAGGAGTGAGCCTGCTCGCGATAGCGGTGTATCTGTCAATAAGATGTCGACTGACACACCGCTATCGCGAGCAGGCTCACTCCTACAAGTAATGCTGTTCACTTAAGCCCGACACTGTGACTGTGGCGAGGGAGCTTGCTCCCGCTGGGCTGCGTAGCAGTCCCTCTTTTGGGGCCGCCTCGCGACACAGCGGGACGGTGCGGCGATCCGACAAGCTCCCTCGCCACGGGTTTCGGTGTGTCAGACAACGATGATTTCGTCTGAAAGATCCCTTTCGCGAGCAGGCTCGCTCCCACATTTGGATCTACGTTCAGCCAGGAGATGCTGATGAGTTCGACAAAAGACCCCTGCATCAGCCTCTGCAAATTTACCGACGACATCTGCCTCGGCTGTGGCCGCAGCAAGCGCGAGATCCGCGCCTGGAAGAAACTCGACAAGGACGACAAGCGCACGGTGCTGGCGGAAGCCGCGCTGCGCCTGATCAAACTCGGTGGTGCCGGTCGGCGGAAAAAGAAATAACTGTCCGTCGATCAGCTAGTCTCTGATGCGCGACGGCGCACATCCGCGTATGATTCGCGACCCTTCGGCGATCCCTTCGCCCGAAAACCAGATTTCAATGCTTCAGGCGCCGCCTGAACAGACCACACCGGGAGGTGCCCAGATGAGTGACATCAATCAGAAAGACGACCAGGAAATCGGCCCAGCAGGCGAAAAGCTGCAGAAAGTCCTCGCCCGTATCGGCGTCGGCTCGCGCCGTGACGTCGAAGCCTGGATAAGCCAGGGCCGGATCAAGGTCAATGGCAAAGACGCCACCCTCGGCCTGCGCGTCGACATGCACGACGCCATCACCATCGATGGCAAGGTGATCAAGCGCGAAGAGGCTGCCGAATCGGTCCGCCGCGTGATCATGTACAACAAACCCGATGGCGAGATCTGCACCCGTGACGACCCGGAAGGCCGTCCGACCGTGTTCGACAAGCTGCCGCGTCCGAAAGAAGGTCGCTGGATCAACATCGGTCGTCTCGACATCAACACCACCGGTCTGCTGATGTTCACCACCGACGGTGAACTGGCCAACCGCCTGATGCACCCGTCCTACGAGATGGACCGTGAATACGCCGTGCGCGTACGCGGTGAAGTCGACGACGAAATGATCGAGCGCCTGAAGGCGGGCGTGGTGCTGGAAGACGGCCCTGCGCGTTTCACCGACATTCAGCAGGCACCGGGCGGCGAAGGCTTCAACCACTGGTACCACTGCGTGGTGATGGAAGGCCGTAACCGTGAGGTACGTCGCCTCTGGGAATCTCAGGGTCTGGTGGTCAGCCGTCTGAAGCGCGTGCGTTTCGGTCCGGTGTTCCTCAACTCCGACCTGCCGATGGGCCGCTGGCGCGAAATGAGTCAGTACGAAGTCGACGTGTTGAGCGCCGAAGTCGGCCTGACGCCGGTGGCGATGCCGCAACTGAATGCCAAGAGCAAGGACAAGCTGGAGCGTATGCAGCGTAAATCGTCGCGGCCGATGGCCAAGACCGAGCGCGTGCGCACGCTGCGTCCAGCCGCTGGCGCGCCGACCGGCCCACGTCCAGGCCGCGAGCCGCAGATCGAAGGCGAGCGTCCGGCTCGCAAGCCTGTTGCCCGTGACGGCGAGCGCGCACCGCGTCCGGCTAACGGTCGCACCGAGCGTGGCGAACGTGGTGCACCTGCTGGTCGCGGTACGCCAGTGGCGGATCGTCCTGCGGACACCACCAACAAGCGTCCGGCCAAACCGGCGCCGAAACGTCCGGGGATCAAACTGGTCGACGGTGACAAGCCATCGGGCAAGCGCCGTGGCGCGCCGGCCGGTTCCGGTCAGCGTCCGGGTTTCGGTCGCAAGAAGCCTGAGTGAAGCAGCTGTAAGCTTTGAGCGGCAAGCTTCAAGCTAAAGCAAAAAAACGCCAACCGCAGGGTTGGCGTTTTTTTTCGTCTGGCGAAGAGCTGTGTTGCCTGAGAGATCGCTATCGCGAGCAGGCTCACTCCTACAAGTTGAAATGCGTTCCCCTGTAGGAGTGAGCCTGCTCGCGATGACGTCGGTGGCCTCAACCCAAATACTTCAATTTAGAACACAAAGCGCCCATCAAACACCGGCTTGTCGTCCAGCGCCAACACCCCGCCCGAAAAAATCAGGTCCAGGTGATGACTGCCCTTGGCCCCACCGCCGAGGCCCAGGTGCAGACCACAGTGCCGTTCTTCGAAGCCGGCATTGCGCGCATACAGATCCTTCACCCCTTCGTTGGTGCCAATGCCCAGTTCTTCGATGCGCCGGTTCGACGGGTTGGCATCCAGGTACTTGTTGAAATCATGCTCCAGCCCCGGCACGTCGGTGGCGATGCGGCTGATGGTCGAGTTCTCGATCCACAGTTCCAGCGGCGATTCGAGCACGCCGTACTTGCGCGCAAAGGGGATGGTGCTGAGGAAGGTGCCCTTGAATTTCACATGGCCGTTGATGGCTTCGCTGTGGGTGGCGATTTCGCCGGGGGCCAGGTCGAAGTTGCCGACGCCGTTGATGTCGGTCCACTTCTTGATGCTGCTCAGCGGCGTTTCGAACCAGGAACCGTGTTCGTCCTTGAAACTCAGCGTCGTCGCCTGGGACATGCGCTGGATCAAGTGGCTGTTGAGCCCGGCGATACGCTGCGGGGTGACGCTGAAGGTGTCGTAGAAGTAGTCGCCGTAATCTTTGAACAGCAGCGACTTCTTCCAGTTTTCCGCCATCACGCCTTGTAGCGCACGGACAAATTCCGGGCCGTCGGGGCGCGGGTTGGGCAGGGTGGAAGAGTCGTAGAAGAAAATGTACAGATCGCTGTCGGCAATCGCCGTGGTCAGCGCTGCGGTGCTTTCCAGGTCCAGGCGTCGGGCGCTGAAGCTGAAGCGCGGATGATCGCCGGCTTGTTCGGCGATGGCGCCGGTCAGGGCTTCGTAATCGGCGGTGTGGCCGAGCAATACCCTGGCGGACTCAAGGCCGGCAAGGGCAGGGTGATGTTCGAGGTAGTAAAGGAAATGCGAGATCGCGCGGGGCTTATCCATGTGTCCTCCCTGACTGACCGTGAAGAAAGCGGCAGGCACGACCGGCCGGTTCGCGCCTGCCTGGGGATGTCTTACAGTGGCCACATCGCCGTGCCGAACGGAACGACCGCGTCGGCTTGCATCATTTCCACGGCGGCCTCATGGGTCGGTGCTTCAAACCATTCGTCCAGTTGCAGTTCGGTATCCAAGTCTTTTTCCAGTGCTTGCATGGTCGATCTCCTAGATGACTTTCACGGTTTTGACTGGCCGGTCGAGGTGGCCGGCAAGACGTGAAGAACCTAGTTCACGGTGTTTTGTAATGCAAAAAATTATTTATTTAAAATTTAAATAAACTTTTTATTCTGTTTTTAAACGCCGATTTTCTCATTTGAAAACAAAAAACTAAGCGGCCAATTTCATTAGCTAGCTTGCTACCGTCAATTTGCAGACGTCTTACAGAAATTTCCGAAATGGAAAATCTGCGTTACGCATCGTAAAGAAAAGTTTACGAAAAGCCCGGTAAAGCCCAGTGGATTTACCTCCTTGCCGACGCTGTAAGGAAAACCTGCCGAAGCCAGGCCGCAAAGGCATCACGCAAGGCTCTGGCGCGCTTGTTTCAGCACCGTTTGCAGGGTGAGATGCGCCTCATGCCTGCCGTGCAGGTGCATAACAAGAAGGAGGCGCAATGAACGCCGTGATCGATCTTCACTTCTCTCCGTGGGACGGTTTTTCGCTCGTCCCCGTCGATGGCCTGCAAAGGCCTGACTCAATTTTTGCAGCCGCCCGAACATCTCGAGGCGGACCCACGCAATCCCGGCAAGCGCCACGCTGATCCAGCGGGGTCTGGCAGCAGGGGGTTAGCGGTGTACAATGCGCCGCGTTTTAACTGTGACCCTCTGCGTAATCGCGCAAACCTCAAGGCCATCCGCCTTGTTCACTCCGCCGCGCCACAAGCGTGTCGGGTTCGATTTCGTCACAGATAAAAACAAACAGGTGACGCATGACCGTTGTAATTAAGCTGAACTCCTGGTGCCTGCGCTGGGGTTTGATCGGGGCTGCCTGAAATCGCAACCTTGCAGCAACGTCTACTGAACATCATCAAACCTTGCGTGAGACCTTTTTCATGAGTGGACAAAACTCGCAATCAGGCGAGCTGAAACGCGGCCTGAAAAATCGCCACATTCAACTGATCGCCCTCGGTGGCGCGATCGGTACCGGATTGTTCCTGGGTTCGGCCGGGGTCCTGAAATCCGCCGGCCCGTCGATGATCCTCGGCTACGCCATCTGCGGCTTCATCGCCTTCATGATCATGCGCCAGCTCGGCGAGATGATCGTCGAAGAGCCGGTGGCCGGTTCCTTCAGCCATTTCGCGCACAAGTACTGGGGCGGCTTCGCCGGTTTCCTGTCGGGCTGGAACTGCTGGATTCTGTACATTCTGGTGGGCATGTCGGAGCTGACGGCGGTCGGCAAGTACATCCACTACTGGGCGCCGGACATCCCGACCTGGGTCACCGCCGCCGCCTTCTTCGTGCTGATCAACGCTATCAACCTGGCCAACGTCAAAGTCTTCGGTGAAGCCGAATTCTGGTTCGCGATCATCAAGGTCGTGGCGATCGTCGGCATGATCGCGCTGGGCAGCTACTTGCTGGTCAGCGGCCATGGCGGCCCGCAGGCCTCGGTCAGCAACCTGTGGTCCCACGGTGGATTCTTCCCCAACGGCGTCAGCGGTCTGGTGATGGCGATGGCGATCATCATGTTCTCCTTCGGCGGTCTGGAAATGCTCGGTTTCACCGCAGCCGAAGCCGACAAGCCAAAGACCGTGATCCCGAAAGCGATCAACCAGGTGATCTACCGGATCCTGATTTTCTACATCGGCGCGCTGGTGATCCTGCTGTCGCTGACCCCATGGGACAGCCTGCTCGCCACCCTCAATGCGTCCGGCGATTCGTACAGCGGCAGCCCGTTCGTGCAGGTGTTCTCGATGCTCGGCAGCAACACTGCCGCGCACATCCTCAACTTCGTGGTGTTGACCGCGGCGCTGTCGGTGTACAACAGCGGCACCTACTGCAACAGCCGCATGCTGCTGGGCATGGCCGAGCAGGGCGATGCACCGAAAGGTTTGGCGAAGATCGACAAGCGCGGCGTGCCGGTGCGTTCGATCCTGGCGTCGGCGGCGGTCACGCTGGTGGCGGTGTTGCTTAACTACCTGATCCCGCAGCAAGCGCTGGAACTGTTGATGTCGCTGGTAGTGGCAACGCTGGTGATCAACTGGGCAATGATCAGCTTCTCGCACTTCAAGTTCCGCCAGCACATGAACAAGACCGGGCAGACGCCACTGTTCAAGGCGCTGTGGTACCCGTACGGCAACTACGTCTGCCTGGCGTTCGTCGCGTTCATCCTTGGCGTGATGCTGCTGATTCCGGGCATCCAGATCTCGGTGTACGCGATTCCGGTGTGGGTCGTGTTCATGTGGGTCTGCTACGTGATCAAGAACAAGCGCGGGGCGCAGCAGGCGCTGCACGCAGCGAGTGCTTCGAAGTAAGCGCTGACGCAAAAACGACAAACCCGGCCAATGTGCCGGGTTTGTCGTTTCTGGGGTTCATCCATTCCCTTGTAGGAGTGAGCCTGCTCGCGATAGCGGTAGTCAGGTAAATATTCGTCGACTGACACTCCGCTATCGCGAGCAGGCTCACTCCTAGAGGGGGTTCTTCGGGAGGCTCAGGCAGTTTCGCGGTATCCTGTGCCCTCTGAATACGGACGCTTTTCCATGCTGGTGATTTCCAACAACGTGCATCTGCCGGATGCCGAGATCGAACTGACGGCTATCCGTGCGCAAGGCGCCGGGGGGCAGAACGTCAACAAGGTCTCCAGCGCCGTGCACCTGCGCTTCGACATTCCGGCCTCGTCCTTGCCCGAGTTCTACAAGGAGCGGCTGCTGGCGCTGCGTGACAGCCGCATCACCAGCGATGGCGTGTTGATCCTCAAGGCCCAGCAATACCGCACGCAAGAAGCCAATCGCGCCGATGCGCTGGAGCGTCTGGTCGAGCTGATCCTCAGCGCCATCAAGGTTGAAAAGAAACGCCGCCCGACCAAGCCGACCCTCGGCTCGAAGAAGCGCCGGCTTGAATCGAAAACCAAGCGCGGCAGCATCAAGGCCGGCCGCGGCAAGGTGGATTTCTAGTCTTCGCGGTACTTCGCCGTGTGCTTGTACAGGTACACGCTCAGCGCCAGTCCGCTGAGCGAGGCGAGGGCGGCGAACAGGAAGATCGAGGCAAAACCGAAGCCGGCGGCAATCGCCCCGGCCAATGGCCCGGTGATCCCCAGCGACAAGTCGATGAACAACGAATACGCGCCGACCGCTGCACCCCGGCTGGAGGCCGGCACCAGGTTCACCGCTTCCACGCCCAGCGCCGGGAACACCAGCGAGAAGCCAAAGCCACTCAACGCCGCACCGGCCAGCGCCCAATGTGCGTCCGGCGCCAGCCACAACAGCAGCAGGCCGAGGGTTTCCACCGACAGGCAGGCAATCGCCACGCGGAAGCCGCCGAGGCGGTTGATCAGGTTGCCGAACAACAATCGAGCACCGATGAAGCTGGCGCCGAACAGGCTCAGGCACAGCACGGCGTTGTCCCAATGCCGGGTGGCGTAATACAGGGTGATGAAGGTGGCGATGGTACCGAAACCGATCGAGCCCAGCGCCAGACCGCAACCGTGCGGAAAGACCTTGCCGAGCACATGCATGAACGGCAGGCGTTCGCCGGCGACAATCGGTGCGGCGGTCTTCGGCCACGCCAATAACAGCCCCAAGGCCGCCAGCAGGATGATGCTGACGCCCATGCTCCACAGCCCCAACTGGCCGACCAGCCACACCCCGAACGGCGCGCCAACCGCCAGCGCACCGTAACTGGCGATGCCGTTCCAGGAGATCACTTTGGCGGTGTTCGCCGCACCGACCCGGCCGATGCCCCAGCCGATCGAGCCGGAGCCCACCAGGCTTTCCGCGCTGCCCAGCACCAGACGGCCGATCAACAGGCTGATCAGGCTGAGCATCGGCAGATTCGGAGTCCAGGCCGAAATCAGCATGAACACACCGCTCAAGCCACAACCGGCCAGACCGATCATCACCGCGCGTTTGCTGCCCTGATTGTCGATGATCTTGCCGGCGTACGGGCGGCTGAGCAGGGTGGCGAGGTATTGCACGCTGATCACCAGCCCGGCGATCACCGCGCCGAAGCCCAGGTCACTGTGGACATAGCCCGGCAGCACCGCGAGCGGGATGCCGATGTTCAGGTAGCCGATGAAGGTGAAGAGGACGATGGAAACGACTTGCAGCGTGACCGCCAGGGGACGCTGGGGTTGTGACATAGAGGGCGACATGGGACACGATCCACGGCAAAGCAGGATTAGATAGGCTGCTTATGATACCGGCGCGAATGCGTCAGGGGCGGGGAAAAGTAAAACTATTTGCCGGGTGGTGGAATCAGGGTTTGGCCGGGGCGACCAGTTGCGTGGTGACGAGGGCGGCGAGGGCGTTTTCTTCGCTGCCGAAACGGGCGAGCAGGGCGGCCTGTTTTTCCGGGGAGAGGCGGTTCCAGATCTCGATCATTTTCTCGGTGGCACCGATCAGGACGGCGGCTTGGCTTTCAGAGAATTCGTCGGTCATGGCGGGCTCGGGTTTCAGGCAGTGTGGAAAGCGCATCTTAGCGCTTTCCACACGGTCTGTACGGCGGGGTTTTACTCTTCGCTGTCGGCCTGGCGGCTCTCAACGGCTTCTTTCGGCTCGGGCTGCCCCGCACCGGCTTGTTGCGTGGTCGTCTGCTCAGGTACGTGCAGGCTTGGGAAGGGGAGATTAGGAATCTCGTGCATGGTTGCGCTCCTCGCTAAGTCTGTTGATAGATCTGGTAGATCCGCGCTTCTTGAAAGCCTGCGCAGGATACAGCAGGAAAAATGACAATCAGACTTTTAATTCAAATTAATGCGACAGATGGCCGCAGGGGAGGTCCAGACGATCAAACCTAAGGTCAGCGCAAAACACATGTAGGAGCTGCCGAAGGCTGCGATCTTTTGACTTTGCTTGTAAAAAACAAGATCAAAAGATCGCAGCCTTCGGCAGCTCCTACGGGAGTATTGCGGTGCCTGGACTATTTGCTGACGCTGGCGATGGCTTCGGCCAGCAGCGCCAGACGCGTGGCGTCGATGCCGGCGACGTTGGCCCGGCCCGAGCTGACCATGTACACGCTGTAATGCTCACGCAGCTGTTTTACCTGCTCCGGCGAGAGGCCGGTGTAGGAGAACATCCCGCGTTGCACGCCAATGTGCGCAAAGCGTTCGCGCAAACCGTGCGGCTCCAGCGCTTCGACCAGGCCGCTGCGCAACTGGGCGATGCGCAAGCGCATGGCTTCCACTTCGTCGGCCCAGCGAGCTTTCAGCTCCGGGTCGGCGAGGATGGTCGCGACCACTGCCGCGCCGTGATCCGGTGGGGTCGACCACAGGTTGCGGGCGATGTTGGCCAGTTGGCTGCGGATGTCGATCAGCTTGTCGGCGGTTTTCGCGCAGACGATCAGCGCGCCGGTGCGGTCGCGGTACAGGCCGAAGTTTTTCGAGCAGGAGCTGGTGATCAGCAGCTCAGGCACCTCGGCGGCGAACAGTCGGGTCGACCATGCGTCCTCTTCCATCCCGTCGCCAAAGCCCTGGTAGGCAAAGTCGATCAGTGGCAGCAGGTCACGGCGGCGCACCACGTCCAGCACACGTTGCCAGTCGTCATGATTCAGGTCGAAGCCGGTCGGGTTGTGGCAGCACGCATGCAGCAGCACCACATCGCCTTTCGGCACGTCGTTGAGCACGGCGAGCATGGCATCGACGTCGAGTCGGTTGTCGCTGCCCACATACGGGTAGTGACTGACCTTGACCCCGGCCGCAGCGAAGATCGTTTCATGGATCGGCCAGGTCGGGTTGCTCAGCCACACGCCCTTGCCCGGCAGGCATTGGGCGATGAAGTCAGCGGCCAGACGCAGGGCGCCCGTGCCGCCCGGCGTCTGGGTGGCGCCGGCACGCTGTTCGGCGATCAGCTTCGAGTCGGCGCCGAGCACCAGCTCATTGATGACCTTGCCGAACAGCGGGTTGCCGTGACCTCCGATGTAGGTCTTGGTGTCCTGGCTTTCGACCAGTCGCGCCTCGGCGATTTTCACCGCTTCGGGGATCGGCGTCAGGCCTTGGGCATCCTTGTAGACGCCAACGCCGAGGTCGAACTTGCGCGGGTTGTTGTCCTGCGCATAGGCCTCCATCAAACCGAGGATCGGGTCGCCGGGTACCCGGCCGATGGCGTCGAAGTGCATTACTTGCGTCCTTCTGCGGTCTTGGCCACTTCGTCAGTGCGCGCGGCCATGATGAAGTCGTTGCGGTGCAGGCCCTTGATCGAGTGGCTCCACCAGGTCACGGTGACTTTGCCCCACTCGGTCAGCAGGCCCGGGTGGTGACCTTCGGCCTCGGAGATTTCGCCGACGGCGTTGGTGAATGCCAGAGCGTGTTTGAAGTTCTTGAACAGGAAGACTTTCTCCAGCTGCATGATGCTGTCGCGTACTTCGATGTTCCAGTCAGGGATCTGCTTGATCAGGATCGGCAGCTCTTCGTCGCTGACTTGTGGCGCATCGGCACGGCAGGCTTCGCAGTGGGCTTGGTTCAAAGTGGACATGGTGTGATTCCTGAAATCGAGTGTGTTTTTTTTATAGAAGCGATCGGGCCGTCAATGCCGTCACGCTAAACCAAAGTGACGGCGACTGACAGACTCAATTGTCAGCAAAAGTCGCGGATCACGCGGCTTTCGGTTTTGGCGGAAACTTGGGTGCGTGCAACCCCAGCTGCATGCCTTGCTTGACCATGCCCATGATGTCTTCGTGGGCCAGGTCGAACAGGCGCTTGAGGTTGGGCAGGACAAAGTACAGCGGCTGCAGGATGTCGATGCGATACGGCGTGCGCATGGCTTCCAGCGGATCGAAGGCCTGATGCTCAGGCTCGTCCGACAGCGAGTAAACGGTTTCTTTGGGCGAGGACAGGATGCCGCCGCCGTAGATGCGTTGGCCTTGCGGGGTGTCGACCAGGCCGAACTCGATGGTCATCCAGTACAGGCGCGCCAGGTACACGCGCTCTTCCTTGGTGGCCTGCAGGCCGAGCTTGCCATAGGTGTGCGTGAATTCGGCGAACCACGGGTTGGTCAGCAGCGGGCAGTGGCCGAAGATCTCGTGGAAAATGTCCGGCTCTTGCAGGTAGTCCAGCTCTTCGCGGGTACGAATGAAGGTGGCGACCGGAAACTGTTTGCTGGCGAGCAATTCGAAGAAGGTCTGGAACGGAATCAGCGCCGGGACACGGGCGACCTGCCAACCGGTGGTTTCGCCGAGCACCTTGTTGATCTCGCCCAGTTGCGGGATGCGGTCGTGGGGCAGACCGAGTTTTTCGATACCGTCCAGGTATTCCTGGCACGCCCGGCCCTCGATCACTTTCAACTGGCGGGTGATCAGCGTGTTCCACACCGCGTGTTCTTCGGCGGGGTAGTCGATAAAACCTTGCGCATCGGGCTCGCGAGCCACGTATTGCGTCTGCTTCATACTGCTCTCCTGCTAGGGGAATTCGTTCTTGTTATGTCCAGCGATGGGGTCAGATTTACCTCAGAGCAGGGAGGGATGCAGCAGGTTGCAGGCGCACCTTGTAGGAAAAATCAGCGGATTTCGTAAAAAAATCGTTACGCTTTGGCGGGTATCTCGCGTTTGCGGTGATTTGCAGGTTTGAAAAGGGTTGTGGCTGTCACATAATCTTGACAACTATCTGCGCCCTCGACAGAAAAGTCTGGCGCCGTTCCCTTGCAGGAGTGAGCCTGCTCGCGATAGCGGTGTATCAGTCAGCATCAATATCAACTGACCCACCGCTATCGCGAGCAGGCTCACTCCTACAGGTATTACTGTCTTCACGGGTCATTTATATGCGTATCAAAGTCCACTGCCAGAACCGCATCGGCATCCTGCGCGACATCCTCAATCTGTTGGTGGAGTACGGGATCAACGTCGCGCGCGGCGAGGTCGGTGGCGAGCATGGCAATGCGATTTACCTGCACTGCCCGAACCTGATCAACATCCAGTTCCAGGCGCTGCGGCCGAAGTTCGAGGCGATTGCCGGGGTGTTTGGCGTCAAGCGCGTCGGGCTGATGCCCAGCGAGCGCCGGCACATGGAGTTGAACGCCTTGCTCGGCGCACTGGAATTCCCGGTGCTGTCGATCGACATGGGCGGCTCGATCGTTGCCGCCAACCGCGCCGCGGCGCAGTTGCTCGGGGTGCGGGTGGACGAGGTGCCGGGGATTCCGCTGTCGCGTTATGCCGAGGATTTCGACCTGCCGGAACTGGTGCGCGCCAACAAGTCGCGGATCAACGGCATGCGCGTCAAGGTCAAGGGCGACATCTTTCTCGCCGACATCGCGCCGCTGCAATCGGAACACGACGACAGCGAAGCCATGGCCGGTGCGGTACTGACCTTGCACCGCGCCGACCGCGTCGGCGAGCGCATCTATAACGTTCGTAAACAGGAGCTGCGCGGCTTCGACAGCATCTTCCAGAGTTCGAAGGTCATGGCGGCGGTGGTGCGCGAAGCGCGGCGCATGGCACCTCTGGATGCGCCGCTGTTGATCGAAGGCGAAACCGGCACCGGGAAAGAGTTGCTGGCGCGCGCCTGCCACCTCGCCAGTCCACGCGGACAGTCGCCGTTGATGGCGCTCAACTGCGCGGGGCTGCCGGAGTCGATGGCCGAGACCGAGCTGTTCGGCTACGGCCCCGGTGCGTTCGAAGGGGCGCGTGCGGAAGGCAAGCTCGGCCTGCTGGAGCTGACGGCAGGCGGCACGCTGTTTCTCGATGGCGTCGGGGAAATGAGCCCGCGTTTGCAGGTCAAGTTGCTGCGCTTTCTACAGGACGGCTGCTTCCGTCGAGTGGGCAGCGACGAAGAGGTGTATCTGGATGTGCGGGTGATCTGTGCGACGCAGGTCGACTTGTCCGAGCTGTGCGCCCGTGGTGAGTTCCGTCAGGACTTGTATCACCGCTTGAATGTGCTGTCGCTGCACATTCCCCCGCTGCGCGAATGCCTCGACGGTTTGACGCCGCTGGTGGAGCACTTCCTCGATCAGGCCAGCCGCCAGATCGGTTGCTCACTGCCGAAACTGGCGCCGGCAGCGATGGATCGCCTCAGTCACTATCACTGGCCGGGCAACGTGCGACAACTGGAGAACGTGCTGTTTCAGGCGGTGTCGCTGTGTGACGGCGGGACCGTGAAGGCGGAGCATATTCGCTTGCCGGATTATGGCGTGCGTCAGCCGCTTGGCGATTTTTCGCTGGAGGGCGGTTTGGACGAGATCGTCGGGCGCTTCGAGAAAGCGGTGCTGGAGCGCCTTTATTCCGAACACCCGAGCAGTCGGCAACTGGGCAAGCGGCTGGGGGTTTCGCACACCACGATTGCCAATAAGCTGCGTGAGTATGAAGTCGGTAAGGATCCAGCCGATTGACCATTGTGGCGAGGGAGCTTGCTCCCGCTGGGTTGCGCAGCGAACCCAAATCCATTCAATAGGGTGGAATCAGATATACCGCATTCGCCGGGTTTACGACTGCTACGCAGCCGAGCGGGAGCAAGCTCCCTCGCCACAGGTCCCGTTTCCATCAGCGAGAACCGGGATTGCCGCCAAGCGGCATAACACCGCCGGTTTTTCGACTTCGATACATTTCAAATTTCCCCTCGCTTGCCCTCAAGTCCTTTGTTTGCCGGGCCGCAGGCCGCCAGAAAAAAGTTGGTCTGCAAATTGCTTATGGCTCAGCAGTACAGCGGTGGGCGGCAAACGTCCGGCATGCAGAGGAAAGAGTGTGGACAAGTACCTTTATGTGGCAATGACTGGCGCCAGTCAGAACGCACTGGCGCAAAAGGCGCATGCCAACAACCTGGCGAACATCTCCACCAATGGTTTTCAGCGCGACCTGGAGCAGGCGCGTTCGATGCCGGTGTTCGGTGACAGCTTTCCGGCGCGTGCGTTTGCCATGAGCGAACGGCCCGCCACCGATTTCACCGCAGGTTCACTGGTGCAGACCGGTCGTGACCTCGACGTGGCCGTGACCGGCAACGGCTTTATTGCCGTGCAGAACCCTAACGGCGGCGAAAGCTACGTGCGCACCGGCAGTCTCAACATCGACGCCCTCGGCGTACTGCGCGCCGGCAACGGCATGCCGGTACTCGGCAATGGCGGTCCGATCGCCGTGCCGCCAGAGCAGCAAGTCGAAGTCGGCGAAGACGGCACCATCAGTATTCGTGCGATGGGCGAAGGCCCGCGCGTCATGGCGGAAGTCGACCGGATCAAACTGGTCAACCCGGACATCAAGAACCTCAACAAAGGCCTCGACGGCTCGATCTACACCAAGGACGGCCAGCCTGCGCCGGCCGACGCCAACGTCAAACTGGTGTCGGGTTTCCTTGAGTCGAGCAACGTCAACGCCGTGGAAGAAATGACGTCGGTGCTGGCCCTGGCCAAGCAGTTCGAGTTGCACGTCAAGATGATGAACACCGCCAAAGACGACGACCAGGCCATGGCTCGGGTCTTGCAGATCAGCTAATTATCAGAACGTCGCGCCGTAAAACAGGCGCACGAGGAGAATCGAATGCTTCCGGCTCTATGGGTTGCCAAAACCGGTCTGTCCGCCCAGGACACCAACCTGACCACCATTTCCAACAACCTGGCGAACGTCTCGACCACGGGTTTCAAACGTGACCGTGCCGAGTTCCAGGACCTGCTGTATCAGATCAAGCGTCAGCCAGGCGCCCAGTCGACCCAGGACAGCGAACTGCCGTCGGGTCTGCAACTGGGTACCGGTGTGCGCATCGTCGGCACGCAGAAAAACTTCACCGCCGGCAGCCTGCAAACCACCGAGCAGCCGCTGGACATGGCCATCGACGGTCGCGGTTTCTTCCAGATCCTGCAGCCGGACGGCACCACGTCCTACACCCGTGACGGCACCTTCCACCTCGACTCCAATGGCCAGATCGTCAACGCCAGCGGCTTCGCCCTGGAGCCGGCCATCGTCATCCCGAACAACGCCCAGAGCTTCACCGTCGGCACCGACGGCACCGTGTCGATCACTGTGCCTGGCAACCCGGCCGCTCAGGTGATCGGCAACCTGCAAACCGCCGACTTCATCAACCCGGCCGGTCTGCAGGCTGTGGGCAACAACCTGTTCCTGGAAACCGCTGCTTCCGGCGCGCCGCAAATTGGCACCCCGGGCCTGAACGGTTTCGGTACCACGCTGCAGAACACCCTGGAAGGTTCCAACGTCAGCACCGTTGAAGAGATGGTCAACATGATCACCACTCAGCGCGCCTACGAGATGAACTCCAAGGTGATCTCCACCGCCGACCAGATGCTCTCGTTCGTAACGCAGAATCTGTAATCAAGTCTATGGGGCGGCCATGAGGCCGCCAGCAACACCGTGAGGTAGGGTCATGAAACGCTTCGTATCTGTTCTGGCATTGGGTGGGGTCGTCTCGCTCGCGGGCTGCGTCGCACCGACGCCCAAGCCCAATGACCCTTACTACGCCCCGGTGTTGCCGCGCACGCCATTGCCGTCTGCGGCCAACAACGGCTCGATCTATCAGGCCGGCTTCGAGCAGAACCTGTACAGCGACCGCAAGGCGTTCCGGGTCGGTGACATCATCACCATCACCCTGAACGAGAAGACTCAGGCGAGCAAGAACGCCAACTCGCAGGTGGCCAAGAACAGCAAGACCGGCATCGGCCTGACCTCGCTGTTTGGCGGCGGCGGCACCACCAACAACCCGTTGGGCGGTAACGACCTGAGCCTCGACGTCGGCTACAGCGGCGACCGTGCGACCAAGGGCGACAGCAAGGCCGCGCAGGGCAACACCCTGACCGGCTCGATCACCGTGACCGTGGCCGACGTGCTGCCCAACGGCATCATCGCTGTGCGCGGCGAGAAGTGGATGACCCTCAACACCGGCGACGAGCTGGTGCGGATCGCAGGTCTGGTGCGTGCCGATGACATCGCCACCGACAACACCGTGTCGTCGACCCGTGTCGCCGATGCGCGCATCACCTACTCGGGCACCGGCTCGTTTGCCGATGCGAGTCAGCCAGGCTGGTTCGACCGTTTCTTCCTCAGCCCGCTGTTCCCTTTCTAGGTGGCTACGTTGAATCTGAAAAGCTTCATGCTGGCGGCGGCCATGATGTCCGCAGCCTTTGGTGCCCACGCCGAGCGGCTGAAAGATATCGCCAGCATTTCCGGCGTGCGCTCCAACCAGTTGATCGGTTACGGCCTGGTGGTCGGGCTTAACGGCACCGGTGACCAGACGACGCAAACCCCGTTCACCCTGCAGACCTTCAACAACATGCTCTCGCAGTTCGGCATCAAGGTGCCGCCAGGGTCGGGCAACGTGCAGTTGAAAAACGTCGCGGCGGTGTCGGTGAGTGCCGATCTGCCAGCGTTCGCCAAACCGGGTCAGCAGGTCGACATTACGGTGTCCTCCATCGGTAACTCCAAGAGCCTGCGCGGCGGCACCCTGTTGCTGACCCCGCTCAAGGGGATCGACGGCAACGTCTACGCCATCGCCCAGGGCAACCTGGTGGTCGGTGGTTTCGATGCCGAAGGGCGCGACGGTTCGAAGATCACCGTCAACGTTCCGTCGGCCGGTCGTATCCCGGGCGGTGCCTCGGTCGAGCGTTCGGTGCCGAGCGGTTTCAACCAGGGCAACAGCCTGACCCTGAACCTCAACCGTTCCGACTTCACCACCGCCAAGCGCATCGTCGACAAGATCAACGACATGCTCGGCCCTGGCGTGGCGCAAGCCATCGACGGCGGTTCGATCCGCGTCACTGCGCCGCTCGATCCGAGCCAGCGCGTCGACTATCTGTCGATCCTGGAAAACCTCGAAGTCGACCCGGGTCAGGCGGTGGCGAAAGTCATCATCAACTCGCGTACCGGCACCATCGTCATCGGCCAGAACGTGAAGGTTTCGCCGGCCGCTGTGACCCACGGCAGCCTGACCGTGACCATCACCGAAGACCCGATCGTCAGCCAGCCGGGCCCGTTGTCCAATGGCCAGACCGCTGTGGTGCCGCGCTCGCGGGTCAACGCCCAGCAGGAAGCCAAGCCGATGTTCAAGTTCGGCCCGGGCACCACCCTCGACGAGATCGTGCGGGCGGTAAACCAGGTTGGCGCGGCACCGGGTGACCTGATGGCCATTCTCGAAGCACTCAAGCAGGCCGGCGCGTTGCAAGCCGACCTGATTGTGATCTGAGGCCGGCGACCATGGATATGCGCAAAGGCAGTCTGGTGGGCACTGGCGATTCGGGTTCGTACTCCGACCTCAATCGCCTGAACCAGCTCAAGGTCGGCGACAAGAACAGCGATGCGAACATGCGCAAGGTGGCGCAGGAGTTCGAATCGCTGTTCCTTGGCGAAATGCTCAAGTCGATGCGTTCGGCCACCGAGGCGTTGGGTAAAGACAACCCGATGAACACCCCGGCCGCCAAGCAGTATCAGGAAATGTACGACCAGCAACTGGCAGTGTCGCTGTCCCGCGAGGGCGGTGGTATTGGTCTGGCCGACGTGCTGATGAAGCAGATGTCGAGGAACAAACCGCTGGCGCCGGGTGAGGCTGCTGCCGCATCCGCCGCCAAGCAGGAAGCGGCGAAAGCCGCTGCAGTGCCGACGCCGATTGCTGCCGGCACCACGGGCACCGGGCCGTTGTCGCGGCTCAATGGCGAGCGTCCGTTGTGGGCCTCGCGTTCGCTGCATGCGCCGAACACGCAGCTGGCGCACGCCAACGACATGGAAATGATCAACAAGCGTCGTCTGGCACTGCCGCCGAAACTGGCTGATCGTTTGCTCGCCGGTCTGGTGCCGCCCGCCACGCCGACGGTCGCCAATGCCTTGCCGCAACGTGCCGCGACCACTGCCGCCACCGGCGCCGGCCCGTTGTACAACGGCGACTGGCTGACCCGTGCCGAAGACGCCAAAGCGTCCGGCGGGCAGATGCAGATCTACGGTCGGGCGATGGCGCAGATTCCGCTGGCACCGGCCAAGCGCGCTTTCAGCTCCGCCGACGAATTCGTCAACACCATGCTGCCGATGGCCAAAGAAGCCGCGGCCCGTATCGGTGTCGATCCGCGTTATCTGGTGGCGCAGGCCGCGCTGGAAACAGGCTGGGGCAAATCGGTCATGCGCGCCCAGGATGGCAGCAGCAGCCACAACCTGTTCGGCATCAAGGCCAGCAGCAACTGGACCGGCGATTCGGCCCGGGCAATCACCAGCGAGTTCCGCAACGGGCAGATGGTCAAGGAGACGGCGCAGTTCCGTTCCTACGCCTCGTACAAAGACAGTTTCCACGATCTGGTGACTTTGCTGCAGACCAACAATCGCTATCAAGATGTTGTGAAGTCGGCCGATAACCCAGAACAGTTTGTACGCGAGTTGCAAAAGGCCGGTTACGCAACCGACCCCAACTACGCGACCAAGATTTCGCAGATTGCCAAGCAGATGAACAGTTTCGAAAACTACGCTGCGGCCGGCGTTTCAACGACGCCTCTATAAACATACGGTAAGGTTTGAATCATGAGTTTGCTCAATATCGGGATGTCGGGGTTGGCCGCGAGTTCTTCCTCTCTGGCGACGACAGGTAACAACATTGCCAACGTCGACACCGCCGGTTATTCACGCCAGCAAACCGTGCAGAGCACCAAGGCCTCGCAACAGTTCGGCAACGTCTTCATCGGTACGGGGACGACCCTGGCCGACGTGCGCCGGGTCTACAACTCTTACCTCGAAAACCAGCTGCATACCGCCACCTCGCTCGATAGCGAAGCGGCTGCGTACGGCGCCCAGGCCACCGCGCTGGATGGTTCGCTGTCCGATACCAACACTGGCCTGACCGGTGTGCTGCAGAAGTTCTTCACCACGATGCAAGGCGTTGCAACCTCGGCGACCGACGACACTTCCCGTCAGTCGGTGCTGACCGGTGCGCAGGCCCTGACCAGCCGCTTCAATGCCCTGGCCAAACAGCTGAACGATCAGAACACCACAATCAATGGCAACCTGGGCGACATGACGGCCCAGGTCAACAAGCTGGCGACTTCGATTGCCAATCTGAACCAGAAGATCGGCGAGATTTCCACCAGCGGCGGCCAGCCGAACGATCTGCTCGACACCCGTAACGAAGCGGTGCGCCAGCTCTCCGAGTTGACCGGTGCGCAGGTCGTTGAACGTGGCAGCAGTTTTGACGTGTATATCGGCACCGGCCAACCGCTGGTGATCGGCAACACCACTAACACCCTGAGCACCGTGCCGAGCAAAGACGATCCGACGCGCATGGCCATTCAGATGGACCGCGGCTCCAGCGTCATCGACATCACGTCGGCCATGAGCGGTGGTGAAATCGGTGGCCTGCTGACCTATCGCAAAGAAGTGCTCGACCCGTCGCTCAATGAGTTGGGGCGTGTCGCGCTGGTGGTGGCCGACCAGGTCAACAGTCAACAAGCCCAGGGCATCGACAAGAACGGTGACTTCGGCGCAGCGATTTTCAACAACATCAACAGTGCTGCACTGATCAGCCAGCGCAGCATTGCGCAGTCGGGCAACAGCGCCGGCTCGGGCAATCTCGATGTCACCATCAAGGACACCGGCAAGCTGACCACCAGCGATTATCAGGTGACCTTCACCAGCGCCACCAACTATTCGGTCAAGCGCTCCGATGGCACCGACCTGGGCTCTTTCAGCACCACGACCACGCCACCGCCAGTGATCGACGGCTTCACCCTGGCCCTCAACGGCGGCGCCCTGAGCGCTGGCGACACCTTCAAGGTGACCCCGACCCGTAACGCGGCAACCAGCATTCAGACGGTACTGACCGATCCGAAGAAAATCGCCGCAGCTGCACCGTTGACCGGCGTGGCCAGTGCCAACAATTCCGGCACCTACACCCAGCCGACGCTGGCTGAAACGGTCGATATCTACAACCCCGCCTCCCAGGCCGAGTTGCAGAATGCGCTCAAATACTCCACGCCAGTGAAACTGGTGTTCGGTGCGGTCGCCAGCGGCAGCCAGTCGTACAACATGGTCGACGCCAAGGGCAACACCATCGGCTCGGGCACCATCGTGCCGGGGCAGGCCAACACCCTGAACCTGAAGGTCGGCATGGTCGACTCCACCGGCGCGCCGGTGATGGACACCACGGTCACGCCGAACGTGCAGAAGACTTTCACCGTGCAGACCACCGTGGGCGCGACGCCGAAGTCCGGCGAAACCTTCACGATCAACCTGACCGGCGCGGCCTCGTCCGACAACCGCAACGCGCAAGCCCTGGTCGGCCTGCAGACCAAGCAGACCGTTGACACCGGCACCGGCAGCAAAGGCATCAGCCTGACCGACGCCTATAACAAGCTGGTGACCAACGTCGGTACCAAAGCGGCGCAGAGCAAATCGGACAGTGAGGCCACCTCGGCGATCCTGGATCAGGCCAAAGGCGCGCGTGATTCGCTGTCCCAGGTCAACCTCGATGAAGAGACCGGCAACCTGGTCAAGTATCAGCAGTACTACACAGCGTCTTCGCAGATCATCAAAGCTGCGCAGGAAACCTTCGCCACGCTGATCAACAGTCTTTAAGGAGTCGTAATTCATGCGCATTTCCACCGCCCAGTATTACGCGACGCAAGCTGCTCAATATCAGCGCAATTACAGCAAGACGGTCGCGACCGCCAACGAAGCGAGCAGTCTGCAGCGCATCAACACGGCAGCCGACGATCCGATCGGCGCCGGTCGTCTGCTCAAGCTGGGTCAGCAAAGTGCGATGCTCGACCAGTATCAGGGCAACATCGACACCACCAAGAGTGCGCTGACCGTGCAGGAGTCCACGTTGAACTCCATCACCGCGGCGTTGCAGCGCGCCAAGGAAATCGGCCTGGCGGCCAACAACGGTATCGCCACCGACGATAACCGCAAGGCGTACGCGGCGGAACTGGGCCAGATTCAGCAACAAGTGCTGGGCCTGATGAACTCCAAGGATGCCAACGGCAACTATCTGTTCTCCGGTTCCAAGACCGATACCGCGCCGTACTCGCAGAACGTCGACGGCACCTACACCTACAACGGTGACCAGACCCAGATCAACCTGGGCATTGGCGACGGCATGTCGGTCGCGACCAACACCACCGGTTGGGACGCTTTCCAGCAGACCATCAATACCAGCCGCACCCAGACCACCATGACCGCTCCGGCGGTGGATGACGGTCGTGTGGTGCTGTCCAACGGCACGGTCGGTACCGCTGCGACGTACAACGCCAAGTTCACCGGTGGTCAGCCGTACACCGTCAGCTTCCTCAGCAGCACTCAGTTGAAGATCACCGATGCCCTGGGCAACGACGTAACGTCCGAGGCCAGCCAGAACGGTCTGATCAGCAACAGCAACGGTACCAACCAGACCGTCAGCTTCCGTGGCGTCGACATGAAGTTGAACATCAACCTCAAGGCCGGCGATACCAACCCGGACGCGGTCATCGCCGGTCACAGCTTCCAGCTGGCGGCCACGCCTGACTCGTTCACCACAGCGCGCAGCCCGGGCAACCCGTCGACCGCCGTTATCACTGGCTCCAGCGTGACCAACCAGGCGGACTACAGCGCGGCCTTCCCGTCGGGCGGCGGTGCAGTGCTGAAGTTCACCAGCGCCACCGATTTCGACCTGTACGCGGCACCTGTGACTGCTGACAGCAAGCCAGTGTCGTCGGGCACCATGGTCGGCACCAACGCCACAGCTGCCGGTGTGACCTTCGCCATTGGTGGTACGCCGGGGGCAGGCGATCAGTTCTCGATCCAGTCCAACAACCACCAGACCCAGAACGTGCTCGACACCCTGGGCCAGATGATCACGGCGCTGAACCTGCCGGTCGATGGCGATCCGGTGGTCAAACAGAAATTCCAGGGGGCCATGGAGTCGGCGCTGGGCAACATCGACAGCGCGTCCAACCAGATTGGCGCTGCGGTGACCTCGATCGGTGCTCGTGGGCAGTCGCTGGATGACCAGGACACCACCAACCAGAGTCTGATCCAGGCCAACACCACGACTCAGGGGTCGATCCGTGATTCGGATCCGGCCGAGGTGATGACCCGCCTGACTTTGCAGCAGACCATGCTGCAAGCCTCGCAACTGGCGTTCAGCAAGATCAGCCAGTTGGGTCTGTTCAACAAGATCTGACGCTGGACGGGCGCGCAAGCGCCCGTTTGTCTCGTCCCTCAGTTAATGTTTTTTTGCGGTTTCATGGGCTCGCTTCACCGAGCGGGCTCGTACCGCCTGTGAGCCCGCCGTGAATCCACTTCCTCTCGTCAGTCTGGTCATTCCCGCCTTCAATCCGCGCTTCTTCGAGCGGACGTTGAACAGTGCGGTGAGCCAGACGTATGGCCCACTCGAAATCATTGTGTGCGACGACAGTCGCGGCAGCGAGATTGAAACCATTGTCGCGACAGTGGTCGAGCAGTCCGGCGTAGCTGTGCGTTACGTGCGCAATCCGCGCACCCTGGGCATGGTCGGCAATCTCAAGGCCTGCCTGGAACAGGCGCAAGGCCAATTCATCAAGTTTCTGTGTGACGACGACCATCTCTACGCCGCCTGCATTGAACAGCAAACGCAGGAAATGGTGCGTGAAGACGTCCGGCTGGTGCTGGCTCAGCGCCTGTTCTGGGATGCCGACGACATCATCCTTCCGGCACGCCTGGAAAACACTTCGCTATCGCCGAGCAGTGGCCTGTTCAAGGGTGACGACCTGCTGGGCATCTTTGAAAAATTTCCGGTCAACGTACTGGGCGGCTTCACCAATGCGCTGTTCCGTCGGGAAGATCTTGTCGAGTTGCTGCCGGCGTTGACCCAGGAAGGCCACTGCTTTGTCGCAACCCTGGATTTCGCGTTGTTTATCTGCCTGATGCGGCGCGGCAATGTGGCGGTGTCCAACAATGTGCTCAGTGCCGAGCGTCTGTACCCGGAGCGCTTGAGCGCCCAACAGGCGATGAAAGATGCGGTTGAAGTCGAGCGCGAGTGGATTGTGCAAATGCTCAAGGCGCGCAGCGGCGAATCTGCGCCTGCGCCGGGCTGGGTTCGCTACATCCCGCTGAGCAAGGCCGACGAGACGCCGCGGGTCTGGGAAGAGCTGCCCCTGAGCCGCACGCTCGGTACCAAGCAGAGCCGCCAGGAATGGTGCGTCGGTATCGACAGCTGGAGTTTTGCCGAGCTCTATGCGCAATGGCTGGCGTGTCGGGTGCTTACCGAGGGGCAGCGCAAGTTGCTGCCGGAGACCCTGGCTGGCTGGTCGCATCAGCCGCGCATCGTTCCGATCATCATTGATCGCGACGGCAGTCGCGACGGCGTCGAGCGCACGCTGCAAGCGCTTGCTGCACAGGATTATCTGCCGGAACTGATCCTGGTGTTGTCCACTGCCTGTTCCGAGGCGGAACTCGATGGTCGGGTGTTCCGCATGCCGTTGCAGGACGACGGGCTGGCGCAGATCAACGCGTTGTTGCCACAGCTGGAAGGGGCCGACTGGTTCTACCTGTTGCAGGCCGGCGATCGTCCGGTAGTACCGGCGTTGTTGATCATGGCCGAGCGTATCGCCCATTCCCCGGCGCTGACGTGCCTGTACAGCGACGAAGGCAGCCTGCGCAACGGCGAATCGGCAGAGCCGGCATTCAAACCGGATTTCAACCTCGACCTGCTGCGCAGCTACCCCTATGTCGGGCGAGCGCTGGCGTTCAAGCGCGAACGCTTTATGGCGCTGGGTGGATTCGAGCCGACGTTCGCTGAGCTGGCTCCACATGACGTGCTGTGGCGCATGGTCGAGAGCGACGGTACGCAGGTGGTCGGGCATGTCGCTGAAGTGCTGCTGCAATCGCCCTTCGATCTGTCCGCCTGGCTCGCGGCTCCGGCGGTCATCGAGCAAAACCCGCGGGTACTTGAGGCCCATCTCAAGCGTCTGGGAGTGGCTCATGGCATTCGTCGCGGCAGTTCCGAGCTGCTCAACCGCGTTGACTACCAGCACGCCCGACGTCCGCTGGTGTCGATCATTATCGTGACCAAAGACCAGACGGCTGCCTTGCAGCGCTGCGTCGAAACACTGCTGGAAAAGACCGCTTACTCCGAATACGAGCTGTTATTGATCGACAACGGCAGTCAAAGCGCTGAAGCGCGGGCCTGGCTGGACGGCATGGCGCAATTGGGCGGGGAGCGGATCCGCGTTCTGAGCTATCCGCAGCAGGGCAACGCTGCGGCACTGCATAATTTTGCGGTAGGGCAGGCGCGCGGCGAATACGTGCTGTTGCTCAATTCGTTTGCGGTAATCACTCAGGCCGACTGGCTCGACGAACTGCTCAATCATGCGCAGCGGCCTGAAGTCGGCGTGGTCGGTGCCAAGCTGTTCAATCCCGATGGATGCGTGCTGCACGCCGGTCTGATTCTGGGTCTGCAGGGGGCGGTGGGTCTGCCGTTCTACGGTCAGTCGCTGCAATCGGATGGCTACATGTTCCGGCTGCAAGCGACCCATGACCTGAGTGCCGTGGGTGGCGACTGCCTGATGGTGCGCAAGGCGGTTTATGAATCTGTTGCCGGGCTTGATGAGCACGATTTGAAACAGGCGCTGAATGTCGTGGATCTGTGCCTGCGGATCGGTCAGGAAGGATACCTGGTGGTGTGGACCCCTTATGCCTTGCTGGCGCTGGGCGCACGCCCCAGTGTTCAGGCGAGGGCAGAAGAGGAGCAACTGCAACTCCAGGAGCAGGAAACATTCTACAAGCGCTGGCTGCCGCGCATTGCCCGTGACCCGGCGTTCAACGTCAATCTGGCGTTACAGGGCGTTGGAGCGACGAGCTTCAGCCTGGAGCCGGGACTGCGTACCGGCTGGAGTGCTTTTTCCCAGGCGCAGTTGCCGAACGTGCTTGCCGTGCCGATCAACGCCTCGGCCATCGGTCATTACCGCATGAGTCAGCCGCTGATCGAACTGGAAGCGGCCAACCGTGCCGAAGGACGGATTTGCTATGGCCTGCCGTCGATCATTGATATCGAGCGCCAGTCCCCGGATGTGATTGTCCTGCAAGGGCGTTATTCGCAAAGCGCCATCGATGAAATTCCGCCGCTGAAGAAGTTCTGCCATGCCCGGCGCATCTTTGAGCTCGATGATTATGTGATCGATGTTCCGCATCGCAATGCGCATATCCGCAACATGCCCAACAAACAGGAAATGGAGCGTATGGTACGCAGCGCCATCAGCCTGTGTGATCGGGTGGTGGTATCAACCCAGCCACTGGCCAACGCCTTGTCGGACATGCATCACGACATTCGCGTCGTCCCCAATATGCTTGCGCGCAACTTGTGGACTGACCTGCGCAGCCAGCGCCGCACTTCGAAAAAACCCCGGGTCGGCTGGGGCGGTGGCACCAGCCACCACGGCGATCTGGCAGTGATCGCCGATGTCGTGCGTGAGCTGGCCAACGAAGTCGACTGGGTGTTCTTCGGCATGTGCCCGGATGATCTGCGCCCTTACATGCATGAGTTCCACGGGGTGATTCCGTTGGAAGTCTACCCGGCCAAACTGGCAAGCCTGAATCTCGATCTGGCGCTGGCGCCACTGGAATTCCACATCTTCAACGACTGCAAGAGCAACCTGCGTCTGCTGGAGTATGGCGCCTGCGGTTACCCGGTTGTCTGCACCGATACCGAGGCCTATCGCGGCTACCTGCCGTGCACCCGGGTCAAGACCAACAGCACCGATGAATGGCTGCAGGCGATCCGCATGCACCTGGCCGATCCCGATGCGAGCTATCGCATGGGCGATGAGCTGCGAGAAATCGTATTGCGCGACTACGTACTGCGGGGCGACAACCTGCGCTATTGGGAAAACGGCTGGCTGGCGGATTGATCGGCACTGCTGAAAAAGGCGACTTTCGAGTCGCCTTTTTTGCGTCTTCAATATCCTGTTTGTATCAGTATTGACACTTTTTTACCGCAGAGCCTCAAGCACAGCGCTTTTCCTGTCGATACTTCTCTATTCGCTGACCTCGGACGGTTGCTGCTGGCGTGATCGGCTTGTTACCGGGAGGCAGATTTCCGGATTCAACAACAATGCAAGGAAGAAGCAAATGGCAGTGATTTATGGGACGAGTGAAGCCGATATCATGATCGGCAGTGAAGGCAATGACGAGCTCTTCGGACTGGAATCGGATGATCAGATCTGGGGGACTGCCGGAGCCGATCTGCTGGATGGTGGCGAGGGTTTTGATTCCGTGGATTATCGAATCATGTCTTCGGGCGTCAGCGTCGATATCCGCCAGGGGCTTGCCAGCGTCACGAAGGCAGATGGTTCCATTGACACGCTGGTTGCCATCGAAAAAGTGGTCGGCAGCTTCCTCGATGACACCCTTGCCAGTTCGGTTTCCGGCGTCACGCTGGAAGGCAGCGGCGGGGATGACGTTTACATCATCGGCAGTGAGGGCGTGACGATCATCGAAGACGAGCTCGGCGGTTACGACGAGCTGCGCACCAGCGTCAACACCCAGAAGATGGACCCGTTCCTCGACAAGATGACCTTCACCGGCACCGGCGACTTCAAGGGCTACGGTAATGCCGAGGCGAACGTGATTGTCGCCGGTGCAGGCAATGACGTGCTGTGGGGCGGTGATGGTGGCGACCAGTTCATTGGCGGTGAAGGATTCGATACCGTCAGCTACACCGACAGCCTTGAAGGCGTCAGTATCGAGCTCTCAAGCATTTGGGGCGCCACCGGCATTGCATTCGGCGATACCTACTCGAGCATCGAGGCCGTGCAAGGTTCGAACTTCAACGACGTGATCTTCGCCGGCGCAAGCGCGATGGTCATGGACGGTGCCGATGGCTTTGACGCCGTCGATTACAGCCGTTCCAACGATGCGGTCAGCATCGAGTTTCGTGATGGCAAGGGCTTCGGTTCCGGCGGTTACGCCGAGGGCGACATCTTGATCAATGTGGAAAAGATTGTCGGAACCAATCTGGACGATCACTTCACCGCCAACTCCGGTGGCGTGACGCTCGAAGGTGGCTGGGGCAGCGACGTCTACACGATCAACAGCGAGGGTGTGACCATCATCGAGTCAGACTCGGGCCCGGGTTACGACGAGCTGTACACCAGCCTGTCGGTCATGAAGATGGACCCGTTCATCGAGAAAATGACCTACACCGGCACAGCCGATTTCACTGGTTATGGCAACGATTCCGATAACCACCTCTTCGGCGGCAGCGGCAATGATCTGTTCTACGGTGGCGCCGGACGGGATGTCTTCATCGGCGGCGCGGGGACGGACATCGTCAGCTATGACGACAGCGATACGGGTGTGGTGGTCGGGCTGTGGAAGCTCGGCCAGAACGGAACGGCCGAAGGGGACATGTATTACGACGTCGAAGGTCTGCAAGGCAGTCGTTTCAATGATGTGATGGATGCCGGCCGCGAAGACGCAATCCTGGAAGGTGGCAACGGCGACGATGTGATCAATGGCAACGATGGTAACGATCACCTCTATGGCGGGCTGAAGTCCGGTCTCGACGGTGATGTCGCGCAGGCCGACACACTGTCTGGCGGCTCGGGTGACGACGTGATCGTCAGCGCCGTGAATGACCTGGGTACAGTGGCTCACGGTGACCAGGGCAATGACACCATCACTGTCCACAACGGCAGTGCCTTTGGTGATGACGGTTATGACGTGCTCACCGGCACCGGCAATAACTATCTGTTGTCCGGTGGTGGCGGTAATGACGTGCTGGTCCTCAACCTTGCGGGGCAGTCGGGCACTGGCGGTATCGCACTGGGCGGTACGGGTGAAGACACCTATATCGTGAACACCAGCGGGCTGGTATCGATCCAGGACGAGGGCTGGGAAATCAATGACACCCTGATCCTCAACACCCTCGCCAACATCAGCCAGCTGAACGTCACCCGCATCGGTGACGACGCCTACCTGCACAGTGCCAACGACGGCAGCAGCGGTGTGCCGGACAGCGGCGTGAAACTGACGGGATGGTATGCCGGGTTCAACAACATCGAGCATCTGCAGACGGCCGACGGCCAGGTCTACGACCTGCCTGCGACTGTCGATGGGTTCGCCATGTTCGGCTAATCGCTCAATCTGTTGATGCAACGCAATGAAAGGGATGAATCCGCTGCTGGATTCATCCCTTTTTTCATGCCTCGCAGCGCACCTGACGTGGCGCTCGCGGAGCTGGCGCGTTTCCTGCAAGTCCCCCTCAAATCGCCATAAAACGAGCGCTCGCGGTCATCGCAGCGGCGCCGCAGGCGGCAAAAGGGTTAGCCAGACGGCGCGCATCGCTCAAGAAAGCCATGCGCAGCTCGGTGACGAACGAGAGGGGAGACGATGAAGGCAGTTATTTTGGCGGGTGGCCTCGGCACACGCATCAGTGAAGAGTCGCACCTCAAGCCCAAACCCATGATCGAGATCGGCGGCAAGCCAATTCTCTGGCACATCATGAAGCAGTATTCCGCTCACGGAATCCACGACTTCGTGATTTGCCTGGGCTACAAGGGCTATGCGATCAAGGACTTCTTCGCCAACTACTTCCTGCACACCTCCGACGTCACGTTCGACATGCGCAACAACCGCATGGACGTGCACCAGAACTACAGCGAGCCGTGGAGCGTCACCCTGATCGACACCGGCGAGGAAACCATGACCGGTGGCCGTCTGCTGCGTGCCGGCCGTTACCTCAAGGATGAAGAGGCGTTCTGCTTCACCTACGGCGACGGCGTTTCCGACATCAACATTGCTCAGCTCGTCGATTACCACAAAGCCCACGGTCGCCTGGCCACCGTCACCGCGGTGCAGCCGCCCGGACGTTACGGTGCCCTTGAGCGGCAAGGCGATCAGGTGCTGGGTTTCACCGAGAAACCCCGTGGCGACGGTGGCTGGATCAACGGTGGCTTTTTCGTGCTGTCGCCCAAAGTCCTGTCGTACATCGCCGGTGACGAAACCACTTGGGAAGCCGAACCGCTGGCGCGTCTGGCCGAGGACGAACAGCTGAACGCCTTCGAACACGAAGGCTTCTGGCATCCGATGGACACCCTGCGCGACAAGAACCACCTCGAAGCGTTGTGGCAGAGCGGGGAGGCCCCATGGAAGCAATGGGCCTGAGTGCGGATTTCTGGCGCGGCAAGCGCGTACTGGTCACCGGTCACACCGGTTTCAAGGGCAGTTGGCTGACCCTGTGGCTGCAAAGCCTCGGCGCGCAAGTCAGCGGTTTTGCCCTTGATCCGTCGACCGAGCCGAGCCTGTATGAACTGGCGCGGGTTCACGAAGGGATCAACGATCAACGCGGTGATCTGCGTGATCTCGGCGCGTTGCTGGAGACCATCGCCGACACCGAGCCTGAGATCGTCCTGCACCTGGCCGCGCAGCCGCTGGTGCGTGAAGGCTATCGCGATCCGTTGGGGACTTACTCCAGCAACGTCATGGGCACGCTGAACCTGCTCGAAGCGATCCGTCAGGTCGGCTGCGTGCGCGCTTGCGTGCTGGTGACCACCGACAAGGTCTACGCCAACAAGGAATGGCTGTGGCCGTACCGCGAAGACGAAGCCCTCGGTGGCCACGATCCTTACAGCAGCAGCAAGGCCTGCTGTGAACTGTTGGCGCAGTCTTATGCGGCGTCGTTCTTCCCGGCTGACAAGTACGCCGAACACGGTCTGGCCCTGGCCACCGCGCGCGCCGGCAACGTGCTGGGTGGCGGCGACTTTGCTCCTGAGCGCCTGATTCCCGACGTGCTCAAGGCCTGGACGGCCGACGAGCCGGTGACCTTGCGTTACCCGCAAGCCGTGCGCCCGTGGCAGCACGCGCTGGAGCCGCTGGCCGGTTACCTGCAACTGGCCGCCGGCCTCTACGAACAAGGCCCGGAATACGCCGGGGCGTGGAACTTCGGCCCGGGCGAGGCCGACATGTGCAGCGTCGGCGAAGTGGTCGAATTGCTCGCCGGCCGCTGGCCACAGGCACGCGGTCTGCGCATCGAAAAAAGCGAACTGCACGAGGCCGGTCTGTTGCGCCTGGACAGCAGTCGCGCTCGTCAGGTGTTGGGCTGGCAGCCGCGCTGGACCTTGCAGCAATGCCTGACCCAGACCCTCGACTGGCACCTGGCGTGGCAGAACGGCGATGACATGCGCGCCGTGACCCTCGGCCAACTGAACCTGTACCGAGGCGCGCTGTGAGCGAGTTTTCCTTGAAGGCGTTGCCGCTGGCCGGATTGTTCAGCGTCCAGCACAAGCGTTTCGAAGATCAGCGCGGACACTTCGCCCGACTGTTCTGCGAGGGCAGCCTGAGCGCGTTCGGCAGTGAATTTCACATCCGCCAGATCAACCATTCCTGCACCCGCGAGAAGGGCAGTGTGCGCGGTCTGCATTACCAGAATGCCAACGCTCCGGAAGCCAAGCTGATCACCTGCCTGCGCGGTGAGGTATGGGACGTGGCGGTGGATCTGCGACCGGACTCCGAGACTTTTCTGCACTGGCACGCCGAGCATCTGAAGGCTGGCGACGGTCGCAGCCTGTTGATCCCGGCCGGCTTCGCTCACGGCTTCCAGACCCTGAGCGACGACGCCGAGCTGCTTTACCTGCACAGCGCCGATTACGCGCCGGAGCATGAGGGCGGTCTGTCGGTGAACGATCCACGGCTGGCGATTGCCTGGCCGTTGCCTGTCAATAATTTGTCAGCGCGTGATTCCAGCCATCCCGCGCTCGATCAACACTTTGCTGGAGTGCGTCTATGAACTGCCGTGGGTGCGCCGCACCGCTGAGCCTGCCGCTGATCGACCTCGGCACCTCGCCACCGTCCAACGCCTACGTGCACGCCGAGCGCTTGGAACAGGCTGAGCAATGGGTGCCGCTGAAGGTCGCCGTGTGCCAGCAATGCTGGCTGGTACAGACCGAGGATTACACCCGCGCCGACAGCCTGTTCGATGCCGAGTACGCCTATTTCAGTTCGTTCTCCAGCACCTGGCTGGCCCACGCCGAGCGCTATGTCGCCGAGATGGTCGAGCGCTTTGATTTGAACGCCGACAGCCGTGTGGTTGAAATCGCGGCCAACGACGGTTATCTGCTGCAGTACGTCGCTGCTCGCGGTATCCCGTGCCTGGGCGTCGAGCCGACCCGCAGCACCGCGCAAGCGGCGCGGGAAAAAGGTCTGGAGATTCGTGAAGTGTTCTTCGGTCGCGATAGCGCCGCACAGCTGAAAAGCGAAGGCTGGGGCGCCGACCTGATGGCGGCCAATAACGTGCTTGCGCATGTGCCGGACATCAATGATTTCCTCGGTGGTTTCGCCACGCTGCTCAAGCCGACCGGCGTCGCCACTTTCGAATTTCCGCAACTGCTGACGCTGATGGCCGGTGCGCAGTTCGACACCCTGTATCACGAGCACTATTCCTACCTGTCGCTGACCGCCGTGCAGACCCTGTGCGAACGCAACGGTCTGGAAGTGTTCGACGTCAGTCAGTTGAACACTCATGGCGGTTCGCTGCGGGTGTTCGTGCAGCGCCGGGACGGTCAGCGTCGCGCGGTGCAGCCGGCGGTGCAGCAACAGCTGCAGGCCGAGCTCGATGCCGGGGTGAAAACGCCTGAGTACTACGCGACCCTTGCGCCGGCTGCCGAACGCATCAAGCATGAGCTGCTGCGCTTTCTGTTGCAGGCCAAGGCCGACGGCAAGCGTGTGGTCGGTTACGGCGCGGCAGCCAAAGGCAACACCTTGCTCAACTACGCCGGGGTCAAACCGGACCTGCTGGCGTGGGTGGCCGATGCCAACCCGCACAAGCAAGGCAAGTTCCTGCCGGGCAGTCGGATCCCGATTGTCGCACCGGCGCAGATCGATATCGAAAAGCCCGACTACGTGCTGGTGCTGCCGTGGAACCTGCTGCACGAAGTCAGTCAGCAACTGGCGCAAGTCCGGCAGTGGGACGGACGCTTCGTGATCGCCGTGCCTGAGTTGAAAGTCCTGTGAAGGTGCTGGTAACCGGGGCCACGGGCTTCGTCGGCCGGCATCTGGTCGCGGCGTTGCTCGCGCGTGGCTGCACTGTGCGTGCGGTGGCACGTAACGCAGAAACCGCGGCGAGCATGCCGTGGATCAACGACGTTGAATTCGTCGCGGCGGATATTCACGCAACTGAACTGGATATCGCTGCGCTGACCGCTGGCGTCGACGTGCTGGCGCATCTGGCCTGGCCGGGGCTGCCTAACTATCGGGCGCTGTTCCATTTCGAGCACAACCTGATGGCCGACTACCGCTTTATCAAAGGTGCGGTCGAGGCCGGTGTGCAGCAGGTTCTGGTGACCGGCACCTGCTTCGAATACGGCATGCAGAGCGGCCCGCTCAGCGAACTCGCCGAGCCACAGCCGAGCAATCCATACGGTCTGGCCAAGCACACCCTGAACCTGTTTTTGCAGAACTTGCAGCAGGAGCATCCGTTTACGTTGCAGTGGGCGCGCTTGTTTTATCTGCATGGTGAAGGGCAGAACCCCAACAGCCTGTTGGCGGCGCTGGACAGGGCGATCGATGCTGGCGAGCCGTCGTTCAACATGTCGGCGGGGGAACAGCTTCGCGATTTTCTACCGATCAAGACCGCTGCTGGCTACCTCGCCGAGATTGTGCAAAACCGCGATTTCAACGGCGTGATCAATTGCGCCAGCGGTCAGCCGGTATCGGTGCGCGCGCTGGTCGAACAACGTCTGCGTGAGCGCGGCAAGTCCATCGAATTAAACCTCGGCCACTACCCATACCCGACCCACGAACCGCTGGCGTTCTGGGCCGTGACCGAGCGTTTGCAACAGCTACTGGGAGAGCCGCAATGAGGCACGAGTTGTATCGGATCACCGACCTGCCGGTGTTGCAGAACCGCACCTTTGCCGACCCTGAATCGGCCAAGGCCTCGGCCAGCGCTGACATGCTGCTGGTGCAGGATGAGCGCAGCGGCCTGATCTTCAACGCCGCGTTCGATGCCGACAAGCTCAGCTATGACGCCGACTACCAAAACGAGCAGGCGCATTCGGGGCAGTTCCAGAAACACCTGAGCGACGTCGAAGGCATTATCGCCAGGCACTTCAAGGGCCAGGAGCTGATCGAAGTCGGCTGCGGCAAGGGCTACTTTCTCGAGCTGCTCAAAGGCCTCGGTTATTCGATCACCGGCATCGACCCGGCCTACGAAGGCGACAACGCCGATGTGATCAAAGCGCCGTTCACTCGTGGTCTCGGCCTGGCGGCGGACGCCATCGTCCTGCGCCATGTGCTGGAACACATCGAAGACCCGGTGAGCTTTCTGGCGGTGATCGCTGAAGCCAATCAGGGCGGGCAGATCTACATCGAAGTGCCGTGCTTGGACTGGATTCTCGAGCACAAGGCCTGGTTCGACCTGTTCTACGAGCACGTCAATTATTTCCGCCTCGATGACCTGCGCCGGATGTTCGGCACCGTGCACGAGGCCGGTCACCTGTTTGGTGGCCAATACCTGTACATCGTCGCCGACCTGTCGACGTTGCGCCTGACCCCTGAGCAACCGGTGCCACGTCTGACGTTGCCGGACGATTTCACCGCCAGTCTCGACCGCGCGGTGCAGATCATTCAGGCCGCGCCCGAGCAGGGTTCGGCGATCTGGGGCGCGTCGTCCAAAGGCGTGATCTATTCGCTGTTCTTGCAACGCGCGGGTGTGGCAGTGGACCGTGTGGTGGATATCAACCCGGCCAAACAGGGGCGTTATCTGCCACTGAGCGGCGCGCGGGTGTCCTCGCCGCAAGAGGCCATGGATGCCTTGCCCGAAGGCGCCAACCTATTTGTGATGAACTCCAATTACCTCGAAGAAATCAAGCGGATGACCGGTGGACGCTACGTCTATCACGCCGTCGATAGCGCTTCGTTCCAGTGACCATTGAGACTTTGAACATGACCGACAACAGCATCAACCAAGCCTTCGAAGCCGAGTGCCGCGAGCAGATCGCCCAGCAGGGTGACGACCAGAAACTCACTGGCCTGGCCCGTGATTTCTTCAACGAATCGGCCAAACACAAATACAGCTACCACTTCTCGTGGATGGGCCGCCCGATCATCCAGTTGCCACAAGACATGATGGCGATGCAGGAGATCATCTGGCAGGTCAAGCCGGATCTGGTCATCGAGTGCGGCATCGCCCACGGCGGTTCGATCATCTACTACGCCTCCCTGCTTGAGCTGCAAGGCCACGGCGAAGTGCTGGGCATCGACCTCGATATTCGCCCGCACAACCGTGAAGCGATCGAAAGCCATCCGATGGCCAAGCGCATCAAGATGATCGAAGGTTCGAGCATTGATCCGGCCATCGCCGCACAGGTGCAGGCTGCGGCCAAGGGCAAGAAGGTGATTCTGGTGCTCGACTCCAACCACACCCACGACCACGTGCTCGAAGAGCTGCGCCTGTACGCGCCGCTGGTCTCGGTCGACAGCTACTGCGTGGTGATGGACACCGTGGTCGAAGACATGCCGGCCGATTTCTTCCCGGATCGCCCATGGGGCCCGGGTGATAACCCGAAAACCGCAGTGTGGAAGTACCTGGAAGAGAACCAGGATTTCGAGATCGACCAGCAATTGCAGAACAAGCTGCTGATCACCGTGGCGCCGGACGGCTATCTGCGTCGCGTTCGTTAATTCGCAACATCACCCAAGCGTTATCTCGGCGAGTCGCCGGTTGTGGAGAGAAGTTATGCAAGGCAAGTACAGTTCTGAACTGGCGCTACCGCTCAACGAGCTGTTGACCGTGGTGCTGATTACTCACAATCGGCCGGCGTTCCTGCGCCGGGCGGTGAAGTATTACAGCAGCTTGCCCTGCCGGATCATGGTGCTCGACTCCACACCCGAGCGTCCTGAAGGCGATTTTTCCGCGGTCGATTATCACCACGTGCCGCAATTCGCCTATTGGGGCATGCAGGCCAAACTGGCGTATGGCGTGGAGCGCCTGACCACGCCGTACATGGTGCTGGCGGCCGACGACGATTTTATCCTGCACGATTCGCTGGCCGAGTCCGTCGGTTTTCTGCAAGCGAACCCGGATTACGGCATGTGCCACGGCTATTGCCTGATGTACCTGACGCTGTCGGGTGGTGTGAGCTATTACCGCCGCGACAAGAAAGTTCAGGAGGACTATGCGTCCGAGCGGGCTCAGGACCGTGTCATCGATTATATGAGTCAGTACATTCCGCCGTTCTATGCGGTGACCCGTACTGATCTGATGAAGACCTGGCACTCGGCATTGCCGGCGGGAACCAATTTCCAGTGGCAGGAAATCGGCCACGTGTATTTCCTGCTGGCGAGTGCCAAGGCGCGGATCCTGCCAATGCCTTACGTGGTGCGCGAGATCAACTATGGCAACTCCGAGCACAGTACCGAGGTGTATCACTCGCTGACATACGTGGATGCCAAATCGGTCGCTGAGCGTGAAGCGTTTGCCGAATTCCTCGCCTCGCTGCCCACCGGTATCAAGGATCTCGATGCACAACAGGGTAAAGCGTTTGCCTTGCAGAGCTTCGAGGCGATGGTCGACAGCCTGCAAAGTGGCCGTGCATTGACGGCCGAACTGATTATCCAGTCCACCTGGAATCAGTCGCTCAAAGTGCCTGATCGTCGGTTCGGGCCTTTGCAATACGTCGAGATGCCGTTTTACAACCAGCCCTTTTTCGATCGTCTGGCGCAGTTCGAATTCATGCTGCACGCCATGCCGGCCGGACGCATTCAATTGCAGGGCCTGGAAGGCGTGTGGACCCGTCAGGAGCACCTGCTGCAAGCGCGCAACAACGACACCGCGGAAAGCGTCCTCGACCGTTTGTGGCAGGCGCACGACCTCAATGCGTTCAACCGCACGGTGGTCAAGCGCCTGGCGCAACAGCTGGAGTTGGCCGGCGAGGATGAAGAAGCGCAGAGCATGCGTGACTGGAATGCCCGGCTTGAGGCGTTGACGCTGGAAGATCACCATCGGGTGTTCGACCAGATGCAGTCCGGGCGTCTGCTCAAGTGGCTGGATTCGCGCCAGCCTGATGCCGCGCAGGCGGCAGCGATTGCCAAGCACCTTGCGGCCAACGGCGGTGGCCCGCAGTTCGGCATCTTTCTGCTGGATCTGGACGATGACATCGACAAGTTGCAGGTCAGCCTCGACAGCCTGCTCGAAGGTCAGTGCAAGGCGTTCAGGATTGTCGTGTTCACCACCGGTGAAGCACCGGCGGCCACCACGGCGCAGAACACGTTGCACTTTGTCCGCGTCACGCCGGCCAATCTGGTCGACAAGCTCAATCAGAGCGCCAGTCAGTCGCCCTGCGACTGGCTGCTGCTGGCTGAGGCTGGGGATGAGTTCACCGCCAGTGGTTTGTTGCGCGCCAGCCTGGAGTTGATGGCTGCCGGCGATTGCCGTGCTGTTTCCACCGACGAGATCCAACGCGGGGAGAAGGGCGCACTGCTGGATGTGTTCCGTCCTGGCTTCAACCTCGATCTGCTTTTGAGCCTGCCGGGGCTGATGGCGCGGCACTGGCTGGTGCGGCGTGACACGCTGATCGACATCGGCGGCTACCGTGCCGATTTCAGCAAGGCTCTGGAATTTGACGTGCTGCTGCGCATTGTCGAAGAGCACGGTTTGAACAGCCTGGCCCACCTCGACGAGCCGCTGATGATCACCGAAGCCGCGTCGCTGGAAGAAAACGCTCATGAGCGCTTGGCGCTGCTGCGTCATCTGGGCAATCGCGGCTACAAGGCCAAGGTCACCTCGGCGGTGCCTGGCATTTATCAGATCGACTACCACCACAGCGATCGTCCTCTGGTGTCGATCGTGATTCCGGCCGGCAACGACCTGCCAGCCCTGCAGCGCTGTCTGGACGGGGTGCAACTGCGCACGCGTTATCACCATTATGAAATCCTGATCGCCACCACCGCCACGCAATCGGCCGAGGTCAATGACTGGCTCGGTACTTACCAGCATCCGAAAGTCCAGGTGCTGCGCGCCGATCAATCGCTAAGCGTAGCGGCGTTGCTTAACGCCGCCGGCCGCCAGGCGCAGGGTGAGTATCTGGTATTGCTCGCGGCCGACGCGGAAGTGGTCAACCCTAACTGGCTGGACTCGCTGCTGAACCATGCCTTGCGTCCGGAGGTCGCCGTGGTGGGGCCGAAGCTGGTCGATCGCGACGGCAAAGTCAGTCAGGCCGGCCTGATCCTCGGTATGAACGGCGGGGTGGGCTCGGCGTTCGTCGGTGAAAAACACGACGCTGACGGCTACCTCTATCGGTTGTCGGTGGACCAGAACTGCTCGGCGGTATCGGGCGTGTGTCTGATGGTGCGCAAAGCACTGTTCGACGCGCTGGGCGGTTTGGACGACAGCGCCTTCAATGAAGGCTTCAACGATGTCGACCTGTGCCTGAGCGCCGCCCAGGCCGGCTACCTCACGGTGTGGACGCCAGCGGTGCAGGTTCTGCATCCGGGCGAGATTGCTCAAGCGCCGCAGGCACTGGCTGCCCTGCAGGAAAAATGGGCTGCCGCGTTTGCTCAGGATCAGGCGTACAACGCCAACCTCAGCCTGAATGGCAAAGGCTATGGTCTGAACGACAACGCGTCGCTGAACTGGGCGCAGTTGCTCGCCTGAGCCGGGAGCACAAGGAACGGGATTCACACTATGTTCAACGGTAAATCGATCTTCATCTCCGGCGGCACTGGCTCGTTCGGGCGCAAATTCATCGCCCGTCTGCTTGAGCAATACCAGCCCAAGCGCGTGGTGGTGTTCTCCCGCGATGAGCTCAAGCAGTACGAAATGCAGCAGACGTTCAACGCGCCGTGCATGCGTTACTTTCTCGGTGACGTGCGCGACGCCGACCGTCTGCGTCAGGCCATGCGCGGCATCGACTACGTGGTGCATGCGGCGGCGCTCAAGCAAGTGCCGGCGGCGGAGTACAACCCGACCGAATGCATTCGCACCAACGTCAATGGCGCGGAAAACATCATCGCCGCCGCCATCGACAATGGCGTGAAGAAAGTCGTTGCGCTGTCCACCGACAAGGCGGCGAGCCCGATCAACTTGTACGGCGCAACCAAGTTGCTGTCGGACAAACTGTTCGTTGCCGCCAACAACATTGCCGGCGAGCAGCAGACGCGTTTTGCCGTGGTGCGCTACGGCAACGTGGCGGGCTCGCGGGGTTCGGTGGTGCCGTTCTTCAGCAAGCTGATTGCCGATGGCGCGACAGAGCTGCCGATCACCGACGAGCGCATGACACGCTTCTGGATCACCCTCGATCATGGTGTGCAGTTTGTCCTCGACAGTTTCGCGCGGATGCATGGCGGCGAAGTGTTCGTGCCGAAGATCCCGTCGATTCGCATCGTCGATCTGGCGCGGGGCATGGCCGAGCAACTGCCGCACAAGAACGTCGGTATTCGTCCCGGTGAAAAACTGCATGAACTGATGGTGCCGCTGGACGATGCGCGGATGACCCTGGAGTTTGAGGACCACTACACCATCCAGCCGTCGATCCGTTTCACCAGCGTCGATGTCGATTTCTCCATCGACAAACTCGGCGAACGGGGCCGGCCGGTGAGTGAAGATTTCGAATACCGCTCCGACACCAATCCGCATTACCTCTCGGTCGGGCAGATCGCCGAGCTGCACGCGAAGTTGTCGGCATGATTCCCTACGGTCGGCAGAGCGTTGATCAGGCGGACATCGATGCAGTGGTCGAGGTGCTGCAATCGGACTGGCTGACCCAGGGCCCGAGCATCGAGCGCTTCGAGCAGGCGATGGCCGAACGATGCCAGGCCGACTTCGCCGTTGCGGTGTGCAACGCCACGGCGGCGCTGCACATTGCCTGCCTCGCGGCCGGCCTTGGCCCGGGCGATCGCTTGTGGACCACGCCGAACACTTTTCTGGCCTCGGCCAACTGCGGGCGCTATTGCGGCGCCGATGTGGATTTCGTCGACATCGATCCTCTGACCTGGAACCTCGATGCCTTCGCCCTCGAAGCCAAACTCGATCAGGCCGAGCAGGACGGCACGTTGCCGAAAGTGCTGGTGGCGGTGGCGTTCTCCGGGCAGAGCTGCGACATGCGCAAGATTGCCGAACTGGCCGAGCGCTACAACGTCACCGTGATCGAAGATGCCTCGCACGCGGTGGGCGCCCGCTACGCCGGGCGTCCGGTGGGTTGCGGGGAGTTTGCGGCGATGACCGTGTTCAGTTTCCACCCGGTGAAGATCATCACCAGTGGCGAAGGCGGCATGGTCCTGACCAATCGCCCGCAACTGGCCGAGCGCCTGCAACGCCTGCGCAGCCACGGCATGACCCGTGACCCGCAACAGATGAGCGAACCCAGCCACGGCCCGTGGTATTACCAGCAGATCGAGCTGGGCTTCAATTACCGGATCACCGATTTGCAGGCGGCACTGGGCCTGTCGCAACTGACCAAACTGGATGGGTTCATCGCCCGTCGCCGCGAGCTGGCGGCGCGCTACGAGCGTTTGCTGGCGTATCTGCCGCTGACCTTGCCCAGCACTCAACCGGAGGCGGAGTCGGCGTGGCACCTGTACGTGGTGCGCTTGCAGACCGAGCGCATCGGCCTGACCCACCGTCAGGTATTCGAAGGCTTGCGCGCCGCCGGCATCGGCGTGAACCTGCACTATATTCCCGTGCACTTGCAGTCGTACTACCGCGACCTGGGTTTCGAAGAGGGCGACTTCCCCGAAGCCGAACGTTATTACGCCGAGGCGATCAGCCTGCCGCTGTATCCGTTGCTGAGCGATGAACAACAGGACTACGTGGTCGAGCAATTGCGGCGGCTGGTTCTTGAGGAGTAGGACGACGTGACGTGCGTTGCAATCATCCCGGCCCGTGGCGGCAGCAAGCGCATCCCGCGCAAGAATCTGTTGCCGTTCGACGGCGTGCCGATGATCGTTCGCTCGATCCGTACGGCGCTCGACAGCGGCCTGTTCGAACAGGTCGTGGTCAGTACCGATGACGCCGAAATTGCCGAGCTGGCGCTGGCCCACGGTGCGCAAGTGCCGTTCCTGCGTCCGGCTGATCTGGCGGATGATTTCACCGGTACCGCGGCGGTGATCGTGCATGCCTTGCAGCAGCTCCCGGCCTTCGATTACGCATGCTGCATCTATGCCACCGCGCCGTTGTTGCAGGCGCGGTATCTGCGGCAGGGATTTGAGTTGCTGGAGCAGCACCCGAACAAAGCCTTTACGTTCTCCGTGTGCAGTTTTGGTTTCCCGGTGCAGCGGGCGCTGACGCTTGATGGGCAGGGCGCGCTCAGCGCGTTGTACCCAGAATTTCGCAACACCCGTTCGCAGGATCTGCCCGAAGCCTTTCAGGATGCCGGTCAGTTCTATTGGGGTCGCAGCGAGGCCTGGTTGCGCGGTGAGGTGCTGTATTCGCCCGCCAGTCTGCCGGTGATTCTGCCGCGGCATCTGGTACAGGACATCGATACGCTTGAAGACTGGAAGCGCGCCGAATACCTTTACGCCGCATTGAAGGCCGGCGGAGAACTGTAATGAGAGTGTTGATCCGCGCTGATGCCTCGCCGACCATCGGCAGCGGCCACATTGCCCGCTGCCTGACCTTGGCGCGGGTGCTGCGCAAGCAGGGTGGTCATGTGGCGTTTGCCTGTCGCCGATTACCCGGGCATCGGCTCGATGCGCTGAGCGATGAGGGTTTCGAAACCTTCGCGTTACCAGACTTATACCCTGACGAAGACCCGCAACAGGCCATCGAATCGATGCTGCCGTGGCAGGCCGACATTGATGCGTTGGATGCCTTGCTGGCAGGTCGCGCCGCATTTGACTGGATCATCGCCGACCATTACGGTCTGGATCATCACTGGCAGACGGCCGCCCGGCGCTGGGCGCCACGGATTGCGGCGGTGGACGATCTTGCCACCCGGCAATACAGCGTTGATCTGCTGCTCAATCAGAACCTCTCCGGACTCTCTGCGAATTACGCGCCGCTGCTGCCCGAAGGCTGTCGCACCTTGCTCGGGCCGCGCTACGCCATGCTGCGCGAAGAGTTCGTCTGCCCGGCCATCGCGATCCAACCCAAGGCCCGGCGGGTGCTGGTGAATTTTGGTGGTTTCGATGCGGCGATGCAGACCCATCACGCGATGCTGGCGCTGCAGGATTTCGCTGAACTGGAAGTGGATTTCGTCGCCGGCGCAGACAACCCGGCGTGGACGCAAATGCAGGCGCTGGCCGAAACGCGGCCGCACTGGCGCCTGCACAGTTTTGTCAGCGATTTCCAGCAGCGCATGACTGAGGCTGACCTGTTTATCGGCGCTGGCGGCGGTACCAGTTGGGAGCGCGCGGCCCTGGGCCTGCCAACCCTGTGCATCGCGGTATCGAACAATCAGCAGGCCAATGGCGAAGTCATGGCCGCCGCCGGGGCGCATGTGTTCATGGGCGCCCGCGAGCAGGTCAGCGTCGAACATCTGCGCGACGCGATCGGCTTTGTCGTCGGCAATGTCTATCTGCGCCAAAGTCTGGCCGAGCGGTCACGCCAACTGGTCGATGGGCGCGGTGCATTGCGCGTGGCGGCAGCGCTGGCCGGTGCAGTGCTCAAGCTGCGCCCGGCGACCCTCGACGATGCGCACTTGCTGTTCGACGGGCGTAATGCCGAGGCTGTGCGCCGCTGGTCACTGGAAAGCGGCGCAATCGACTGGCCGCAGCACCTGAACTGGCTGAATGCGAGCCTGCGCAATCCGCAGCGTCTGTTGTTGATCGCCGAGGCCGATGAAGGCCCGGTCGGCGTCTTGCGTTATGACCTGCGCGGCTGCGAGGCTGAAGTGTCGCTGTATCTGCTTGAGGGGCGTTTCGGTCTGGGCTGGGGCCGGGCGCTGCTGGCGCGAGGTGAGGTGTTCGTCCGCGAGCATTGGCCGCAGATGACCGCCATTACCGCGCAGGTCCTGCCGGGCAATCGCCCCTCATTGAATGTATTTCGCGACGCCGGATTCACCCAGAGTGCCTGCGCGTTCACCAAGATTTTGAAGGATCACCGCGATGAGTAGTTTCAAGATTGGCGAGCGTCTGATCGGTGCTGATGCGCCGCCGTTCATCATTGCCGAAATGAGCGGCAACCATAACCAGTCGCTGGAGGTGGCGCTGCAGATTGTCGAGGCCGCCGCCAAGGCGGGCGCGCATGCCTTGAAGTTGCAGACCTACACCGCGCAAACCATGACCCTGGATCTGGCCGAGGGCGAGTTTTTCATCAAGGACCCGAACAGCCTGTGGACCGGGACTTCGCTGTACGACCTGTATGAGAAAGCCCACACCCCGTGGGAGTGGCACGCGCCGATTTTCGCCCGGGCCAAAGAGCTGGGCATGCTCGCGTTCTCGACGCCGTTCGATGACACAGCGGTGGACTTCCTCGAAAGCCTCGACGTGCCGGCGTACAAGATTGCCAGTTTCGAAAACACCGATCTGCCGTTGATCCGCCGTGTGGCCGCGACCGGCAAACCGCTGATCATCTCCACCGGCATGGCCAGCATCGCCGAACTCGACGAAACCGTGCGCGCCGCCCGCGAGGCCGGGTGCAAGGATCTGGTGCTGCTCAAATGCACCAGCACCTACCCGGCGACTCCGCTCAACAGCAATGTGCGCACGATCCCGCACCTGCGTGAACTGTTCGGTTGCGAGGTGGGGCTGTCCGATCACTCCATGGGGGTTGGTGTGTCCGTGGCCGCTGTGGCGCTCGGGGCGACGGTGGTGGAAAAGCATTTCACTCTCGACCGTTCGGCGGGTGGGGTCGACGCCAGTTTCTCGCTGGAGCCCGCCGAGCTGGCCAGCCTGGTCATCGAAACCGAACGTGCCTGGCAGGCCATGGGCCAGGTGCATTACGGCGTTACCGAAGCCGAGCGCAAGTCGCTGGTCTATCGCCGCTCGTTGTACGTCACCGCCGACATGGCCGCCGGTGAGCCCTTCACTGCCGCCAATCTGCGGGCTATTCGTCCCGGTCTCGGTTTGCCGCCCAAGCACACCGATGCCGTTCTCGGACGCCGCGCTCGCCAGGCGATCAAACGCGGCACGCCGCTGGACTGGTCGTTGGTCGAATAACCCGATCTGCACCCGATTCGGCAAAATAGCGTGACCTGCGAGTCATAACGCGCATCTTCACTGTATTGTATTGACCGGGGAGATGGCGCCTGGCCGTTGATCGGTTCCAGTGATAGCCCTTTGCGCTCCCCGTGGCTGCCCTTTGTGGCGGCCGTTTTCTGTTTGTCGGCGCCCCTCGAATCCTTGCGAGCGGTGGTTTTGGGCTGTTTTTTATTGGGAAGCCGTAATGATTGGCATAAAAAGCATTGCGAGCTACGTTCCTGTAGCCGGCGTGGACAATTACGCACAAGGTGCAAAATTCGAGAAGGATGAAGAATTCATCCTCGGTAAAATCGGTTCGGCCTTCCTGCCGCGCAAAGACGCTGAACAGGAAACCTCCGATCTGTGCGTGGAAGCGGCCAACGCGCTGTTTGCCAACAACCCTGAACTGAAACGTGAATCGATCGACGCGCTGATCGTCGTCACCCAGAACGGTGACGAAGAAGGTCTGCCGCACACCGCTGCAATCGTCCAGGACAAACTCGGTCTGCCGACCAATGTGGCGGCGTTCGATATTTCTCTGGGCTGCTCCGGTTACGTCTACGGCATCTATGCGATCAAGGGCTTCATGGAAGCCGCCGGCCTGAAGAACGGCCTGCTGATCACCGCTGACCCGTATTCGAAAATCGTCGATCCGGAAGACCGCAACACCACCATGCTGTTCGGCGATGCCGCCACCGCCACCTGGATGGGCGAAGATCCTGCCTGGGCGCTGGGCAAGGCCAAGTTCGGCACCGACGGTTCCGGCGCACCGCACCTGAAAGTCACCGATGGCGTGTTCTTCATGAACGGGCGTCAGGTGTTCAACTTCGCGCTGCTCAAAGTTCCGGCGCACTTGCACGAATTGCTCGACGACTCGGGCCTCAAGGCTGACGACATCGACGCGTTCTGCATTCACCAGGGCAGTGCGGCGATCGTCGATGCGGTGGCCCGACGTTTTGAAGGCGAGCCAGAGAAGTTCATCAAGGACATGGTCGAGACTGGCAACACGGTGTCGTCGAGCGTGCCGCTGCTGCTGGAAAAACACGTGCTCGATTCCGACTGGCAGCGCATTGCGATCAGCGGTTTCGGTGTCGGTCTGTCGTGGGGCTCGGCGATCATCTATCGTCCTTGAGCCAAGCAAAAACGGCGGATACAAAAATAGCGTTCAAGGTTACCCTTGAACGCTATTTTTTTGCCCGAACGAAACGCGAGGCGTCATGAGCGAGTTTTTCCAACCCAATGCCCAGGTCATCCAGCAACGCTGGCCAGCGTTGTTCGAGCGGCTGATGGCGGAAGACAGTTCAGCTGTTCAAGCCGAGCTGGTGCAGGGATTGGGCTCGACGCTCAGTGTCAATGGCGTGCAACTGACCAGTCGCCACGACCGGGTCCACGAAGCCCGGATCCAGGCCGCCAGCCTGGCGGAAAAACCGCAGTTGCATGTCTATGGTACTGGCCTCGGCGACTTGCCAACGGTGCTGCTGGAGCGTGCCGGGCTTGAGCAGCTGTATGTGCATATCCTCAATGGCGCGTTGTTCGCACTGGTGCTGCAACTCCTCGATCAACGGCAATGGCTGGAAGATCCACGCGTGCAGCTGTTCTACGCCGGTGATCTGTCAGACATCTGCACACCGTTTTTCGCCCTGCCGGCGGAAATGCTGCTGGCTGACGACTTCAACGCGAAGATCCGCGATCGGCTGGTCAGCGAAGTGCACCTGAGCTTTAACAATCGTGAGTTCGATCCGCACTTGCCGTTCATTCAACAGCGGCTGCAGGACTGCTTGCCGGTGTTGCTGGGCGATGACGATGTGGCGCAGTTGTTCGGAACTGCCAATGGCCGGGAGATCTATGTGATCGGCACCGGGCCGACCCTGGAAGGGCATTTCCAGCGTCTGGCGGCGGTGCGTGCGCAGGCCGAGCGTCCATTGTTGATCTGCGTCGATACCGCTTACCGGCCATTGCGCGAGCACGGAATCGTCCCGGATCTGGTGGTTACCATCGATCAACGCATCAGCTTTCGGCATTTGCCGTTCGAGGACTCCGCCGGCATCCCGCTGGTGTATCTGCCGATGAGCGATCCTGCGGTGCTGAAAGCCTGGAAGGGCAAGCGTTATGGCGGTTACTCGGCCAGCCCGGTTTACGCCGCATTGCGTGAGCAGTACCCGCGCGGACAGCTGCATGTGGGCGGCAGCGTAATTCATCCAGCGGTAGACCTGGCGGTGAAGATGGGCGCGTCGCGCATTACCCTGTTTGGCGCCGACTTCGCCTTCCCGATGAACAAGACCCATGCCGGCTGGAACGACGGCGATCTGGGGCCGGGGGTCGACCAGGCACGGCACTGGGTGCAGGACGGCCATGGTCAGCGGGTCAGCACCCAGCTGAATTTTCGCGGTTACCTGTGTGTGCTGGAGCGTTATATCGCCGCGCACCCGCAGGTGCAGTTTTTCAACAGCAGCCGGGCGGGCGCCTTGATCGCCGGGACGCAGTTCAATCAGGAGTTTGTGCAATGACGACGATTGAGCAATGCGTCGACGAGTGCCGGCAGTGCGCCGGGCTGTTTCGTCTGGGGCGTGATGTCGAGGCTGCGCTGGATATGGTCGACGTGTTCGAGGGCGCACAGCAGTTGCTGATAGCCAGGCCTGCACAGATTCAGCAGGACTGGGCCTATGTACTCACGCACATGCTCGATTGTCAGGAGCGTCAGGACTGGTTGGGGCTGGCGGACTGGATGGAGTATGAGTTGGTCGAGTTGTTGCAAAAAGCACGATCGACAAAGTGACCGACCGCACTGGCCCGCAGCTTTGCGCGCGGGTCGGTTTTATGGCGTCATTTTTTCGCAAGTGGGAGGGCGCTAAGCCTTTGTTTTCGCTGGGGTGGCAGGGTGATGGCAAAATTTTTTCAAAAAGCCCTCAAGCAACCTGCCAACCCGACGATAACTATTACGAAGGTTCTCTAGGCCATTCCAGGCGGTTGCCAGGGCCGGAAGCCGCAGTACCCAACCAACGAGGAATTCGTCATGGCTTTAACAGTAAACACCAACACCACGTCGCTGAACGTTCAAAAGAACCTGAACCGTGCTTCCGACGCTCTGTCGACTTCGATGCAGCGCCTGTCTTCCGGCCTGAAAATCAACAGCGCTAAAGACGACGCTGCTGGCCTGCAGATCTCGAACCGTATGTCCTCGCAGATCCGTGGTAACACCCAAGCCATCCAGAACGCCAACGACGGTATCTCCGTTGCTCAGACCGCTGAAGGCGCTCTGCAAGCTTCGACCGACATCCTGCAGCGTATGCGTGAACTGGCTGTTAAAGCACGTAACGGCACCAACGGCACCGCTGACCAGACCGCAACCAACGCTGAATTCGCTCAGATGTCTGACGAAATCACCCGTATCTCGGCTGCTACCAACCTGAACGGCAAAAACCTGCTGGACGGTTCGGCTGGTACTGTAACCCTGCAAGTTGGCGCAAACACTGGTTCGGCTAACCACATCGACCTGGTACTGAGCTCCAAGTTCGACGCCGTCAGCCTGTCCGTTGGTAGCGGTACTGTCGTTCTGACCGGTACTACCGGTACTGGCGCTGGTTCTGCTTCGCAGAACATCGACAACGCGATCACCGCAATCGACGCCGCTATCGCTGCAATCGGTGCAACTCGTGCCAGCCTGGGTGCTTCGCAAAACCGTCTGACCAGCACCATCCAGAACTTGCAGAACATCACCGAGAACACCACTGCTGCACAAGGTCGCGTACAAGATACCGACTTCGCCGCAGAGACTGCTAACCTGACCAAGCAGCAAACCCTGCAACAGGCTTCGACCTCTGTTCTGGCTCAAGCCAACCAACTGCCATCCGCTGTACTGAAGCTGCTTCAGTAATTTCGGATTGAGTTTAGGCGGGGGAGTGCGCTGGTCGCGCTCTCTCGCTTTTTTACGTTAGAGGGTGATGAGCATGGACATGAGCGTAAAGCTTAACGTGTCTTATCCGGCTCCCAAGCCAGCGACACCTGTTGCTGACAAGCCGTCAGAGACGCCCAAAGTTGCGCAGGCAGATGCTCCGGTCGCTGACAGGAAAAGTCAGTCAACGGATGACGCCAAGTTGAAACTGGCGGTGCAGGAGATCGAGAAGTTCGTCCAATCGATCAAGCGTAACCTGGAGTTCTCGATCGATGAGCACTCTGGCAAGGTCATCGTCAAGGTGATCGCAAGCGAGACGGGTGAGGTGGTACGCCAGATCCCCTCCGCAGAAGCACTCAAGCTGGCAGACAGCCTCGCCAACGCAAGCCATGTGTTGTTCGACGCCAAAGTCTGATAGCTGGCATGAATAGTGTTTGTCTTTCTTTAATGACGCCTGGAAGGGTCAAAAGTCTGGCAACAATCTGAAGGGAGATGCACATGGCAAGTCCAATTCTACCGGGTTCCGGACTGGGTTCCGGCCTGGACATCGGCGCGATCGTGACCGCGCTGGTCAACGCCGACAAGTCGCCGAAGCAGACGCAGATCGATTCCGCGACCAAAACCAATACCCTGAAGATTTCCGGTGTCGGCACGTTGAAGAGTGCGCTGACCGCGTACCAGACGGCGATGAACAACCTGGGCAGCAAGACCAACCCGGCGTTTGCCGGCTTCTCGGCGACCTCGAGCAATACAGCGATTCTGGGCGCCACCTCCGATAACACCGCGGTTTCGGGGACTTACAACGTTGTCGTCAACCAATTGGCCACTGGCTCGAAAGTTGCCAGCGCTTCTTTCGCCGGCGGTGCTGCCAGTGCCATTCCGAGTGGTACCCTGAAAATCAGTCAGAATGGCACTGATTACAATGTCACCATCCCGGCCAATGCGACGTTGCAGAGCACTCGTGACGCGATCAACACGGCTCAGGGCACCAATGGCATTTCTGCCAACATCGTGACCGACAGCAGCGGTGCTTCGCGCCTGGTGATCAGCTCGAACAAGACTGGCGCAGGTTCCGACCTCTCTGTCAGCGGGATTGCTGGTCTGGAAATCGACGGCACTCAGTCGATGGGTACAAATCCGGCGGCAGGCGCCTCTGGCAACGTCAACGGTCTTGCACAAGATGCCAAGGTGACCATTGATGGCCTCCAGGTCTCCAGCAAGAGCAACACGGTCAGCGGTGCAATCAGCGGCTTGACCCTGAATCTGACCACTGTCAGCCCTGTCGTTAACGGTGCGGCGACGCCGACCGTTGTCAGCGTCGATACCAACACCAAGGGGCTGCAGGCCTCGGTTCAGGCGTTTGTTGATGCCTATAACACCCTGAAGACCACCATCGACACCCTGTCCAAGGCGACCCCGGATGCCGATGGCAAGCTGACGGTGCAGGCCGCTTTCACCGGTGACTCCCTGCCGCGTTCGCTGATCGCCGACATTCGTGGCCAGCTGACCGCTCCTGGTGCTGGTGCGACTGGTACTATGTCCTACCTGTCGGAGATCGGTGTGATGACCGACCGCAACACCGGCAACCTGACGTTTGATACTGCTGCGTTCACCAAAACCATGGCTCAGCCCGGGAAGGCCGGCCAGGTTCAGCAGATCTTCACCGGGACCAACGACACCAACGGTCTGCTGGCGCGCATGAACAAGGCGGTGGACCCCTATCTGAAGGCTCCTGCTGGTAGTCTCCCTACGGCTACAGGCTTGCTTGATCAGCGCATGAGCATTCTGAACAACAACACGCGTAACCTGACTTCACAGCAAACGGCGCTGGATCTGCGTGTTGCCAACCTGACCAAGACGTTGACGGCAAAATACAACGCCATGGACTTGCTGGTTGGGCAGATGAAGGCGACGGCCAGTAACATCACGTCGTTCTTCAGCTCGCTGAACGCTCAGCAGTCCGCGAAGTAACCTGCAAGAACGACAAAAACCCGGCTACGCTTTATCGGCGTGCGCCGGGTTTTTGTCTTTTGATCTAAAGTTCTGTGATTCGTTGGCGATACACTGGTTATACGAGTCATTGTGGCAATGAGGTAGAACATGAACCCAATGTTAGCCCTTCGGCAATATCAGAAAGTCGGCGCGCACGCCCAGACCTCCGAGGCGAGCCCGCACCGTCTGGTGCAAATGCTGATGGAAGGCGGGCTCGCCCGTATCGCTCAGGCCAAGGGTGCCATCGAGCGCAAGGATATTCCTGGCAAGTGCACCTCGATCAGCAAGGCCATTGGCATTGTCAGCGGCCTGCGCGAAGGTCTGGACCTGGAAAAATGTGCCGATGAGCTGGCCGATCTGGACGGGCTGTACATCTACATGATGAAGCGCCTCGCCGAGGCCAACATCAACAGCGACCCGCGCATTCTTGATGAGGTTGCCGGCTTGCTGAGCACGGTAAAAGAAGGCTGGGATGCCATCGCTCCCGAGCCTGCTCCGCAGTTTTAAAGGAGAGCACCATGAGTCTTGTATTGCAGCGAATCGCCGATACCCGTGAAGCGTTGGTCAGCGCGCTGGCCGAACGCAACTGGGAAGCCATTGGCGAGCTGGATCTGGCTTGCCGTTCCTGCATGGAAGACGTCATGGTCGAGGCCTCGCTGGATGAGGAGGCCTTGCGCAATAACCTTGAGGAGTTGCTCCATGTCTACAAGGAGCTTCTGGAGGCGGCCATGGGTGAGCGGCAGGCGATAGCCAACGAGATGTCGCAGATCACCCAAGCGCAAAAGGCGGCAAAGGTTTACCATCTGTTTGGTTAATTAACCCCCAGTTAATCCAGACATGTGCGCCATAAATTTGACTGTGCACGGTTTTTTGACTTAACTAGTGGCTGTTTTCAGATTTCAGGCGTCTACAGGCACAAGGTGTCCTGCAAGCGTCTCGCTTGCCCCATTTTTCGGGCATTGAGTTGACTAGGGAAGTTGCTATTGCATGTGGCGTGAAACCAAAATTCTGCTGATCGATGACGATAGCGTCCGCCGCCGCGACCTGGCGGTGATTTTAAATTTTCTCGGTGAAGAAAATTTACCCTGCGGCAGCCATGACTGGCAGCAGGCTGTCGGCTCTTTGTCATCAAGTCGTGAAGTCATCTGTGTACTGATCGGGACGGTCAATGCTCCGGGTGCACTTTTGGGCTTGTTAAAGACACTCTCGACGTGGGATGAGTTCCTTCCGGTTTTGCTGATGGGCGATAATTCTTCCGTCGACCTGCCGGAAGACCAGCGCCGCCGGGTGCTTTCGACCCTGGAAATGCCGCCCAGCTACAGCAAGCTGCTCGACTCCCTGCACCGTGCCCAGGTCTATCGCGAGATGTACGACCAGGCCCGCGAGCGCGGTCGTCATCGTGAACCCAACCTGTTCCGCAGCCTCGTCGGCACCAGTCGGGCGATCCAGCATGTGCGGCAGATGATGCAGCAAGTAGCCGACACCGACGCCAGCGTGCTGATCCTCGGCGAGTCTGGTACCGGCAAGGAAGTGGTCGCCCGTAACCTGCATTACCATTCCAAGCGTCGCGACGCGCCATTCGTCCCGGTCAACTGCGGGGCGATCCCGGCAGAACTGCTCGAAAGCGAACTGTTCGGCCACGAGAAGGGCGCCTTCACCGGCGCTATCACCAGCCGTGCCGGGCGTTTCGAACTGGCCAACGGCGGTACGCTGTTCCTTGACGAAATCGGCGACATGCCACTGCCGATGCAGGTCAAGCTGCTGCGCGTCCTGCAGGAGCGCACCTTCGAGCGCGTGGGCAGCAACAAGACCCAGAGCGTCGACGTGCGCATCATTGCCGCGACCCACAAGAATCTCGAAAGCATGATCGAGATCGGTACCTTCCGCGAAGACCTCTACTATCGCCTGAACGTGTTCCCGATCGAGATGGCGCCGCTGCGTGAGCGCGTCGAAGACATCCCGCTGCTGATGAACGAATTGATCTCGCGCATGGAGCACGAGAAGCGCGGCTCTATCCGCTTCAACTCGGCGGCGATCATGTCGCTGTGCCGGCACGGCTGGCCGGGCAACGTCCGCGAACTGGCGAACCTCGTGGAGCGCATGGCGATCATGCACCCGTACGGGGTGATCGGCGTGGTCGAACTGCCGAAAAAATTCCGCTACGTCGACGACGAAGACGAGCAGATGGTCGACAGCCTGCGCAGCGATCTCGAAGAGCGTGTGGCGATCAACGGGCATACCCCGGACTTCACCGCCAACGCCATGCTGCCGCCGGAAGGCCTGGACCTGAAGGACTACCTCGGTGGTCTGGAACAAGGCCTGATCCAGCAGGCACTGGACGACGCCAATGGCATCGTGGCGCGTGCCGCCGAACGCCTGCGTATCCGTCGCACCACGCTGGTGGAGAAGATGCGCAAGTACGGCATGAGCCGGCGCGAAGGCGATGAACAGGCGGATGATTGACGCCTGTTTTTCAAGCTCTTCATTTATAAGCGGTTTTTTTTAGGCACGGGTATTGCTACATCCCTCGCAACGTTCCGTTTAACTGACGGTCAGCCAAGCGAGAGAACACAATGCCCCACGCCCAGATGTCTTCTGCCTCCAATGCCGAGGGGCAATCGTCGTCCGTCGAGCAGACGAGCCGTCAGGGGCTTGAGCACGCATTTGCGCTGTTCAATCAGATGTCCAGCCAGCTGACCGATTCCTACAGCATGCTTGAAGCCCGGGTCACCGAGCTCAAGGGCGAATTGGCGGTGGTCAGCGCCCAGCGCATGCAGGAGCTGGCCGAGAAAGAACGCCTGGCCAACCGTCTGCAAAACCTCCTCGATCTGTTGCCTGGTGGTGTCATCGTAATTGACGGCCACGGTATGGTTCGCGAAGCCAATCCGGCGGCGACCGACCTGCTCGGGTTGCCGTTGGAAGGCGAGTTGTGGCGTCACGTCATCGCCCGTTGCTTCGCTCCGCGTGAAGACGACGGTCACGAAATTTCCCTGAAGAACGGTCGACGCCTGTCGATTGCGACCCGCTCGCTGGATGCCGAGCCGGGGCAGTTGGTGCTGCTCAACGACCTGACGGAAACCCGTCATCTGCAAGACCAACTGGCGCGCCATGAGCGTTTGTCGTCGCTGGGGCGCATGGTCGCTTCGCTGGCCCATCAGATTCGCACGCCGCTGTCCGCCGCGTTGCTCTACGCCAGTCATTTGACTGAGCAGGAGCTGCCGGTCGCCACCCAGCAGCGCTTTGCCGGACGTCTCAAGGAGCGTCTGCATGAGCTCGAGCATCAGGTGCGCGACATGCTGGTGTTCGCCCGGGGCGAGCTGCCATTGACCGACCGCATTACCCCCAATGCCCTGATGCAGTCGCTGCAAGCGGCGGCGCTGACCCATGTGCAGGATTTGCCAATTCGTTGGCAGTGCGACAGTCATGCCGGCGAATTGCTGTGCAATCGCGACACGCTGGTCGGGGCGATCTTGAATCTGATTGAAAACGCGATTCAGGCCAGTGACGGCAACGTGCGCCTGAAAGTGCATTGTTACACCCGCGACAACAGCCTGCGCCTGTGCGTGAGCGACAGTGGCAGCGGTATTGAGCCGAGGGTGCTCGAGCGTCTCGGCGAGCCGTTTTTCACCACCAAAGTCACCGGTACCGGCCTCGGCCTGACCGTGGTCAAGGCAGTGGCGCGGGCGCATCAGGGAGAATTGCTGCTGCGCTCGCGGGTCGGGCGCGGCACGTGCGCGCAGGTCATCCTGCCGTTGTTTTCCGCTGCACAGGGAGCTGAGTAAACGTCATGGGCATCAAGGTTTTGCTGGTCGAGGATGACCGCTCGTTGCGCGAGGCGCTGGCCGATACGCTGTTACTGGCCGGGCACGACTATCACGCCGTCGGCAGCGCCGAAGAGGCGTTGAAGGCAGTCGAGCGCGAGGCGTTCAGTCTGGTGGTCAGCGACGTCAACATGCCCGGTATGGACGGCCATCAACTGCTTGGACTGCTGCGTGCCCGGCAGCCGCAATTGCCGGTGTTGCTGATGACCGCTCATGGCGCGGTCGAGCGTGCGGTGGATGCGATGCGCCAGGGCGCGGCGGATTATCTGGTCAAGCCATTTGAACCCAAGGCGCTGCTGGACCTGGTGTCGCGGCATGCCCTGGGCAGTATCAGCATTGCTGACAGTGAAGGCCCGGTGGCGGTCGAGCCGGCCAGTGCACAGTTGCTGGAGCTGGCGGCGCGGGTCGCCCGCAGCGATTCCACGGTATTGATCTCCGGCGAGTCCGGCACCGGCAAGGAAGTGCTGGCGCGCTACATCCACCAGCATTCCCATCGTGCCAGCCAGCCATTCATCGCAATCAACTGTGCGGCGATTCCCGACAACATGCTCGAAGCCACGCTGTTCGGTCACGAGAAAGGCTCGTTCACCGGCGCCATTGCGGCGCAGGCCGGCAAGTTTGAGCAGGCCGATGGCGGCACCATTCTGCTCGATGAAATTTCCGAAATGCCCTTGGGCCTGCAGGCCAAGTTGCTGCGGGTCTTGCAGGAGCGCGAAGTCGAGCGCGTCGGCGCGCGCAAGCCCATCACCCTGGACATTCGCGTGGTCGCCACCACCAACCGTGATCTGGCGGGTGAAGTCGCGGCGGGGCGTTTCCGTGAAGACCTTTTTTACCGTCTGTCGGTTTTCCCCCTGGCCTGGCGTCCACTTCGCGAGCGTACTGCCGATATCTTGCCGCTGGCTGAGCGGTTGCTGAACAAACACGTCAATAAAATGAAGCATGCGGCGGCGAAACTTTCGCCAGAAGCCCAGGCTTGCCTGACCGGTTACCCGTGGCCGGGCAACGTGCGGGAACTGGATAATGCCATTCAACGGGCGCTGATTCTCCAACAGGGCGGGTTGATTCAGCCGCAGGATTTCTGTCTGACGGGGGCGGTGACGTTTACCGCAGCGCCCCTTGTTGCGCCGGTGCAACCGCTGGTGCGCGAGATTGAAGTCGAGGCCGAATCCGCCGGTGCGCTGGGTGATGACCTGCGGCGCCGGGAGTTTCAGATGATCATCGACACCCTGCGCACCGAGCGTGGCCGGCGCAAGGAGGCTGCGGAAAAACTCGGCATCAGCCCGCGCACCCTGCGCTACAAGCTGGCGCAAATGCGTGATGCCGGGATGGACGTCGAAGGCTATCTGTTCGCCACCTGATCGCTGACGCGAATGTTTGGACGCGCTTTTCTGAAAGGCTGCCCGATAGCTGGCACCCTTGTTGCTAACACCTGTGTACCCGCCGAGTGAGTGTCAAAAAATTGCGGGCCGCCCAAGAGAGTAGACCATGAGCCAAGGTATTGAATTTAATCGGTTGATGATGGACATGAAGGCCATGCAAATGGATGCCATGTCTGCGCCGAAATCGACTTCCGCTGTCCCTGAACTGGCGGGCAGCAGCTTTTCCGACATGCTCGGTCAGGCCATCAACAAAGTCAGCGATACCCAGCAGGCGTCGACTCAGTTGGCCAACGCATTTGAAGTCGGCAAGAGCGGCGTCGATCTGACCGACGTGATGATCGCCTCGCAGAAAGCCAGCGTGTCGTTCCAGGCTCTGACCCAGGTGCGCAACAAGCTGGTTCAGGCTTATCAAGACATCATGCAGATGCCGGTTTAAGGACGAGATTGAGTCATGGCAGAAGCAGTCGCCGATAACGTTCCGGCCAAGGCCACCCCGATAGACGGCAAACCGCCGCTGTTCGGCCTGTCCTTCCTGGAAAACCTCTCCGAGATGACCATGCTGCGTCAGGTGGGCCTGTTGGTCGGCCTGGCTGCGAGCGTGGCGATTGGCTTTGCCGTGGTGCTGTGGTCGCAGCAGCCGGATTACCGTCCGTTGTACGGCAGCCTTGCCGGCATGGACGCCAAGCAGGTCATGGACACCCTGGCCTCCGCCGACATTCCCTATACCGTCGAGCCGAACTCCGGCGCCTTGCTGGTCAAGGCTGACGATCTGTCCCGTGCGCGGATGAAACTCGCGGCCGCTGGTGTCACTCCCAGCGACGGCAACATCGGTTTCGAAATCCTCGACAAGGAACAGGGTCTGGGCACCAGCCAGTTCATGGAAGCGACGCGCTACCGTCGCGGTCTGGAAGGCGAACTGGCGCGCACCATCTCCAGCCTGAACAACGTCAAGGGCGCCCGCGTGCACCTGGCGATTCCGAAGAGTTCGGTGTTCGTGCGGGATGAACGCAAGCCAAGCGCTTCGGTACTGGTCGAGCTGTATTCCGGGCGTTCGCTGGAGCCGGGTCAGGTGGTGGCGATCATCAACCTGGTGGCGACCTCCGTTCCTGAGCTGAGCAAATCGCAGATCACCGTCGTCGATCAGAAGGGCAACCTGCTCTCCGATCAGGCGGAGAACTCCGAAATGACCATGGCCGGCAAGCAGTTCGATTACAGCCGCCGCATGGAAAGCATGCTCACCCAGCGCGTGCACAACATTCTGCAACCGGTACTGGGCAACGATCGCTACAAGGCTGAAGTCTCGGCCGACATCGATTTCAGTGCCGTCGAATCCACCGCCGAGCAGTTCAACCCGGACCAACCGGCGTTGCGCAGCGAGCAGTCGGTGAACGAACAACGCACCGCCAGCAATGGCCCGCAAGGTGTGCCGGGTGCCCTGAGCAACCAGCCGCCGGCGCCGGCTTCGGCACCGCAAACCACCGGTGGTGCGCAAGCTTCCAGCGGCATGATCCAGCCAGGTCAGCCATTGGTTGACGCCAACGGTCAGCAGATCATGGACCCGGCCACCGGCCAGCCGATGCTCGCACCGTACCCGGCGGACAAGCGTCAACAATCCACCAAGAACTTTGAGCTTGATCGCTCCATCAGCCACACCAAACAGCAGCAGGGTCGCCTGAATCGTCTGTCGGTGTCGGTGGTGGTCGACGATCAGGTCAAGGTCAATGCGGCCAACGGTGAAACCACCCGTGCGCCGTGGAGCGCCGATGAGCTGGCACGCTTCACCCGTCTGGTGCAGGACGCCGTCGGTTTCGACGCCAGCCGTGGCGACAGCGTCAGCGTGATCAACATGCCGTTCTCCGCCGAGCGCGGTGAAGTGGTCGCCGATATTCCGTTCTACTCCCAGCCATGGTTCTGGGACATCGTCAAACAAGTGCTGGGTGTGTTGTTCATCCTGGTGCTGGTGTTTGGTGTGCTGCGTCCGGTGTTGAACAACATCACCGGTGGCGGCAAAGGCAAGGAGCTGGCCGGTCTGGGCAGCGACGTGGAACTCGGTGGCATGGGCGGCCTGGACGGCGACCTGGCCAACGACCGCGTGAGCCTCGGTGGTCCGCAGAGCATTCTGTTGCCTAGCCCGAGCGAGGGTTACGACGCACAACTGAATGCAATCAAGAGCTTGGTGGCCGAGGATCCGGGTCGCGTGGCTCAGGTCGTGAAAGAGTGGATTAACGCAGATGAGTGATAACCGAGCAGCAATCGCCAAACTGAACAAGGTCGACAAAGCCGCGATTCTGCTGCTGTCCCTGGGTTCGACCGATGCCGCGCAAGTGCTGCGCCACATGGGCCCCAAAGAGGTTCAGCGTGTCGGTGTGGCCATGGCCCAGATGGGCAACGTCCATCGCGAGCAGGTCGAGCAGGTCATGAGCGAGTTCGTCGACATCGTCGGCGACCAGACCAGCCTCGGCGTCGGCTCCGACGACTACGTGCGCAAAATGCTCACCCAGGCGTTGGGTGAAGACAAGGCCAACGGCCTGATCGACCGCATCCTGCTCGGTGGCAACACCAGCGGCCTCGACAGCCTGAAGTGGATGGAGCCGCGCGCCGTTGCCGACGTGATCCGTTACGAACACCCGCAGATCCAGGCCATCGTGGTCGCGTACCTCGACCCGGATCAGGCCGGTGAAGTGCTCGGCAACTTCGACCACAAGGTGCGCCTGGACATCATCCTGCGCGTCTCCTCGTTGAACACCGTGCAGCCGGCCGCACTGAAAGAGCTGAACCAGATTCTCGAGAAGCAGTTCTCCGGCAACTCGAATGCCTCGCGCACCACCCTGGGTGGTATCAAGCGCGCGGCAGACATCATGAACTTCCTCGACAGCTCGATCGAAGGCCAGCTCATGGACTCGATCCGTGAAGTCGACGAAGACCTGTCCGGTCAGATCGAAGACCTCATGTTCGTGTTCAACAACCTGGCCGACGTCGACGACCGCGGCATCCAGGCGCTGTTGCGCGAAGTGTCCTCCGACGTGCTGGTGCTGGCCCTCAAGGGTTCGGACGAAGGCGTCAAGGAGAAGATCTTCAAGAACATGTCCAAACGTGCCGCCGAACTGTTGCGCGACGATCTCGAGGCCAAAGGCCCGGTGCGCGTCAGCGATGTGGAAACCGCACAGAAGGAAATCCTCACCATTGCCCGTCGCATGGCCGAAGCCGGCGAAATCGTGCTCGGTGGCAAGGGTGGCGAGGAAATGATCTAAGCCCATGGACAAGCATGACGAGTCAGTGACGGATCTGATCCGCGCCCGGGATGTTCGTGGTTTCGAATCCTGGGCCATGCCCAGCTTCGATCCGCCAAAACCGGAACCCGAGCCGGAGCCGGAGCCCGAACCGCCGGAAATGGAAGAAGTGCCGCTGGAGGAAGTCCAGCCACTGACTCTGGAAGAACTCGAAAGCATCCGTCAGGAGGCTTACAACGAGGGCTTCGGCATCGGCGAGAAAGAAGGTTTTCACAGCGCCACGCTCAAGGTGCGACAGGAAGCGGAAGTCGCGCTGGCGGCGAAACTGGCCAGCCTCGAGCAACTGATGACGCACCTGTTCGAGCCCATCGCCGAGCAGGACACGCAGATCGAAAAGTCGCTGGTCGACCTCGTGCAACACATCACCAAACAGGTGATCAAGCGCGAACTGGCGATTGATTCCAGCCAGATCGAACACGTCATGCGCGACGCGCTCAAGCTGTTGCCGTTGGGCGTGGACAACGTGCGTCTGTACGTCAATCCGCAGGATTTCGAGCAGGCCAAGGCCTTGCGCGAGCGTCACGAAGAATCCTGGCGCATCGTCGAGGATGAGTCGCTGATGCCCGGTGGTTGCCGGGTTGAAACCGCGCACAGCCGGATCGACGCCAGCATTGAAACCCGTATCACCCAGGTCATGGGCAAGCTGTTCGACCAGTTGCACGAACAGGCGTTGCACCCGGCCGCGCCGGATCTGAGCCTGGACCTGCCGGAAGAACCCAAGTCGGCCGCTACCCCTGACGAACCGCTCGCGGACGCCGCCGATGCGCCTTGAACGCACCAGCTTCGCCAAGCGCCTCAGCACCTATGCCGAAGCTATTGAAATCGCCGGTGCGCCGATTCTCGAAGGCCGCCTGCTGCGCATGGTTGGCCTGACCCTCGAAGCCGAAGGCCTGCGCGCCGCCATGGGCACGCGCTGCCTGGTGATCAACGATGACAGCTACCACCCGTCCCAGGTGGAAGCGGAAGTCATGGGGTTTTCCGGCAGCAAAGTATTCCTGATGCCGGTCGGCAGCGTCGCCGGCATTGCCCCGGGGGCCCGCGTGGTGCCGCTGGCGGAAACCGGTCGCCTGCCAATGGGCATGAGCATGCTCGGCCGCGTGCTCGACGGTGCCGGACGTGCGCTGGACGGCAAGGGCGGGATGAAAGCCGAAGACTGGGTGCCGATGGACGGCCCGACGATCAACCCGCTCAACCGTGACCCGATCCACGTCCCGCTGGACGTCGGCATCCGTTGCATCAACGGTTTGCTGACGGTCGGACGCGGTCAGCGTCTGGGTCTGTTCGCCGGTACCGGTGTCGGTAAGTCGGTGCTGCTGGGCATGATGACGCGCTTCACCGAGGCCGACATCATCGTCGTCGGCCTGATCGGTGAGCGGGGTCGAGAAGTTAAAGAGTTCATCGAGCACATTCTCGGTGAAGAAGGCCTCAAGCGTTCCGTGGTCGTCGCGTCCCCTGCGGACGATGCACCACTGATGCGTCTGCGCGCGGCCATGTACTGCACGCGAATCGCCGAGTATTTCCGCGACAAGGGCAAGAACGTCCTGTTGCTGATGGATTCGTTGACCCGTTTTGCCCAGGCCCAGCGGGAAATCGCCTTGGCCATCGGCGAGCCTCCGGCAACCAAGGGCTATCCGCCTTCGGTGTTCGCCAAACTGCCGAAACTGGTGGAGCGCGCTGGTAATGCGGAGAAGGGCGGGGGTTCGATCACCGCGTTCTACACCGTGTTGTCCGAGGGCGATGACCAGCAGGACCCGATTGCCGACTCGGCGCGGGGCGTGCTCGATGGTCACATCGTGCTGTCCCGGCGTCTGGCCGAGGAAGGTCACTACCCGGCCATCGACATCGAAGCCTCGATCAGCCGGGTCATGCCGGCCGTGGTCTCGGCAGAGCATATGCAGCGTGCGCAATACTTCAAGCAACTGTGGTCGCGTTATCAGCAGAGCCGCGACCTGATCAGCGTCGGTGCCTACGTGGCCGGCGGTGATCGCGAGACGGACCTGGCGATCTCGCTGCAGCCGCAACTGACCCGCTACCAGCGTCAGGGGCTGAACGACAAGATCAACATGGGCGAAAGCCAGGCCTATCTGGAAACCCTGTTCGCGCCGGCGGCAGGCGGGTAACCGGCGATGGCCGTGAGTCGCGCCGCACGTCTGGCGCCGGTGGTGGAAATGGCCGAGAAGGCCGAGAAAACCGCCGTGCAGCGGCTGGGCTATTTCCAAGGCCAGGTCAAAGTGGCCGAAAGCAAACTCGCCGACCTCGATGCCTTTCGTCTCGATTATCAGGAACAGTGGATCGTGCGCGGCAGCGACGGGGTGTCCGGGCAATGGCTGCTGGGTTACCACGGCTTTCTGGCGCAACTGGACACCGCCATCGACCAACAGCGCCAGAGCCTGGTCTGGCACCAGAACAAGCTCGACAAGGCCCGTGAGGAATGGCAGCAGGCGTTCGCCAAGGTCGAAGGTTTGCGCAAGCTGGTGCAGCGCTATCGCGAAGAAGCGCAACGCCTTGAAGACAAGCGCGAGCAGAAACTGCTGGACGAGTTGTCGCAGCGCTTGCCGCGCCACGAGCCGTTTTAAACAAGATCAAAAGATCGCAGCCTTCGGCAGCTCCTACAGATAATCGGTGCAGGAGCTGCCGAAGGCTGCGATCTTTTGATCTGGCTTCCCGCCTTGCCCCAAACCTGTCCAAGTGCTAAACCTTGTACACGTTCGTCAATGACAAGGAAGCCAGTCAATGTCAGTCGTTACAGAAGTCTCTCAGGATGGTCAAAAACTGACGATTTTGGTCAGGGGGCGGTTCGATTTTGCCAAGCATCAGGAGTTTCGAGAGTCTTATGAAAAAGTAAGCCAGAAACCCGGATTTATCGAAGTGGATTTGAAAGAGGCCACTTATCTCGATAGCTCTGCACTTGGGATGTTGCTGCTATTGCGTGATCATGCTGGCGGAGAGAGTGCCAAGATCAAGCTGACTAACGCTAACGCCGATGTTCGTAAAATCCTTGCGATCTCCAATTTCGAACAAATATTCGACGTGGCCTGAGCGCCATGCAAGATGAGCCGCTGACGATCCTGATTGCCGAAGACAGCGCCGCTGATCGCCTGTTGCTATCCACCATCGTTCGCCGTCAAGGCCACCAGGTGCTGACGGCGGCCAATGGCGCAGAAGCGGTCGAGATCTTTCGTCGGCAACAGCCGCATCTGGTGCTGATGGACGCGATGATGCCGGTGATGGATGGCTTCGAAGCGGCGCGGCAGATCAAGGCGCTGGCGGGGGAAACCCTGGTGCCGATCATCTTCCTGACCTCGCTGACCGAAAGCGAAGCGCTGGCCCGTTGCCTGGACGCCGGGGGTGACGACTTTCTGGCGAAGCCTTACAACCCAGTGATTCTCGCCGCCAAAATCAAGGCAATGGATCGCTTGCGCCGGTTGCAGGCCACGGTGCTGCAACAGCGCGACCAGATCGCCAGGCATCACGATTATCTGCTCAACGAACAGCGTGTTGCCAAAGCAGTGTTCGACAAGGTTGCGCACTCGGGATGCCTGAGCGCGCCGAACATTCGCTACTTGCAATCGCCCTACGCGTTATTCAACGGCGATCTGCTGCTGGCGGCGTACACCCCGGCGGGCGACATGCATGTGCTGCTGGGCGATTTCACCGGTCACGGCTTGCCGGCCGCAGTGGGGGCGATGCCACTGGCCGAAGTGTTTTACGGCATGACCGCCAAGGGCTACGGCCTGGCCGAGACCCTGCGCGAAATGAACGCCAAGCTCAAGCGCATCCTGCCAGTGGACATGTTCTGCTGCGCGACCATGCTCTGCCTGAGTTTCCAGCGGCGCTCGGTGGAGGTGTGGAACGGCGGCATGCCTGACGGTTATCTGCACCGGATTGCCAGCGGCGAGCGCGTGCCGCTGGCGGCCCGGCATTTGCCGTTGGGAGTGCTGAGCGTGCAGGCGTTCGATGACCGTACGCAAGTGCATCCGATGCTCGTCGGTGATCGGGTGTTTCTGTTGTCCGACGGTGTGATCGACACCAGCAATGCCAATGATCAACTGTTCGGCGTCGAGCGTTTGCAGCAGGTGTTCGCCGCCAATCGCGAGCCGGATCGCTTGTTCGAGGATATCGAGCAGGCGCTGCAGGACTTTCGTGGCGAGGCGCGCGACGATGTCAGCATGGTCGAGGTCAGCCTGCTGGAACCTGCGCAGGTCAAGCCGTCGACGCCGGTGTATTCCGACAGCGGTCAGTCATGCCCGCTCGACTGGTCGGTGAGCTTCGAATTTCGCGGCGCCACGCTCAGGCGTTTCAATCCCTTGCCGTTCCTGTTGCAGTTGCTGCTTGAGGTGCATGGGCTGCGCGGGCAGAGTGGTGCTTTGTACAGCGTGCTGGCCGAGTTGTATTCCAATGCGCTGGAGCACGGCGTGCTCGGTCTGGATTCCAGTCTCAAGCGCGATGCGGCAGGTTTCACTCGCTACTATCAACAGCGCAGCGAGCGGCTGGAGGCGCTGCAGGAGGGCTTTGTCCGCGTGCATTTGCAGGTGCAGCCACAAGGCGCGGGCGGCAGCCTGGTGATTCGTGTCGAAGACAGCGGCAAGGGTTTTGATGTGGCGCGGGTCATGGAGCGGCCGCTGGACGGCGTCCGTTTGTCGGGGCGCGGCGTCAGTCTGGTCCGGCAACTGGGTCGAAACGCCAGTTGGTCGGACGAAGGTCGCAGTGCCCGCGTGGAGTTTTCCTGGGAGGTTGAGGCATAATTCGCGCAATTCTTGATCAAGGAGTGAACAAGTGGCTGATAAAAATGTGGATCGCGACGCGCTGAACGCGTTGCGCGAAGTGATGGAGGACGGCTATCCAGAGCTTCTGGATACCTTTCTGACGGATTCCGAAAATCGCTTGGTCGAGCTGCGAGATGCAGCGGATCCCAAGGCGTTGTCGGAGGTGGCCCATAGCTTCAAAGGCAGCGCCAGCAATATGGGCGCCATTCGCCTGGCCGAGCTTTGCCGGCAACTGGAGTCGGGCGCCAAAGACAAGAGCCCGACGGAAATCGTCAAACTGGTCGCTGAGATCAGCGTTGAGTTTGCCGAAGTTCGCCCGGTTTACGAAAACGAAAAACACCACGCTCATACTCACTGATCCCGCCGTCCGGCGCTTTTCTCAAGCGCCGGACAAATCTGGCCCGACACTTGCAATAACCCACCGCAACTGTACCTACGATCCCAGTGCAGCGGAGACCGTGTCATGCCTGCGACCCCCAATGTTCTTCTTCAATCTGCCGCCCAGGCCAAAGCGCAAGCCGCTGCAGCGAAAGCGCCGGTCATGGCCGCAGACACCGGGGACAAGGCCTCAAGCTTCGCTCAGGTGTTCGCCGATCAGGGCCCGAAAAAGACCCTCGTCAGCACCGATAACTCGTTGAAACCGGCGCGTGACAAGGTCGCCGACAACAGCAATAAACAGGACGCCGGCAAGTCATCCCCTGCCGCCGCGCAACAGACCGTTGCCGATAGCGGCAATGCCTTGCCTGCCGACAAGCCAGCCTCGACGGCGGCGGATGATCAGCAAGCCAGCGACGATGCTGCCGCCGACTCGGCGCAGACGCCGGTGGCCGATGCCACCCCGGTTGATCCGGCGCTGGATCCGGCCCTGGCGCAAACCGTCCAGCCGCTGGTGACCACGCCCGTGGTGCCAGCCCCCGTTGCTGAAACCCCGGCACTGGCCAAAGCCGAAACACCGCAGGTGGCGGCTAGCGTCGCGCCGGCGGTGGTCAAAGATCCGGCGGCCTCCACCGACAGCGATTTCGACCCGGCGGCCGATCCCCTCGACTCGCTGCCAGCGGTGCGCATGGCGATGGAGCAGGGCGGGCATATTTCCGCCAGCAGTCAGGCACAACCCAAGGCTACGCCGGCCCAGACTCAGGCCGACGGTGAATTGACTTCGGCGCAGACCTTTGCCGCCGGCATGGCCAGCATGCTCGACGTGCAGGCCGACAAGGACAGCACCAGTCAGAATGGCGAGAAAACCTTCAGCGGCCTGATTGACGACGGCCTTAAAGATCTCAAGTCCGCCACCAGCGATACCCGTGTCGATGATTTCGCCAACCGTCTGGCGGCGCTGACCCAGGCGGCCACCCCGAAAACCGCGAACGCGGTGCCGGTGAACCAACCGATCGCCATGCACCAGAGCGGCTGGACCGAAGAAATCGTCAACCGCGTCATGTACCTGTCGAGCGCCAACCTGAAGGCTGCCGACATTCAATTGCAGCCGGCCGAGCTCGGGCGTCTGGACATTCGGGTCAACATGGTTCCTGACCAGCAGACCCAAGTGACGTTCATGAGTGCGCACCCAAGTGTGCGTGAAGCCCTCGACGGCCAGATGCACCGCCTGCGCGACATGTTTACCCAGCAGGGCATGGGCCAGGTCGACGTCAACGTCTCCGACCAGAGCCGTGGCTGGCAGGGTCAGCAGGGCCAGGAACAGGCGCAGCAGGGCCAGAGTGGCCGCACCAGCGCCGCTGGGGGGCGTCTGGATTCGGCCGATGAAGAATTGGCGCCGGCGGCAGTGGCTGAAGCCGCTGCGCAAACCACCAGCGTGATTGGCAGCAGCGCGGTCGACTATTACGCCTGACGATTGCGGCGACACTAAAAGATCGCAGCCTTCGGCAGCTCCTACAGGGTGTACACCTTCCAATGTAGGAGCTGCCGAAGGCTGTGATCTTTTGCTTTTGGCTCTCGTCGATTTCTTGCAGGCCCCTTCCTCCGACACTTCTGGCATAACACTTGCTCTTGCCTTGCCGTGCGACTGTGAAAACCCGAATAGTGACGGATTATTGGCATGGCGAAGAGTGAAGCAGCAGCTGTAAAAGACCCCGCGACCAAAGGCAAACTCAAGATGATCATCCTGATCGTGGTGGCTCTGCTGCTGGCGATCGGTGTGTCCGTGGGCGCGACCTGGTACTTCATGCACAGTGCTCAGAGCAAGCCTGCCGCAGCGGCCGAAGCCGCGCCGACCGGCAAGCAGCCAGCGATTTTCGAGCCGATGGCGCCGGCGTTCGTCGCCAACTACAACCAGAACGGCCGTCAGCGCTACATGCAGGTGAGCATCACCATGCTGGCGCGTAACCAGGCCGATCTGGAGGCGCTCAAAGTGCACATGCCGGTGATCCGCAACAACCTGGTGATGCTCTTCTCCGGTCAGGATTTCGCCACGCTGGCGACCCCGGTCGGGCAAGAGATGTTGCGCCAGAAGGCCACAGCCAGCGTCCAGGAAGTGGCGCAGAAAGAGCTGGGCAAAGTGGTGATCGAACAGTTGCTTTTCACTAATTTCGTACTGCAGTAGGAACACGACATGGCCGTGCAGGATCTGCTGTCCCAGGATGAAATCGACGCGCTGTTGCATGGCGTCGACGATGGTCTGGTACAGACCGATAACGCTGCCGAACCCGGCAGTGTCAAAAGCTACGACCTGACCAGCCAGGATCGCATCGTCCGCGGACGCATGCCGACTCTGGAAATGATCAACGAGCGTTTTGCCCGTTACACCCGCATCAGCATGTTCAACATGCTGCGCCGCTCGGCAGACGTCGCCGTCGGTGGCGTCCAGGTGATGAAGTTCGGCGAATACGTGCACTCGCTGTACGTGCCGACCAGCCTCAACCTGGTCAAGATCAAACCGCTGCGCGGCACCGCGCTGTTCATTCTCGACGCCAAACTGGTGTTCAAGCTGGTGGACAACTTCTTCGGCGGCGACGGCCGTCACGCGAAGATCGAAGGGCGTGAGTTCACCCCGACCGAACTGCGTGTGGTGCGCATGGTGCTGGAGCAGGCGTTCGTCGATCTGAAGGAAGCCTGGCAGGCGATCATGGAAGTCAATTTCGAGTACATCAACTCGGAAGTGAACCCGGCCATGGCCAACATCGTCGGCCCGAGCGAAGCGATTGTGGTCTCCACCTTCCACATCGAACTCGATGGCGGTGGCGGTGACCTGCACGTGACCATGCCGTACTCGATGATCGAGCCGGTGCGCGAGATGCTCGACGCCGGTTTCCAGTCGGACCTCGACGATCAGGACGAGCGCTGGGTCAACGCCCTGCGTCAGGACGTGCTCGATGTCGACGTGCCGATCGGCGCCACCGTGGCCCGCCGCCAGTTGAAGCTGCGCGACATCCTGCACATGCAGCCGGGGGATGTGATCCCGGTCGAAATGCCGGAAGACATGATCATGCGCGCCAACGGCGTACCGGCCTTCAAGGTCAAGATGGGCTCGCACAAAGGCAACCTCGCGTTGCAAGTGATCGAGCCGATCGAGCGTCGCTGAAGCGGCGCGCTCACCCCCACGCATTTAACTGAATTGTTGCCCGCCGAGGACAAATGATGAACGACGAAATGAACGCCCAGGACGACCAGGCACTGGCCGACGAATGGGCTGCGGCCCTGGAAGAGACCGGTGATGGCAGCCAGGCCGACATCGACGCGCTGCTGGCCGCCGACGCTGGCGCCGCAAGCTCCAACCGTCTGCCGATGGAAGAGTTCGGCAGCGTGCCGAAGAACAACGATCCGGTCACCCTGGACGGTCCGAACCTGGACGTGATCCTCGATATCCCGGTGTCGATCTCGATGGAAGTGGGCAGCACCGACATCAACATTCGCAACCTGCTGCAACTGAACCAGGGTTCGGTGATCGAGCTCGATCGTCTGGCCGGCGAGCCGCTGGACGTGCTGGTCAACGGCACGCTGATCGCGCACGGTGAAGTGGTGGTGGTCAACGAGAAGTTCGGCATCCGCCTGACTGACGTGATCAGCCCAAGCGAACGCATCAAGAAGCTGCGCTGAGTGAAACGGTTCCTGTGGGCGCTGCTGGCGCTGCCGTTGAGTGTGCTGGCCGCTGAACCTGCTGCAACGACCGCCACGGCGGTCGCGCCGGCAATCGGCAGTGGCGTGGCGGGTCAACTGACACAACTGGTGTTCGGCCTGTTGCTGGTGCTGGGGTTGATCTTCTTCCTCGCCTGGCTGCTGCGCCGGGTGCAGCAGGCGGGTCCTGCGGGCAAGGGTCAGGTGATCGAGCTGATCGGCTCCCGCGCTCTCGGTCCGCGTGATCGGCTGATGCTGGTGCAGGTCGGCAACGAGCAGATTCTGCTTGGCCTCAGCCCCGGCACCATCACCGCACTGCATGTGCTCAAGGAGCCGGTACAGGTGCCGAGCACTGCCGAGAAAGCGACCCCGGAATTTGCCCAGCATCTGCTGAAGATTCTCGGCAAGGATCAGAAGGATAAGAAGTAATGGGTGCGCTACGCATCGTCTTGACGCTGGCCCTGATGCTGGCCGCGCCGCTGGCGTTCGCCGCCGATCCGTTGTCGATCCCGGCGATCACGCTGGGCACCAACGCCGATGGCGCGCAGGAGTATTCGGTCAGCCTGCAGATCCTGCTGATCATGACCGCCCTGAGCTTCATTCCGGCGGCCGTGATTCTGATGACCAGTTTTACCCGGATCATCATCGTCTTCTCGATCCTGCGTCAGGCCCTCGGCCTGCAACAGACGCCGTCGAACCAGATCCTCACCGGCATGGCGCTGTTCCTCACCATGTTCATCATGGCGCCGGTGTTCGACCGGGTGAACAACGATGCGCTGCAGCCGTACCTGGCAGAAAAACTCACCGCGCAGCAAGCAGTGGAAAAGGCCCAGGTGCCGATCAAGGACTTCATGCTCGCCCAGACCCGCACCAGCGATCTGGAGCTGTTCATGCGCCTGTCCAAGCGCACCGACATTGCCACTCCGGATCAGGCACCGCTGACCATTCTGGTGCCGGCGTTCGTCACCTCCGAGCTGAAAACCGCGTTCCAGATCGGCTTCATGATCTTCATTCCGTTCCTGATCATCGACCTGGTCGTGGCCAGTGTGCTGATGGCGATGGGTATGATGATGCTGTCGCCGCTGATCATTTCCCTGCCGTTCAAAATCATGCTGTTCGTGCTGGTGGATGGCTGGGCGCTGATCATCGGCACTCTGGCCAGTAGCTTCGGGGGTGTTTCGCCATGACGCCGGAAGTTGCGGTCGATATCTTTCGTGAAGCGCTGTGGCTGACCACGATGATGGTCGCCATTCTGGTGGTGCCGAGCCTGTTGGTCGGCCTGCTGGTGGCGATGTTCCAGGCCGCGACGCAGATCAACGAACAGACCCTGAGCTTCCTGCCGCGTCTGCTGGTGATGCTGGTGACCCTGATCGTTGCCGGTCCGTGGATCGTGCAGACCTTCATGGAATACATCATCCAGCTCTACAAAAACATCCCGATGGTCATCGGCTGAGCCATGCAATCGCTGCTTCAGCTGACCGACACCCAGATCAGTAGCTGGGTGGCGGCGTTCATGTTGCCGCTGTTTCGCGTCGCCTCGATGCTGATGGTCATGCCGGTGTTCGGCACCACGTTGGTGTCGCGCCGGATACGTCTGTATTTCGCCGTGGCCATTACCGTGTGCATTGCCCCGGGGCTGCCGCCGATGCCGGAGGTCAGTCCGCTTGCGCTCAGTGGCTGGTTGCTGATCGCCGAGCAGATTCTGGTCGGTGCGGTGCTTGGGTTTTCCCTGCAACTGTTCTTCCAGGCGTTTGCCGTGGCCGGGCAGATTGTCGCGATCCAGATGGGCATGGGCTTCGCCTCGATGGTCGACCCGGCCAACGGCGTCTCGGTGGCGGTGATCGGCCAGTTCTTCACCATGCTGGTGACCTTGCTGTTCCTGTCGATGAACGGCCATCTGGTGGTCTTCGAAGTGCTCACCGAAAGCTTCACCACGCTGCCCGTCGGCGGCGGGTTGATGACGGCGCAATACTGGGAGCTGGCCGGCAAACTCGGCTGGGTGCTGGGGGCGGCGCTGTTGCTGGTGTTGCCGGCGGTCACGGCGCTGCTGGTGGTCAACATCGCGTTCGGCGTGATGACCCGCGCCGCGCCGCAATTGAACATCTTCTCCATCGGTTTTCCGCTGACCCTGGTCCTTGGCCTGTTCATTGTCTGGGTCGGTCTGGCGGACATTCTCAATCAGTATCAACCGCTGGCCACCGAGGCCTTGCAGTTGCTACGCGAACTGGCACGGGCGCGCTGAGGCATGGCTGAGAGCGAAAGCGGTCAGGACAAAACAGAAGACCCCACGGAGAAACGTAAAAAGGACTCCCGGGAGAAGGGTGAGATTGCTCGTTCCAAAGAGCTCAACACCCTGGCGGTGATGCTCGCGGGGGCCGGCGGCCTGCTGATCTTCGGCGGCCTGCTGGCGCAGGAGCTGATGGACCTGATGCGCCTGAATTTCACGCTGTCGCGGGAAGTGATCATGGATGAGAAATCCATGGGCACGTTTCTGCTGGTCTCGGGCAAGATCGCCCTGGTGGCGATTCAGCCGGTCATGATCACCCTGTTGCTGGCTGCGCTGATCGGGCCGATTTCCCTCGGTGGCTGGCTGTTCGCGGCGGGCTCCATGGCGCCGAAATTCAGCCGGATGAACCCGGGCGCCGGCCTCAAGCGCATGTTCTCGATGAAAGCGGTGATCGAGTTGGTCAAGGCGCTGGCCAAGTTTCTGATCACGCTGTTCGTGGCGCTGATGGTGTTGTCGGCAGACATCGATGACTTCCTGCGCATCGCCCACGAGCCGCTTGAGCAGGCGATCATTCATAGCGTGACACTGGTTGGCTGGAGTTCGCTGTGGCTGGCCTGCGGCCTGATCATCATCGCCGCCGTCGATGTGCCGGTGCAGCTCTGGGAAAGCCACAAGAAACTGCTGATGACCAAGCAGGAAGTGCGTGACGAGCACAAAGATCAGGAAGGCCGGCCAGAGGTCAAGCAGCGCATCCGCCAGACCCAGCGCGAGATGTCGCAACGGCGGATGATGGCGGCGATTCCTGACGCCGACGTGGTCATCACCAACCCGACCCACTACGCCGTTGCGCTCAAGTACGACGCGGAGAAGGGCGGGGCGCCGATGCTGCTGGCCAAGGGCAGCGATTTCCTCGCGCTGAAGATCCGCGAAATCGCCGTCGCCAACAACGTCATGCTCCTCGAATCGCCGGGGCTGGCACGTTCGATCTACTACTCCACCGAATTGGAGCAGGAAATCCCGGGCGGCCTGTACCTGGCGGTCGCCCAAGTGCTGGCCTACGTCTATCAGATCCGCCAGTACCGCGCCGGCAAGGGCAAGCGTCCGGACCCGCTGAAGGACGATCTGCCGATCCCGCCGGATTTGCGCCGCGATTCTTGATCCTGCTGCGCCTCGGATGGCCTGCTCGCGAAAGCGTCATTCCAGGCGCCGACATTTTCCCGAGACGGATGCCTTTGGTCTGAAAACGGGCATGACCTGTCAACTCTGACAGGTGTGCTTGCCTTCATTTTGCCGTTTGATTGCGCGGTGATTCCGCGCATTTCGCGCGCCTGTAAGGGAGCAAGGCAATGAAAGGTACGTTCAATCGTTATGATCCGAAAACCGGCAAAGGCACCATCACTCCAGATGCAGATCCTGTAGCGCAAGGGTTTTCTTTTGGCGCGGCGGCGGCGGGCGTCATGTTTGCGCAGGATTACCCGTTCAGCATTCCATTGGCCGAGGCCGGGCGCGTGAAGATCAAAAAGGGTAATGCGGTCGAATTCGATAAGCCATCAAAGGCTGATGGCGAAGCCACGAACCTGAAGTATTAGTTTTCCAGAAATCAGTCGCCCAGGTGCTGGCCTGCGTTTACCAGATCCGCCAGTACCGCGCCGGCTAGGGCAAGCGTCCGGATTCGCTGAAGGACGATTTGCCGATCCCGCCGGATTTGCGCCGCGATTCTTGACCTCACTGTGATGAAAAAACCGCCGCCCCGATTGACCGGTGCGACGGTTTTTTTATGCCCGACCCAATGATGCTTAGGCTCCTGCCGCAATCACCGTGGCGAGGGAGCTTGCTCCCGCTCGGCTGCGCAGCAGTCGTGAAACCAGAGCGCGCGGTCGGCCTGGAGGATCGAGTGGGCAGGTTTGGGTCTGCTGCGCAGCCCAGCGGGAGCAAGCTCCCTCGCCACAGGGGCTTGCCTGACTTCTTAGTCCGGCAGCTCCAGATTATCCAGCACTCGATTCACCGCCAGTTCCCCAAGCATTATCAGTTGCGCGATACCCTGCAGCGTCCTGCGCTGTGATGCGGGTATGAGATGGGCAAAGTCGTTGGTGATGGTTCTGGCTGAAGCCAGTGTTTCGCAGGCGTTGGCCAGCAACTCCTCGTTTTTGAAGTCGGCGGTAACGGCGTACATCCTGCGGGTTCTACGCGGCGGTGGAGTGGAGCCGGGCGTGCAGAGGTAGTGGTCGAGCGCACGGTCGGCGGCATCGTGGAGCTTTTTCGAATCGAGGGATTCGTAGGGGGAGGTGGGGTCGGTTTCGGGCGGGTTTGGCGTTGGTTTGATCATGTGAAGCTCCTAGAGTCGATGGGCCCGCGACCTTTCGCTGCGATACGAAAAGGAGGTGGCAGCTATACGCGGGTCGCAGACCGGGACTCTAGAACCGGCAGACCCGAAGGTCTCCCACGTACAGCCGCCATAAAAAAGCGGGTGTTGTGCGTCCAGAGATCGACGGGCTGCGAGACCCGATCGCTGATTCGTCAGCGACCTATCCACAGTAGAGCCCGCCCCCAAGGCGCACAAGCCGGCGGATTCTGGCGTAGCTGTAGGCAATGGCGCAAGGATGTGTAGCCTTGGAGGCGTGTCTGAAGGTGTCTTTTAAACGCCGGAGTTTAAAAGACGATTTGCGCTGACTGCACTGGCCCCTTCGCGAGCGGGCTCGCACCCACATTTGGATTGCATTTCAATCTGACATTTGCAATGCATTTCCCTGTAGGCCTTCGCCTGCTCGCGATAGCGGTCTGTGTGGTTTGATTGTATTGACTGGAAAATCCTCATCGCGAGCAGGCGAAGGCCTACATTGGTCGCGTTCACCTTCCTCTCTATTTCATTCCCCGGCAAAAGTTGGAAGGCTTCTTGCAGTAGCCGCCGTGCGCCTGCTTTGGGCGTCAAAAGTTTGCTTTAAAGGAACGGGGAAAACCGGTGGATCGCTCTCAGTTAATCAACAGCGCACGCTCGAACATTGCCGACCTCAGTCGAGGCAATCTGGGCGTGCCGTTGTTGCTGCTGGTCATGCTGGCGATGATGATGCTGCCAGTGCCGCCGTTCCTGCTGGACGTGTTCTTCACCTTCAACATCGCCCTGTCGATTGTCGTGCTGCTGGTCTGCGTGTACGCGCTGCGACCGCTGGATTTTGCGGTGTTCCCGACCATTCTGCTGGTGGCGACGCTGCTGCGGCTGGCGTTGAACGTGGCCTCGACGCGGGTGGTGATGCTCCACGGTCAGGACGGCCACGCCGCCGCCGGTAAGGTGATCCAGGCCTTTGGTGAGGTGGTGATCGGCGGTAACTACGTGGTCGGTATCGTGGTCTTCGCGATTCTGATGATCATCAACTTCGTCGTGGTGACCAAGGGTGCCGGGCGGATTTCCGAGGTGAGCGCGCGTTTCACCCTCGATGCGATGCCCGGCAAACAAATGGCGATCGACGCCGACCTCAACGCCGGCCTGATCGACCAGAACCAGGCGAAGCTGCGCCGCCAGGAAGTGGCCCAGGAAGCCGAGTTCTACGGTTCGATGGATGGTGCCAGCAAGTTCGTCCGTGGTGACGCCATCGCTGGCCTGCTGATTCTGTTCATCAACCTCATCGGCGGCATGGCCGTCGGTATCTTCCAGCACAACATGTCGTTCGCCGACGCTGGCAAGGTGTACGCCTTGCTGACCATCGGTGACGGTTTGGTGGCGCAATTGCCATCACTGTTGTTATCGACAGCGGCCGCGATCATGGTGACCCGTGCTTCCGGTTCGGAAGACATGGGCAAACAGATCAATCGGCAGATGTTCGCTTCGCCCAAAGCCTTGGCGGTGGCGGCCGGTCTGATGGCGGTCATGGGCCTGGTGCCGGGCATGCCGCACTTCTCGTTCCTGAGCATGGCTGCGCTGGCGGCCGGTGGCGCTTACCTGTTCTGGAAAAAGCAGAACGTCGCCAAGGTCCAGGCGCTGCAAGAAGTTCAGCGTCAGCAGGAACTGCTGCCGTCGCCGGCCCGCGCCATGGAAACCAAGGAGCTGGGCTGGGATGACGTGACCCCGATCGACATGATTGGCCTCGAGGTCGGCTATCGCCTGATCCCGCTGGTGGATCGCAATCAGGGTGGGCAATTGCTGGCGCGGATCAAGGGCGTGCGCAAGAAGCTTTCGCAGGATCTGGGCTTTCTGATGCCGACCGTGCACATCCGCGACAACCTCGATCTGGCGCCGAGCGCCTATCGCCTGACCCTGATGGGCGTGATCCTCGCCGAAGCCGAGATCTACCCGGACCGCGAACTGGCGATCAACCCGGGACAGGTCTACGGCTCGCTCAACGGCATTACCGCCAAAGATCCGGCTTTCGGTCTGGAAGCGGTGTGGATCGAAGTCAGCCAGCGTGCGCAGGCGCAGTCGCTCGGTTACACCGTGGTCGACGCCAGTACCGTGGTCGCGACCCACTTGAACCAGATTCTGTACAAGCACTCCAGTGAGCTGATCGGCCACGAAGAAGTGCAGCAACTCATGCAATTGTTGGCCAAAAGCTCGCCGAAACTGGCTGAAGAGCTGGTGCCGGGTGTGGTCTCGCTGTCGCAGTTGCTCAAAGTGCTGCAGGCGCTGCTGGCCGAACACGTGCCGGTGCGCGATATCCGCAGCATTGCCGAAGCGATCGCCAACAACGCCGCCAAGAGTCAAGATACCGCCGCGTTGGTGGCCGCCGTACGCGTCGGCGTATCCCGCGCCATCGTCCAAAGCATTGTAGGCACTGACTCCGAGCTGCCTGTGATCACCTTGGAACCAAGGTTGGAACAAATATTGCTCAATAGTCTGCAGAAGGCAGGACAAGGCTCGGAAGAGGGCGTTCTGCTGGAGCCAAGCATGGCCGAGAAGCTGCAGCGTTCGCTCATCGAAGCGGCGCAGCGTCAGGAAATGCAAGGTCAGCCGGTGATCCTGTTGGTAGCAGGCCCGATCCGCGCGATGCTCTCGCGCTTTGGCCGCCTCGCCGTCCCAGGGCTGCACGTGCTGGCCTACCAGGAAATACCGGACAACAAGCAAGTGACCATCGTTGCGACAGTAGGGCCCAACGGCTGAGGTAGTGGTTTATGCAAGTTAAGCGTTTCTTTGCCGCCGATATGCGTCAGGCCATGAAGCTGGTTCGTGATGAGCTGGGCGCTGATGCCGCCATCATTGGCAACCGCCGCATTGCCGGCGGTGTCGAGTTGACGGCGGCACTGGATTACAAATTGTCGGCGCTGGCGCCACGGGTACCGAACATGGAACTCGAAGATGAGCTGCGCAAGACCCAGTCGCGCATCGTCACCGCCCAGGCCGAGCTGAGCCTGCGTGGCGAAGCCGATGGCAATAGCAATCGCCAGATCTTCGCCGGGCTGCCGTTGACGGCCGGCCTGCCGCTGACCGCTGCCGAGCCGCTGAGCGAACCGACTTACGCCGCCCCGGCGCGTCCGGCCCCGGCACCTGCACAGGCGTCCGGCGGTGTCGATCCGCGTGCACTGGACTCGATGCGTTTCGAACTCAACAGCCTGCGCGAGCTGATGGAAGTGCAACTCGGCACCCTGGCCTGGAATCAACTGCAGGGCAGTCGTCCGGCGCAAGCCAACCTGTATCGCCGTCTGCAACGTATCGGCCTGTCCGGCCCGTTGTCGCGCGACCTGCTGGCGATGATCACTGACATCGAAGAACCGCGTCAGGCCTGGCGCATGCTGCTCGCGCACCTGGCGCGGATGATTTCCGTACCGGAAGTCGAGCCGCTGGAAGAGGGCGGTATCATTGCCATGGTCGGCCCGGCCGGCATGGGCAAGACCACCACCCTGGCCAAGCTCGCCGCGCGCTACGTGCTCAAGTACGGCGCGCAGAATGTCGCGCTGGTCAGCATGGACAGCTTCCGCATCGGCGCGCAGGAACAACTCAAGACCCTGGGGCGGATTCTCAATGTGCCGGTGACCCACGTTGATCCGGGCCAGTCGCTGGTGCAGGCGCTGGATCCGTTGCTGCGCAAACGCGTGGTGCTGATCGATACCGCCGGCCTGCAGGCCAGCGATCCGGCACTGCGCATGCAGCTGGAAAGCCTGGCCGGGCGTGGCATCCGTTCAAAAAATTATCTGGTTCTGGCAACCACCAGCCAGAAACAGGTTCTAACCGCCGCTTATCACAGTTATAAGCGTTGCGGGCTTGCCGGCTGCATCCTGACTAAACTGGATGAGACGGCCAGCCTTGGCGAAGTGTTGAGCCTGGCGATCAGTCATGAATTGCCGGTCGCGTACCTGACCGATGGCCCACGGATTCCGGATGATCTGCATCTGCCGCGGCGTCATCAACTGGTCAGCCGCGCCGTCAGCGTGCAAATGCAGGAAGAACCCAGCGAAGAAGCCATGGCTGACATGTTCGCTGATATCTACCACAGCCCGACCAAGCAGGTTGGCTGAGGTAATGAACAGTTTTTGTACCTACATCGATGGTCTGCCATGCATTGTTCCGGTTGAGAACGCGCAGCCAGTAATGTGGCCTCCGTCTATGCAAGACAAGGTAAAGAAATAACATGGGCAGCATGCATCCCGTACAGGTGATCGCGGTGACCGGCGGCAAAGGTGGCGTCGGCAAGACTAACGTGTCAGTGAACTTGTCTCTGGCGCTGGCAGAGCTTGGCCGTCGGGTCATGCTGCTGGACGCCGACCTGGGGCTGGCGAACGTTGACGTTCTGCTGGGACTGACCCCCAAACGTACACTGGCCGACGTGATCGAAGGCCGCTGCGAGCTGCGCGACGTGCTGTTGCAGGGTCCCGGCGGGATCCGCATCGTGCCGGCCGCGTCCGGCACGCAAAGCATGGTTCATCTGAGCCCGGCGCAACACGCCGGTCTGATTCAGGCCTTCAGCGACATCGGCGACAACCTCGATGTGCTGGTGATTGATACCGCTGCGGGTATTGGTGACTCGGTAGTCAGTTTCGTTCGCGCAGCGCAGGAAGTGTTGCTGGTGGTCTGCGACGAGCCGACCTCGATCACCGACGCCTACGCGCTGATCAAACTGCTCAACCGCGACTATGGCATGAACCGCTTCCGCGTCCTCGCCAACATGGCGCAGAGCCCGCAGGAAGGGCGCAACCTGTTCGCCAAGTTGACCAAGGTCACGGATCGTTTCCTCGACGTCGCCTTACAATACGTCGGCGCGGTGCCGTACGACGAAAGCGTGCGCAAGGCAGTGCAGAAGCAGCGAGCGGTCTATGAAGCCTTCCCGCGTTCCAAGTGCGCGCTGGCGTTCAAGGCGATCGCGCAGAAGGTCGATACCTGGCCGCTGCCTGCCAACCCGCGCGGTCACCTGGAGTTTTTCGTCGAGCGCCTCGTGCAGCAAACAGCAGGGCCTGTGTTATGACCGCGAGCGGTATGAACTACTACAAGAAGTCGGCACGTGACGCGCAGTACGAGTTGATCGAGCGTTACGCGCCACTGGTCAAGCGCATTGCCTATCACTTGCTGGCGCGCTTGCCGGCGAGTGTGCAGGTCGAGGATCTGATTCAGGCCGGGATGATCGGTCTGCTTGAAGTTTCGACCAAATATGACGCCAGCAAGGGCGCCAGTTTCGAAACGTACGCGGGCATTCGAATCCGCGGCGCGATGCTCGACGAAGTGCGCAAAGGGGATTGGGCACCACGCTCGGTTCACCGCAACACCCGTATGGTCAGCGACGCAATTCGCTCAATTGAAGCTAAAACCGGCCGTGATGCTAAAGATCACGAAGTTGCGGCCGAACTCCAATTGAGTCTCGACGATTACTACGGGATTTTGAATGACACGCTGGGCAGCCGGCTGTTCAGTTTCGACGACCTGTTGCAGGACGGCGAACACGAAGGGCTGCACGAGGATGGCGCCAGTGCTCATCTTGAGCCGTCACGCGATCTGGAAGATGAACGCTTCCAGGCAGCGCTGGCGGACGCGATTGCCAATTTGCCGGAGCGTGAGCGACTGGTGTTGGCGCTGTACTACGACGAAGAGCTGAACCTCAAGGAAATCGGTGAAGTCCTTGGCGTCAGTGAATCGCGGGTCAGCCAGTTACACAGCCAGTGCGCGGCCCGCTTGCGGGGGCGTTTGGGGGAGTGGCGAGCGCGCTGAAGGCAGTGTGGGGACACTGCGAACGAGGCTGGTGCGGTGATGAACGGCACCGGTCTTGCTCTGTTGTGCTCCAGACAGTCATCGAGTGCTTTGCCGGATTGATTGAAATGGCGCGTCCAGGTGCTGGGCGCGTTTAAGACTGCTTGGAGGTCGAATTGGACAAGAACATGAAAATCCTCATCGTTGATGACTTCTCAACGATGCGGCGGATCATCAAGAACCTGCTGCGTGATCTGGGGTTCACCAACACCGTCGAGGCCGACGATGGCACCACTGCCATTCCGGTGCTCAACAGCGGAAGCATCGACTTTCTGGTAACGGACTGGAACATGCCGGGCATGACCGGTATCGACCTGCTGCGCCACGTGCGTGCCGATGAAAAACTCAAGCACCTGCCGGTGCTGATGGTGACGGCAGAAGCCAAGCGCGAGCAGATCATCGAAGCGGCCCAGGCCGGTGTAAACGGCTACGTGGTCAAACCTTTCACGGCTCAGGCGCTGAAAGAAAAAATCGAGAAGATTTTCGAACGCATCGGCTGATGAACGCGCGGGGGAGCTATGGAGCATAAAGAATCTTCACAGGGCGATTTCGAATCGACCCTGAAAAAACACGCGGTCGAACTGGTCGAGAGCCTTGAAAAAGGCAGGTTCGGCGACGCTGTGCAACTGATCCATGAGCTCAATCAGACCCGTGACCGCGGCCTGTATCAGGAAGTGGGCAAGCTCACACGCGAACTGCACAGTGCGATCGTCAACTTCCAGATCGATCCGCACATGCCGCAGGCCGAGGAAGTGTCGCAAATCACCGACGCCACCGAACGCCTGGGCTATGTGGTCAAGCTGACCGAAGCCGCGGCCAACCGCACCATGGATCTGGTGGAAAGCGCTACCCCGGTGGTCAATGGCCTGGCTGAAGAAGCCCAGGCCCTGAGCACCGATTGGGGCCGTTTCATGCGCCGTGAGGTCGGGGCTGAAGAGTTCCGCGAACTGGCGCGCCGGGTCGACGGTTTTCTGTCGCGCAGCAGCACGGACAACCGTGCGGTGTCGAGCAACCTCAACGACATCCTGCTGGCTCAGGATTACCAGGACCTGACCGGTCAGGTGATCAAGCGTGTGACCCAACTGGTCACCGAAGTCGAAAGCAATTTGCTCAAACTCGTGCTCATGGCCAGTCAGGTCGACCGCTTTGCGGGCATCGAACATGACCGCGCCGCGATGCTTGCAGAAAAAGATCCACAAAAACATCTCTCGCAGGGTGAAGGTCCGCAGATTCATGCCGATAAACGAGAAGACGTTGTGTCCGGTCAGGACGATGTGGACGATTTGTTATCCAGCCTCGGATTCTAGAGTTTTGGAATTTTAGGTTTTTTGGGTTTTTAGACCTGTAGGAGCACCCCATTAATGAGCTTCGGCGCCGATGAAGAGATCCTTCAGGATTTCCTGGTTGAGGCCGGCGAGATTCTTGAGCAACTGTCCGAACAACTGGTCGAGCTGGAAAGCCGCCCGGATGACGCAGATCTGCTCAACGCAATTTTTCGCGGTTTCCACACTGTAAAAGGGGGCGCCGGCTTCCTTCAGCTCAACGAGCTGGTGGAGTGCTGTCACATCGCCGAAAACGTGTTCGACATCCTGCGCAAGGGTGAGCGTCGCGTTGATGCAGAACTGATGGACGTGGTGCTTGAAGCACTGGACGCGGTGAACGGCATGTTCAGCGAAGTCCGTGAACGTGCCCCGATCACGGCTGCGACTCCGGAACTGCTGGCCGCGCTGGCGCGTCTGGCCGAGCCGCAATCGGCCGATGAAGCCCCGGCTTCGCCGGTGGCCGAGATGATCGAAGAACTGGTCGTCGAAAGCGATGCCGGCGATTCGGGCGACATCACCGATAACGAATTTGAACAGCTGCTGGATTCGCTGAACGCCGCCAAGGCCGAAGCCGAAGCCCCGGCCGCTGCTGCACCTGCGCCGGCTGCCGATGCGGCCGCCAGCGATGAAATCACCGACGCTGAATTCGAGTCGTTGCTCGATCAGTTGCACGGCAAAGGCCAGTTCGCGCCGGACGCTGTCGCACCGACAGCCACTGCTGCGGCGGCGCCTGCTGCAGGCGACAGCTCGGACATCACCGACGACGAATTCGAAGCGCTGCTCGACCAGTTGCACGGCAAGGGCAACTTTGCCGTTGAAGCGCTGGAGTCGGCGATCGCCTCGGCACCGGTTGCGCCAGCCGCGCCGGCAGCGGCGGCTGCCGGCAGTGATCTGATCAGCGATCACGAATTCGAATCGTTGCTCGACGAATTGCACGGCAAAGGCAAGTTCGATGCAGGCGCGGCGACCGCCGGCTCCGCGTCGACAGTCGCTGCGCCAGCTGCCAAGGCGGCTGCCGCTCCGGCCGCCGCGCCGAAAGCTGCGCCCAAGCCTGAGCCAAAAGCTGAAACGCCAAAACCGGCTGCCGCTGCGGCACCGGCGCCGGCCCGTGCTCCGGCAAATCCGCCACCGGAAAAACCGGCGAGCGAAGCCGAGACCACCGTGCGGGTCGACACCGCGCGTCTCGACGAAATCATGAACATGGTCGGCGAGCTGGTACTGGTGCGTAACCGTCTGGTGCGCCTGGGTCTGAACAGCGGCGACGAAGCCATGTCCAAGGCCGTGTCGAACCTCGACGTGGTCACGGCTGACTTGCAGACCGCGGTGATGAAGACCCGGATGCAGCCGATCAAGAAGGTCTTCGGACGCTTCCCGCGTCTGGTTCGCGACCTGGCGCGTCAGCTCAAGAAAGAGATCAACCTGGAACTGGTGGGTGAAGAAACCGACCTCGACAAGAACCTTGTCGAGGCCCTGGCCGACCCGCTGGTCCACTTGGTGCGCAACGCCGTCGACCACGGCATCGAGTCGCCGGAAGAACGCGAAGTGTCGGGCAAGGCCCGTGGCGGTCGTGTGGTGCTGGCGGCCGAGCAGGAAGGCGACCACATCCTGTTGTCGATCTCTGACGACGGCAAGGGCATGGACCCGAACGTCCTGCGTTCGATCGCGGTAAAACGCGGTGTGATGGACAAGGATGCGGCCGATCGCCTGAGCGATACCGAGTGCTACAACCTGATTTTCGCCCCGGGTTTCTCGACCAAGACCGAGATCTCCGACGTGTCCGGCCGCGGTGTCGGCATGGACGTGGTGAAGACCAAGATTTCCCAGCTCAACGGTTCGATCAACATCTACTCGACCAAGGGCCAGGGCTCGAAGATCGTCATCAAGGTGCCGCTGACGCTCGCGATCATGCCGACCCTGATGGTGATGCTCGGCAATCAGGCGTTTGCGTTCCCGTTGGTCAACGTCAACGAAATCTTCCACCTCGACCTGTCGACCACCAACGTGGTGGATGGCCAGGAAGTGGTGATCGTGCGGGACAAGGCGCTGCCATTGTTCTACCTCAAGCGCTGGCTGGTCAGCTCCGCCGCTCACGAAGAGCAGCGCGAAGGCCACGTGGTGATCCTTTCGGTGGGCACCCAGCGGATCGGCTTCGTTGTCGATCAACTGGTCGGCCAGGAAGAAGTGGTCATCAAGCCATTGGGCAAAATGCTGCAGGGCACTCCGGGCATGTCCGGCGCCACCATCACCGGTGACGGCCGCATCGCTCTGATCCTCGATGTTCCAAGCATGCTCAAGCGTTACGCCGCACGGCGTATTTGAATCCGGGGCGGCGGGGCGACAACGTCCCGCTGCACCTAATGGAGTGTTTATGGCAGTCAAAGTCCTGGTGGTGGACGATTCGGGTTTTTTCCGCCGCCGCGTCTCGGAAATTCTTTCAGCGGATCCGAGCATCCAGGTGGTCGGCACGGCCACCAACGGTAAAGAGGCGATCGATCAGGCCCTGGCCCTCAAGCCGGACGTGATCACCATGGACTACGAGATGCCGATGATGGATGGCATCACGGCGGTGCGGCACATCATGCAGCGCTGCCCGACCCCGGTGTTGATGTTCTCCTCGCTGACGCATGAAGGCGCCCGGGTGACCCTGGATGCGCTGGACGCTGGCGCGGTGGATTTCCTGCCGAAGAATTTCGAAGACATCTCGCGTAACCCCGAGAAGGTCAAGCAACTGCTGTGCGAGAAGGTTCACAGCATCTCGCGCAGTAATCGTCGTTTCAGTGCTTACAGTGCGCCGGCTCCGGCCGCTGCACCGACGCCTGCGCCGGCTCCGCCGGCATCGAGCTTCAGCAGCCACGGCAGCAGCGCTCCGACACGTCCGGCGCCTGCGCCTGCACCTGTTGCCAGCCGCGCCCCGGCGGCCAGCGCTTCGTCGCCGGCACCGAAACGCAAAGCCTACAAACTGGTCGCCATCGGCACCTCGACTGGCGGCCCGGTGGCCCTGCAACGGGTGCTGACCCAGTTGCCGGCGAACTTCCCGGCACCGATCGTGCTGATCCAGCACATGCCGGCGGCGTTCACCAAAGCGTTTGCCGAGCGTCTGGACAAGCTGTGCCGCATCAGCGTCAAGGAAGCCGAGGATGGCGACATCCTGCGTCCGGGCCTGGCGCTGCTGGCGCCGGGTGGCAAGCAGATGATGATCGACGGCCGTGGCGCGGTGAAAATCCTCCCGGGCGACGAGCGTCTGAACTACAAACCGTGCGTGGACATCACCTTCGGTTCCGCCGCCAAGTCCTACGGTGACAAAGTTCTGGCGGTGGTGCTGACCGGCATGGGCGCCGACGGCCGCGAAGGCGCGCGTCTGCTCAAGCAGGGCGGCAGCTCGGTGTGGGCGCAGGACGAAGCCAGCTGCGTCATCTACGGCATGCCGATGGCCATCGTCAAAGCCGATCTGGCTGACGCGGTGTACGGCCTGGACGACATCGGCAAGCACATCGTCGAGGCGTGTATCTGATGGATGTTCTTAGCCTTATCGGGATCATCATGGCGTTCGTCGCCATCATCGGCGGCAACTACCTTGAAGGCGGTCACCTCGGCGCGCTGGCCAACGGCCCGGCGGCGCTGATCGTCCTCGGTGGCACCATCGGTGCCGCGCTGCTGCAATCGCCGATGAGCGCCTTCAAGCGCGCCATGCAGATCCTCGCCTGGATCCTGTTTCCGCCGCGGGTGGACCTGGCCGGCGGTATCGACCGCGTGGTCAACTGGAGCCTCACCGCACGCAAGGAAGGCCTGCTCGGGCTGGAAGGCGTAGCCGATGCCGAACCGGACAACTACTCGCGCAAGGGCCTGCAACTGCTGGTCGATGGCGCCGAGCCGGAAGCGATCCGCAGCATCCTCGAAGTGGATTTCTACACCCAGGAAGCCCGCGACATCGAAGCCGCCAAAGTCTTTGAAAGCATGGGCGGCTACGCGCCGACCATCGGCATCATCGGTGCGGTGATGGGCCTGATTCACGTGATGGGCAACCTCGCCGATCCGACCCAGCTGGGCAGCGGCATCGCCGTGGCCTTCGTCGCCACAATCTACGGTGTTGCCAGTGCCAACCTGGTGTTGCTGCCGGTGGCGGCCAAGCTCAAGTCAATCGCGTTGCGGCAGTCGCGTTATCGCGAAATGTTGTTGGAAGGGATCTTGTCGATCGCCGAAGGTGAAAACCCTCGCTCCATTGAGTTGAAGCTGCAAGGCTTCATGGATTAAGGGAATAACCTCATGGCCCGTCGCAGGCATCAGGAAGAACACGTCAACCACGAGCGCTGGCTCGTGTCCTACGCGGATTTCATCACGCTGCTGTTCGCGTTCTTCGTGGTGATGTACTCGATCTCGTCGATCAACGAAGGCAAATACAAGGTCATTTCCGAAGCGCTGATCGGGGTTTTCACCGACTCCGACCGCTCGCTCAAGCCGATCCCGATCGGTGATGAACGACCGAAGACCGTGACCCCGGCCAAGCCGCTGGTCAAGGACGCCGAGCAGGTCGACGCCGGTATCGCCGGGGCCAGCGATCCGTTGAAAAGCATCGCCGATGACATCAGCGCCGCGTTCGGCGACCTGATCGCTTCCAACCAGATGACCGTGCGCGGCAACGAGTTGTGGGTCGAGATCGAACTCAACTCCAGCCTGTTGTTCGGCAGCGGCGACGCCATGCCGAGCGACATCGCCTTCAACATCATCGACAAGGTGGCGGCGATCCTCAAACCGTTCGACAACCCGATCCACGTCGAAGGCTTTACCGACGATCAGCCGATTCGCACCGCGCAGTACCCGACCAACTGGGAGCTGTCCTCGGCGCGTTCGGCCAGCATCGTGCGGATGCTGGCGATGCAGGGGGTGAACCCCGGCCGTCTGGCCTCGGTGGGCTACGGCGAGTTCCAGCCAGTGGCCAACAACGCCACGGCCGAGGGCCGCGCGAAAAACCGTCGGGTGGTGCTGGTGGTGTCGCGCAATCTCGATGTGCGCCGCAGTCTGACCGGCACCGGAACCGCGAATGCACAACCGGACGCGGCATTGAAGCGCGCTGGCACACAAACTGCACCGACCCCGGTCAAGACGCCGGGACGCGAGAGTGCCGTCAATTCTCCGTCACCCGCATTAATACGCTGAGCTATGTCTCGGTCGAGCATCTCGGCCGGGAGGAACGAACTGAATGAGAGTCTGGGCAGTCGCCAATCAAAAGGGTGGTGTCGGTAAAACCACATCTTCCATCGCTTTAGCCGGATTGCTGGCGGAGGCGGGCAAGCGCGTGGTTGTGGTCGATCTCGACCCGCACGGCTCGATGACCAGCTATTTCGGCTACGACCCCGACAGCCTGGAACACAGCAACTACGACCTGTTTCTGCACAAGGGCAGCGTGCCGCAAGGCTTGCCCGGGCAGTTGCTGCTGTCGACCAGCGACGAACGCATTTCGCTGCTGCCGTCGAGCACCGCACTCGCGACCCTTGAGCGCCAGTCGCCGGGGCAAAGTGGCCTCGGCCTGGTGATCGCCAAGAGTCTGGCGCAGCTGTGGCAGGACTTCGATTACGCGATCATCGACAGCCCGCCGCTGCTCGGTGTGCTGATGGTCAACGCCCTCGCCGCGAGCCAGCAACTGGTGATCCCGGTGCAGACCGAACACCTGGCCGTCAAAGGCCTGGAACGCATGGTCAACACCTTGGCGATGATCAACCGCTCGCGTAAACAGGCGCTGCCGTTCAGCATCGTGCCGACCCTGTTCGACCGCCGTACCCAGGCGTCGCTGGGCACCTTGCGCGTATTGCGGGACAAATTCCCCGAGGAAATCTGGCAGGGCTACATCCCGGTTGATACCCGTCTGCGCGACGCCAGCCGGGCCGGTGTCACGCCTTCGCAATTCGACGGCAAGAGCCGGGGCGTGCTGGCTTACCGCGCGCTGCTCAAGCATCTGTTGGCGCAACAACTTGTTCCGCAGGTGGCTTGAGCATGATCTCTCTTCGTGTAGGAGCTGCCGCAGGCTGCGATCTTTTGATCTTGCTTTGTGGTGCTTCTGAAAAGATCAAAAGATCGCAGCGTTCCGCAGCTCCTACAGGGGGGTGCGTATGAATCGGCCGCTGAAGTTGACGTCGAAGCCGCAACTGGCGCTGCAGTCCTATCTGGACAGCTTGCTGCAGGAGATTCCTGACGAGTTGCCGCTAGTCGAGGCGCCGGTCGAGGTGATCGAAAGCTCCGAGGCGCTGGACGAGTTCCAGGCTGCGGTACTGGAAGAGCAGGCGCGTGATGCGCAAAAAGCCGTCAAACCTGCCGCGCCGCTCGCTGCGCCTGCCGCCGCGCCGGTGGCCAAGGCACCCGTCGCATTGATTGAAGAGGCCGAGCCGCTACGAGCGCCGGTATCGACCCTGGCACCGCTGCTGCAAACCCAGTTGCTGAAAACCGCGCCGGAACCGGTCGTGGCCGAGCCTGCGCCGGTAGCGCCGGCACCTGTGGAGCAAACGCTGGTGCCGCCGGTTGTAGAAGTGCACTTGCCACCGAACAACACGCCGCCACCGGTGGAAACCGATGGCCGTCCAGCCTGGGCGTCCGAGGCCTTCGAATGCCTGTTGTTCGATGTCGCCGGGTTGACCCTGGCGGTGCCGCTGGTGTGCCTGGGTTCGATTTATTCACTGGCCGGGCACGAGCTGACGCCGCTGTTCGGTCAGCCGGAATGGTTCCTCGGGATTCTGCCGAGCCAGGCCGGCAATCTGAAAGTGTTGGACACGGCGCGTTGGGTCATGCCGGATCGCTATCGCGATGACTTCCGTCAGGGCCTGCAGTACGTGATTTCGGTACAAGGTTACGAATGGGGTCTGGCCGTGCATCAGGTCAGCCGTTCGTTGCGCCTGGACCCGAATGAAATCAAATGGAGAAGTCACCGGGGTCAGCGGCCATGGCTCGCCGGCACGGTGATTGAGCACATGTGTGCATTGCTTGATGTATCCGCGCTGGCCGAGTTGATCGCCAGTGGCGGCGCAAAGCACTTGGGCGGCCACAAGCCGCTACATAAATCGACATAGCAGCCGACATAACAATCAGGCGATGGCATTTTTCAATGCCTCCACACAGAACACACACCGCCCAGTGCGGTTTTTTCGAGGGGTCAGGGTATGAGTAGTCAGGCGACGAATGCAAAAGGTTCTGAAGATCCGATCCTGCAATGGGTGACCTTCAAGCTGGACAACGAAACCTACGGCATCAACGTGATGCGCGTTCAGGAAGTGCTGCGCTACACCGAGATCGCTCCGGTGCCGGGTGCGCCAAGCTACGTGCTGGGCATCATCAACCTGCGCGGTAACGTGGTCACCGTGATCGACACCCGTCAGCGCTTCGGCCTGAACAGCGGTGAGATCAGCGACAACACCCGTATCGTCATCATCGAAGCCGACAAACAAGTCGTTGGCATCATGGTCGACAGCGTGGCTGAAGTGGTTTACCTGCGTCAGTCGGAAATCGAGACCGCGCCAAACGTCGGTAACGAAGAGTCGGCCAAGTTCATCCAGGGCGTGTGCAACAAGAACAACGAGTTGCTGATCCTGGTCGAGCTGGACAAGATGATGAGCGAAGAAGAATGGTCGGAACTGGAGAGCATCTGATTGATTCTCGAGGTGGCGGTCATTGTCCTGTTCCTCTTCTGGGCAGGCACGCTGGCAATGTTTCTGGCGTACATCAAGGCGCAGCGGTTGATCGCGGCGCAACAGGCACAGGGCGATGCGCTGCGTGACCAGCGCATCAAGGACCTGGCCAAGCGCGTCGACGACTATCAGAACGGCAACGTGCGCATGGGCGAAGCCCTGCACGAGCTGCGCTCGGTCGTCGGTCCGTTGCCGGACAAGATTGTTGCGCTGGAACAACGTGATCCATCGAGCCTGTCTTTCGCTCAGGCGGCGAAACTGGTGGGGATGGGCGCGAGCGTCGATGAGCTGACTCAGTCCTGCGGGTTGACCCAGGCTGAGGCGGAGTTGATGCGCAAACTGCACAGAAGCAGCTAGTAGCTTCGAGCTTTTAGCGGCAAGCAAGATCAAAAGATCGCAGCCTTCGGCAGCTCCTACAGAGATCTCATGTAGGAGCTGCCGAAGGCTGCGATCTTTTGCTTTTAGTGCTTAATAATCATCCCCGCGCTCGGTGACGTCCTTCTCGACCATCGGCGCCTGCGGATCATGCCCCTCGGGGAATTTCCCCTTCAGATTCCACGCAAACGCGATGATCTCGGCAATCGTGCGGTACAGCTCTTCGGGAATGCTGTCGCCCAATTCCATCCTTGCCAACAATCGCACCAATTCGGCGTTCTCGTAGATCGGCACTTCACGGTCGCGGGCGATCCGCAGGATTTCTTCGGCCAGTTCCTCGTCGCCCTTGGCGGTGAGGGTCGGGGCGTGGTTGCCGTCGTACTTGAGCGCGATGGCCTGGCGTGGAGCAGTGGAATCGTTCATGCGGTTTCATCCACCCAGCGGTGTTCGAGACGAGTCTGGTTGCCTTGCGGCGGCGTGCCGAGGTGGCAGTCGAGATCGCCGACGTTCAGCCCGCGATCGAGCAGACGCTGGCGCAGCGCAAACAGGTTGGTTTCGATCAGGTCGGCGGTGTACGGGCGTTCGGCCCAGAGCTGGCTCGACAGGCTGCCGGCAATCAACTGGGCCTGAATCTGCATCGGCCCCAACGGTTCCATGTCGAATGCCAGATCGACGCGCCACAGCTGTTGCCTGGGCTCGCGCTCGTCACGGCGTTCGTTGGGTTGCGGCTCTCTTTCCGGCGCTTCTTCGCGCTGGAACTTGACCTGCAGCGGCACGATATCCTGCAGGTTGCGCATGGGGATTTCCAGTTGCCAGGTGCTCATCAACCGGCCATCGTCGGTGACGCCGGTCTGTTCCAGGCTCGACAACTGATGGCTTTGCAGGCGCGACACGGCCGCCGCGGCGAGGCGCAGCAGATGTTCCAGATCACCTTCGCCGTCCTGGCTTTGCAGCAAGCGGTCAGGCAGCGGAAAACTGCTCGGCACCGGTTTGGCGCTGACCTGGCCGAGTGTGCCAAGGGCATTGCGCACGAAACTCGGCAACGCCTGCGCCAAGGTGTTGGCGGCGATGATCGCATTGAAACTGGAATTGCCCGGCACACCCGGCGACAGCTGCGCGATCAGCTTGAGCAGATCGGCTTTCATGTCCGGGGCCAGCGTCGGATTCTGTCCGGTCAGCAGCTTGGCTTCGAGGAAGGCGCCGCTGTTGGCCAGGGCCAGGGCGACACCTTTGGCGGTGCTCATCTGCTGCACGTCGGGCAGGTTGGCGAGCAGGCGCACGACGGCAGTGCGCAGGTCCTGCGAAGTCTGATCGTCGTCGCTCGGCAGGTTTTGCAAGGCGTTGAGCAAACCGTCCAGCGAGCCCTGGCGGCTTTGTTGGCCAACCAGTTGCTGGCTCACCGCCAATTGATCCTGACGGCTGCTCAGCGGCACGAACCTGAGCGTCTGCGAATCCTCGACCAAGGCCGAGAGCAGGGTGCCGATGCGCAGGGGCGTCGGGCTGTCGATGTCCAGCGTGGCGCCGCTCTGCGCGGTGTTGAGCAGGCTCACCAGCGAGCGGTACACCGTCGGCTGCCCCGGCACTTGCGGTAGCGTCTGCGAGGTCAGCACCTTGCCTTGCAACAGCGTGCCGACCGGCAATTGCGCGGTGTCGATGCGGGTGAGGGCGGCGACGCTGCTGGCGATGGCCTGTTGCACGGTGATCGCCAGATTGCCCGCCGACGGCTGAGTGACGGCCAGGTTGGTCCCGGTCGGCAGCGGCAGGTTGCTGCTGGCTTGCACGGTGGTCTGGCGGCCGCCGTCGACGGTCACCTTGAGCAACAATTGAAAGGTCTGGTCCGCCTGCTTGAGCGACAGCACCTCGGCCTGGGCGCTTTGCCCGGCGCCGATCAAGCCTTCGACCGGGGTCAGCAGCTTGAGCAACTCACCGCTCATCGCCAGCGGACGCGCGTTCGCCGGGGTGGTGGGCGGGAGCGGGAGGATGTTTATTTCGCCTGTCATACGCGGACACAACCTGAGGAAATTGCACGCTTGGGAGTAAGGCACGGCATGTATAATGCCGCGCGTCTTGCGCTTCGTTCAGAAAACATAGCAATTGTTTGATCCAGCTCTCTGATTCGCACCGTCATTGCATTTATCCTGCATCTCTTTAACGGCCGCGCCAGAGCCGACTTGAACCGTATAAGGCCCGTGATCCCTTGACCAGTCCTGTCCTGCAAACCGTTGCCCTCGCCTGTGAACGAGACCTGCGGCTGCTCTTCGAAAATCTCGAATTGAGACTGGCCAGTGGCGATATGGTGCAGATCAGCGGTCCCAACGGCAGCGGCAAGACCAGCCTGCTGCGCCTGCTGTCCGGGCTGATGCAGCCGACCAGCGGTCAGGTGCTGCTCAACGGCCAGCCTTTGACTGCGCAGCCCGGCGAACTGGCGCGCAACCTGTTGTGGATCGGCCACGCCGCCGGAATCAAGGACTTGCTGACCCCCGAAGAGAACCTGTCGTGGCTCTGCGCCCTGCATCGGCCGGTCGCACGCGAGGCAATCTGGCAGGCATTGGCAGCGGTAGGATTGCGCGGCTTCGAAGATGTTCCCTGCCACACCCTGTCTGCTGGGCAGCAACGCCGCGTGGCGCTGGCGCGGCTGTATCTGGACAGCCCGCCCTTGTGGATTCTCGACGAGCCGTTCACCGCGCTCGACAAGCAGGGCGTGGCGCAACTGGAAGAACACCTGGCCGGACACTGTGAACGCGGCGGCCTGGTGGTCCTGACCACGCACCACACGCTGAGCCGCATGCCGGCCGGTTATCGCGATATCGATCTGGGGAACTGGGCAGTATGAGTGTGTTCGGCCTGCTGGTTGCCCGTGAGTCCCGTCTGCTGTTTCGGCGCCCGGCCGAACTGGCCAATCCGCTGATTTTCTTCGCCATCGTCATCGCTTTGTTCCCGCTGGCCGTCGGCCCGGAAACTCAAGTCTTGCAAAACCTGTCCCCGGGGTTAGTCTGGGTGGCCGCGCTGTTGTCGGTCCTGCTCTCGCTGGACGGACTGTTCCGCAGTGATTTCGAGGACGGCTCCCTGGAACAATGGGTCCTTTCGCCGCACCCGCTGCCACTACTGGTGCTGGCCAAGGTGCTGGCACACTGGCTGTTCTCGGGTCTGGCGCTGGTTTTGCTCTCGCCCCTGTTGGCGTTGATGCTTGGTTTGCCGGTGGCCTGCCTGCCGGTGTTGCTGTTGTCGTTACTGCTGGGTACACCGGTGCTGAGCCTGCTCGGTGCGGTGGGCGCGGCGCTGACGGTGGGTTTGAAGCGCGGCGGCCTGTTGCTGGCGCTACTGATTCTGCCGTTGTACATCCCGGTGTTGATCCTGGGCAGTGGCGCCTTGCAGGCCGCCTTGCAAGGCATGCCGGCGACCGGGTATCTGCTGTGGCTGGGTAGCCTGACCGCTCTGGCGATCACCCTGACACCGTTTGCAATAGCTGCTGGCCTGAAGATCAGCGTCGGCGAATAATGAGGTCTGGTTAAAATTTAACCAGCAAAGACCCTGAGACTGCTCACACCGATGAGCGGCACCCGTGATGGAAACAGTATGAACTGGACCTGGTTTCACAAGCTCGGCTCGCCCAAGTGGTTCTACGGCATCAGCAGCAAGTTTCTGCCGTGGCTGAGCATTGCAGCGCTGCTGCTGATCACCGTCGGCGTCGTCTGGGGTCTGGCCTTCGCGCCGCCGGATTATCAGCAGGGCAACAGCTTCCGCATCATCTACATCCACGTGCCTGCGGCGATGCTCGCGCAGTCGATCTACGTGATGCTGGCGGTGTGCGGCGTGGTCGGGCTGGTGTGGAAAATGAAACTGGCCGATGTCGCCCTGCAATGCGCGGCACCGATCGGTGCGTGGATGACCGCCGTTGCGCTGGTCACCGGGGCGATCTGGGGCAAGCCGACCTGGGGCTCGTGGTGGGTCTGGGACGCACGCCTGACCTCGATGCTGATTCTGCTGTTCCTGTATTTCGGCGTGATCGCTTTGGGCAACGCCATCAGCAACCGCGACAGCGCCGCCAAGGCCTGCGCGGTGCTGGCCATCGTCGGGGTGATCAACATCCCGATCATCAAGTACTCGGTGGAGTGGTGGAACACCCTGCACCAAGGCGCGACCTTCACCCTTACCGAAAAACCGGCGATGCCCGCCGAAATGTGGCTGCCGCTGTTGCTGACGGTGCTGGGTTTCTACTGCTTCTTCGGCGCCGTGCTGTTGCTGCGCATGCGCCTTGAAGTGCTCAAGCGCGAAGCCCGCGCCAGTTGGGTCAAAGAAGAAGTGCAGAACAGTCTGGAGGCCGCTCGATGAGTTTTGCTTCATTCGGCGACTTCCTCGCCATGGGCCATCATGGCCTGTATGTCTGGTCGGCCTACGGCATCTGCCTGGCGGTGCTGATCCTCAACGTGGTGGCGCCGATCGCGGCCCGCAAGCGTTACCTGCAACAAGAGGCGCGTCGTCTGCGCCGGGAGAACGGCAAGTGAATCCGCTGCGCAAAAAACGTCTGATCATCATTGTGGCCATTCTGGTCGGGGTCGGCGCTGCCGTCGGCCTGGCCCTGAGCGCCCTGCAGGAAAACATCAACCTGTTTTACACGCCGACCCAGATCGCCAACGGCGAAGCGCCGCAAGACACGCGCATCCGCGCCGGCGGCATGGTCGAGAAGGGCTCGCTGCAACGTTCGCCAGACTCGCTGGACGTCAAATTCGTTGTTACCGACTTCAACAAAGCCGTGACCATCACCTATCGCGGGATCCTTCCGGATCTGTTCCGCGAAGGGCAGGGCATCGTCGCCCTCGGCAAGCTCAACGCCGACGGCGTGGTGGTGGCCGATGAAGTGCTGGCCAAGCACGACGAAAAGTACATGCCGCCGGAAGTGACCAAGGCCTTGAAAGACAGTGGTCAATCCGCGCCGACCCCAGCGAAGGAGGGTTGATCGATGACGTCCGCACTGTATATTCCCGAGCTCGGTCATCTGGCGATGATTCTGGCGCTGTGTTTTGCGCTGGTGCAGGCCGTGGTGCCGTTGCTCGGCGCGTGGCGCGGCGACCGTCTGTGGATGGGCCTGGCCCAGCCGGCAGCGTGGGGCCAGTTCGCATTCCTGCTGTTCGCGTTTGGCGCGTTGACCTACGCGTTCATGACCGACGATTTCTCGGTCGGCTACGTGGCAATGAACTCCAACAGCGCGCTGCCGTGGTACTACAAGTTCAGCGCGGTGTGGGGCGCCCACGAAGGGTCGCTGCTGCTGTGGGCGTTGATCCTCGGTGGCTGGACCTTCGCCGTGTCGGTGTTCTCCCGCCAGTTGCCGCAAGTCATGCTCGCCCGCGTGCTGGCGGTGATGGGCATGATCAGCACCGGTTTCCTGTTGTTCCTGATCCTCACCTCCAACCCGTTCTCGCGGATCCTGCCGCAGATCCCGGCCGATGGGCGTGACCTCAACCCGCTGCTGCAAGACATCGGCCTGATCGTCCATCCGCCGATGCTGTACATGGGTTATGTCGGTTTCTCCGTGGCCTTCGCGTTCGCCATCGCCGCCTTGCTCGGTGGTCGTCTTGACGCCGCGTGGGCACGCTGGTCGCGTCCATGGACCATCGTCGCCTGGGCGTTTCTCGGCATCGGCATCACCCTCGGCTCGTGGTGGGCCTACTACGAACTCGGCTGGGGCGGCTGGTGGTTCTGGGACCCGGTGGAAAACGCCTCGTTCATGCCATGGCTGGTTGGTACCGCGCTGATCCACTCGCTGGCGGTCACGGAAAAACGTGGCGTGTTCAAGAGCTGGACGGTGTTGCTGGCGATTGCTGCGTTCTCGCTCAGTCTGCTCGGCACGTTCCTCGTGCGTTCCGGCGTGTTGACCTCGGTCCATGCGTTTGCTTCGGACCCTGAGCGCGGCGTGTTCATCCTGATCTTCCTGCTGTTCGTGGTCGGCGGCTCGCTGACCCTGTTCGCGTTGCGTGCGCCAGTGGTTAAGAGCCAGGTCGGCTTCAACCTGTGGTCGCGGGAAACGCTGCTGCTGGGTAACAACCTGGTGTTGGTAGTGGCGGCGTCGATGATCCTGCTCGGCACTTTGTATCCGCTGATTCTCGATGCGTTGAGCGGCGCCAAACTGTCGGTCGGCCCGCCGTACTTCAATGCGTTGTTCATCCCGCTGATGGCATTGCTGATGCTGGTGATGGCGGTTGGCGTGATCGTGCGCTGGAAAGACACCCCGGTGAAATGGCTGGCGAACATGCTGACCCCGGTGTTGCTCGGCAGCGTCGCATTGGCCGTGGTAGCCGGTATCGCCTACGGCGATTTCAACTGGGCGGTGATCGCCACATTCCTGCTCGCCGCGTGGGTGTTGCTGGCCGGTGTGCGCGACATCTTCGACAAGACTCGCCACAAAGGCCTGATCAAGGGCCTGCCAACCCTGACCCGCAGCTACTGGGGCATGCAGATCGCTCACCTCGGTATCGCCGTGTGCGCGCTCGGTGTGGTGCTGTCGAGCCAGAACAGCGCCGAGCGCGACCTGCGCCTGGCGCCGGGCGAGTCGATGGACCTGGCCGGGTATCACTTCATTTTCGAAGGTGCCAGGCATTTCGAAGGGCCGAACTTCACCTCCGACAAGGGCACCGTCCGGGTGATCCGCGACGGCAAGGAAGTCAGCGTGCTGCACCCGGAAAAACGTCTGTACACCGTACAGAGTTCGATGATGACCGAAGCCGGGATCGACGCCGGTTTCACCCGCGACCTGTATGTCGCCCTGGGCGAACCGCTGGAAAACGGCGCCTGGGCGGTGCGGGTCCACGTCAAACCGTTCGTGCGCTGGATCTGGTTCGGCGGTCTGCTGACCGGTCTGGGCGGATTGCTGGCGGCGCTGGATCGGCGTTATCGAGTCAAGGTCAAAGCCAAGGTGCGTGAAGCCCTCGGCCTGCAAGGAGCGGCTGCATGAGACGTTGGTTGATGCTGGTACCCCTGGCGATTTTCCTGCTGGTGGCGGTGTTTCTTTATCGCGGTCTGTACCTCGATCCGGCGGAACTGCCGTCGGCGATGATCAACAAGCCATTCCCGGACTTCACCCTGCCGAACGTGCAGGGCGACAAGACCCTGACCAAGGCCGACATTCTCGGCAAACCGGCGCTGGTCAACGTCTGGGGCACCTGGTGCATTTCCTGCCGGGTCGAGCACCCGGTGTTGAACAAACTGGCCGAGCGCGGCGTGGTGATCTACGGCATCAACTACAAGGACACCAACGCCGATGCCTTGAAGTGGCTGGCCGAATTCCACAATCCGTATGTGCTGGACATCCGCGACGACGAAGGCTCGCTGGGGTTGAACCTCGGCGTGTACGGTGCGCCGGAAACCTTCTTCATCGACGCCAAGGGCATCATTCGCGACAAGTACGTCGGGGTGATCGACGAGCAGGTCTGGCGCGAAAAACTCGCGGCCAAGTATCAGGCGCTGGTCGATGAGGCCAAGCCATGAAGCGCTTGCTCGCCGCTGTGGTATTGGGCCTGAGTCTGGTCGGTGTGGCTCACGCCGCGATTGACACTTACGAGTTCGCCAAGGAAGGCGATCGCGAGCGATTCCGTGAACTGACCAAGGAACTGCGCTGCCCCAAGTGCCAGAACCAGGACATCGCCGACTCCAACGCGCCGATTGCCGCCGACCTGCGCAAGGAGATCTTCCGCATGCTCGGCGAGGGCAAGGACAATCAGCAGATCATCGATTTCATGGTCGACCGCTACGGTGATTTCGTCCGCTACAAACCGGCGCTCAATGCCAAGACCGCGCTGCTGTGGTTCGGTCCGGCCGGGCTGCTGCTGGGCGGCCTGGTGGTGATCGTGGTGATCGTGCGCCGCCGTCGCAGCCAGCGCACCGAGACTCCGCAATCGCTGTCCATCGAAGAGCGTCAGCGCCTCGACCAACTGTTGGATAAAAACCAAGAATGATTGATTTCTGGCTTGCCGCAGGGCTGTTGCTTCTGGTCGCCCTGAGTTTTCTGCTGATCCCGGTTCTGCGTGGGCGTCGCGCCCAGCGTGAGGAGGATCGAACCGCCCTGAACGTCGCGCTGTATCAGGAACGCGTGGCCGAGCTGCAATCGCAGCAGGCCGAAGGTGTACTCGATGCCGCGCAAATGGACAGCGGTCGCGCCGAAGCGGCGCGAGAACTGCTCGCCGACACCGAAGGCGTTGCCGCGTCGCGTGTCTCGAAACTGGGCAAGCCGTTGCCCCTGCTGGCCGCCGTATTGGTGCCGGTGTTGGGCCTGGGCCTGTACCTGCACTTCGGCGCCGCCGACAAGGTCGAGCTGACCCGCGAATTCGCCCAGGCCCCGCAGTCGATGGAAGAGATGACCCGACGTCTGGAGCGTGCCGTTGCTGCACAACCGGATTCGGCGGAAGGCCTGTACTTTCTCGGTCGCACCTACATGGCTCAGGATCGTCCGGCGGACGCGGCGAAGATGTTCGAGCGCGCGGCCAACCTCGCTGGCCGTCAGCCGGAGCTGCTTGGCCAGTGGGCGCAGGCGCAATACTTTGCCGACGGCAAGAAGTGGTCGGACAAGATCCAGGCGCTGACCGACGAAGCGTTGAAAGCCGATCCGAAAGAAGTCACCAGCCTCGGCCTGCTCGGGATCGCCGCGTTCGAAGGCGAGCGGTATCAGCAAGCCATCGATTACTGGAATCGCCTGCTGGCGCAACTGCCGGCCGACGACAACTCCCGCGCCGCGCTGCAAGGCGGGATCGAGCGTGCTGCCGAACGCCTGAAGGCCAGTGGTGGAACGCTTGCCGAAGCGCCGGCCGCCAAGGTCGCGGCACTGCTCAAGGTGCAGGTTGACCTGTCCAGTGAGCTCAGAAGCAAGGTGCAGCCGGGCGACAGCGTGTTCATCTTCGCCCGTGCCATTTCCGGCCCACCGGCACCGCTGGCCGCCAAGCGTCTGACCGTGGCGGACCTGCCGGTGACCGTCGAACTGGGCGATGCCGACGCCATGATGCCGCAGTTGAAACTGTCGAACTTTCCTGAAGTCCAACTGGTTGCACGCATCTCTCGCGCCGGTCAGCCGACCGCCGGGGAGTGGGTAGGTCGCAGCGGCCCGCTGGCCAGCAGCACCACCGCGCCACAGAAACTGATCATCGACAGCCCGGACAAATAACCACCCGGACCCACAGGAAAGCACCGCCATGCACAGCCTCGCCCGCATCACCGTCATCACATTGGCCCTGGGCATGAGCGCATGTACGGTGCACCGACCGGAACCCACCACCAACCTGCCGCCGATCCCGCCGTCGCAACCGAGCCCGACTCCGTCGACCTCGCCGACGCCGGGCAAAAGCATCCCGGCCAAACCGTCCAAACCGGTGCCCCGCACCTCCGCCAGCTTCGCCCCGCCACCGGGTGGCAACAGCCACTGGGACCAGAAGCTCGGGGTCTACGTCCTCGACGACCAGCCCAACACCTTCTACCGCCAGCGCACCTACTTCCGCTGGAACAACGGCTGGACCCGCTCCGTCAGCCCCAACGGCCCTTGGGAAGACACCGACATCCACGGCGTGCCGCCGGGGTTGGGCAAGCAGTTCGGACAGTAATGAAAAACGGCGATCTTCGGATCGCCGTTTGGTTGTGGGGTGTTTAAAAAAATGACTGTTCAGAGAATCGCCCGATAGGTGCTTAGCGCGCGGACTGACTCAATCAGTCCCTGGCGCCGCAGGAGATCCAGAAACGGCTCGACCGCCATTGGCGGCAATTTCAGCTGCTGGCGCTGCCGTTGCGCTGCAGCGATGACTGCAGCCGGATCCAGGTGAAGCAGATTTTCGACAAACTCATCAGGGTGTTGAGCTTCTACGCCATACGGCGCCAGGCTGGAGTCGGGAAAGTCTTTCAGATTGAAGGTCACGATGACCCCGGCACCGCAGCGTATGGCCGCTGCCAATACATGGCGGTCATTGCTGTCAGGAAGAGAGAGTCCGGCAATCAGGTCCTCAAAGTCATGGACGCAGGCTTCGGGGATCGCACGATCCATCAGTTCAGACGTGCGATCCAGTTGTGCCATGGTCAGATCTGCCCGGTTCTTCAGTAAATTTCGTTTCCATTCGACGTGAATCTCCTTGGTCCATCGGGCCCGAAACCGTCCTGAGAGTGCCAGCCACATCAAGAAATCTCTCAGTGGGGCGGGGTACAAAACACATGCATCGTATACAGCGGTGAAAGAGGAATGCCTCACTCGTATCCTGTCCTTAACGCCTGTGCCTGATCTGCGAGAAGCGCCATTGCCTGCTCGCTGGCGGTGTCGCGCCGGGTTTTATAGTCCATCAAATCAGCAAAGCGCACACGTCGGTGCTTGCCGGTTTTGTGGTAGGACAACTCGCCGCTTTCCAGCAGTTTTATCAGGTGCGGGCGTGAGACGTTGAGCAGATCGGCGGCTTCTTGCGTGGTCAGTTCGGCGTGCACCGGTACGACTTTGACGGCGTTGCCTTCCGCCAGCTCCGCCAGAATATCCATCAGTAGCCGCAGTGCCGACGTCGGAAGCTCGACCTGATGCGCCTGGTTCTGCTCATCGAAAATCTGGATGTGCTGGGTTTCGAATCGGGTTGCCAGGTAGGCGGCGAGCGCGCGTTTGCCTTCAATGGCGGCTTTGACTTCGCGCTCCACCGGGAGGTTGAGAGAGGGGTGAAGAACAATCGACATAGTGAGTTCCAGCATTCTGAACAGGAGATGCCGGGACGTTATTCGAATTAAACGAAAATCGCAATAAACGAAATGATCTGCTCAGACGTGTGCTTTGATCAAATTTTCCATGTACTCAACAAACGCCCGCGCCTTGGCACTCACCAGCCTTCCCGTCGGAAAAACCGCCCATAGATCCAGATCGGGCAGTGTCCAGTCGTGCATGACGGTCTTGACTGCGCCGCTGGCCAGCTCCGGGGCGAACATCCATTCGGAGGCGAGCGTCAGGCCGTGGTCGGCCAGTACGGCTTCGCGCACGCCCTCGGCCGCGCTGACGCGCAGGCGACCGCTGATGATCACCGGTTGTTGTTCTGCGCCTTTGGTGAACTGCCAGGTGGTGCCGCCGCCGAGGTTGTAGACGACGGCCTGGTGCTTGCTCAGTTCGGCAGGGCAGGTCGGTTCGCCGTGTTTGGCGAAGTACGCGGGGGTGCCGAGCACCACGCGGCGGCAGTCGGCGATCTTGCGGGCGGTCAGGCCCGAATCGGTCAGTGCGCCCAAGCGCAGGGCGACATCGATGCCTTCCTCGACGAGGTTGATGTTGCGATCGTCAAGCATCAGGTCGATGTTCAGTTGCGGATGCTGATCGAGAAATGCCCCCAGGTGCGGGACGACGTGCAGACGGCCGAAGGTCACCGCAGCGCTGATGCGCAGGTTGCCGCTCAAACCGGTGGCGCTGCCCCGGGCGGCGTTGTCGGCCTCGTTGGCTTCGTCGATGGCGCGCTTGGCCCGTTCGAAATAGGCCAGCCCGGCCTCGGTCGGGGTCAGGCCGCGGGTCGAGCGCAGCAACAGGCTGACGGCCAGGCGCTTTTCCAGTTGGGCGATGGTTTTCGACACGGCGGGCTGGCCGATATTCAGCCGTCGCGCGGCGGCGGAAAACGAGCCGGTTTCGACGACGTAGACGAAGGTTTCCATGGCGGCGAGGCGGTCCATCTCAGTTCCTTGCGCAATCTTGAAGGGATCATGGCCCCTGTGGGAGCGAGCCTGCTCGCGAAGCTTGACGTCTTACGCCGTTGCCAATGAACCGCGCTGCGAAACACTCAAAAACCGCAACAGTGCCAGCAGCGGGAACGCGCTGCCGACAATCACGATCCACAACCAGCCGCCGTGTTCATACACCGCACTGGCGACCGAGGAGCCGAAGGCGCCGCCGATGAAGATGCTGGTCATGTACAGCGCATTCAGGCGACCGCGGCTTTTGGCGTCCAGCGAATAGACCGCACGCTGGCCGAGGACCATGTTCATCTGTACGCAGAAATCCAGCACCACGCCGGTCACGGCCAAACCGATTACGCTGTAGGCCGGGTGGATGAATGCCGGCAGGAAGCTCAGGCTGGCGAACAGCATTGCCAGCAGCGAGGCAATGCGGGTGTGGCCGGCGTCGGCCAGGCGTCCGCTGATCGGCGCGGCGATGGCGCCGATGGCACCGACCAGGGCGAAGATTGCGATCTCGCTTTGCGACAAGCCATGGTTACGCGCCAGTTCCAGCGGTACGGCGGTCCAGAACAGGCTGAACGTGGCGAACATGCAGCCCTGATAAAACGCTCGCTGACGCAGCACCGGTTGTTGGCGCAGCAGCGTCCACAGCGAACCGATCAACTGGCCATAGGTGGCGCTGTGATCCGGCTGGCGCTTGGGCACGGTCAACGCCAGCACCACGCTGATCGCCGCCATCAATCCGGCGGCGATCATGAACATCGCGCGCCAGCCGAAATGGTCAGCCACCACGCTCGACACGGGGCGCGCCAGCAGAATGCCCAGCAGCAGACCGCCCATGATCCCGCCGACCACCCGGCCACGGGATTCTTCCGGCGCCAGATGCGCGGCCAGGGGAATCAGGATCTGCACCGACACCGAACTGAAGCCCACCAGCAACGAGATCAGCAGGAACACATTCGGCTGACTGGTGAACGCCGCGCCGAGCAGGCTGGCAATCGCCACCACGGTGGTGATGATCATCAACCGACGGTTTTCCAGCAGGTCGCCCAGCGGCACCAGGAAGAACAGGCCCAGCGCATAACCGATCTGCGTCAGCGAGACGATGAAGCTGGCCATGGTGTCGGAGAGGCCGATGTCCGGCGCGATCAGGCCGATGATCGGCTGCGCGTAGTAGATGTTGGCGACGATCGCACCGCAGCAGAAGGCGAACAGCAGCACCATGCCTCGGGTCATTGCGTGAGTTGTGGCGTTCATAAGGTTTCTCGATCCAGCGAAAGGGAATGCGGTGAGGCTAAGGGACGCACCGAGGCGGCGGTAGAAGCCTTGTGTCGATATCAGTTATTCCGTTGCGGAATGATTGGCTTGCCGCAGGGTGGCGTCCATCGGCGAACCTTGCGTCCGGCCGGGGAGGTGTGATGATACATTCACTTACATCTTCTTCGATAGCGTGCTTATGTTTACCGCTGCTCTCTTACTGTTTATCACTGGAGGAATGCCATGTTGCGTCAGCTGCTGCGTCACACCACCACGATTGCCTTGATCGGCCTGCTCGGCGTCACTGCGGTGCAGGCCGCTGATGCCCCGGGTACGCGCCTCGGCGTGCGCGGCGAGATCACCGGGGTCAGCACCGATTCGTTGAAAGTGCACGTCAACAGCGGCGAGAACGTGGTGATTCAGTTGACCGGCGACACCAAGGTCCGCGCCGTCACGCTGGCCAATATTGAAGACATCAAACCCGGCAGCTACATCGGCTCGGCGGCCATGCCCCAGGAGGATGGCACGCTCAAGGCAATGGAAGTGCACGTATTCCCGCCGGAACTGGCTGGTAGCGGTGACGGGCATCGGCCGTTCGACCTGGCCAAGGGCAGCAGCATGACCAATGGCAGCGTCGGCGATCTGGTGGTGAGCAATGGCCGGGTGCTGACCGTCAACTACAAGGGCGGGCAGCAGAAGATCCTGGTGCCGGAGGACGTGCCGATCGTCAACCTGACGCCGGGGGATCGCAGCTTGCTCAAGGTTGGGGTGAAGATTGTCACGTTCGTGACGCAGGGCGCGGACGGCACGTTGACGGCGCAATCGATATCCGCCGGTAAAGACGGTGTGACCCCGCCGATGTAACTGTCAGCGCATGGGCCTCTGTAGGAGCTGCCGAAGGCTCGAGCCTTCGGCAGCTCCTACAAGGGCTTAGTCATAAAAAAGGCGACCTCTCAAGGTCGCCTTTTCGTTACTGCCCAAGCCCTACTGGCCGGTATAAATCTGATCAAAGATCCCGCCATCATTGAAGTGGGTCTTCTGCACCGAGCGCCAGTCACCGAAGGTTTTCTCCACCGAGAGGAAGTCGACTTTCGGGAAGCGGTCGGTGTACTTCGCCAGCACCGCGGGGTCGCGCGGGCGCAGGTAGTTGGAGGCAGCGATTTCCTGGCCTTCCGGCGACCACAGGTACTTCAGGTATTCATCGGCCGCAGCGCGGGTGCCTTTCTTGTCGACCACTTTATCGACCACGGAAACCGGTGGCTCGGCTTCGGCGGAGACGCTTGGGTAGATCACTTCGAACTGATCGCGACCGAACTCGCGAGCGATCATCTCGGCTTCGTTTTCGAAGGTCACCAGCACGTCACCGATCTGGTTGGTCATGAACGTGGTGGTCGCGGCGCGGCCACCGGTATCCAGCACTGGTGCCTGCTTGAACAGTTTGCCGACGAAGTCCTTGGCCTTGTTCTCGTCACCGCCGTTCTTCAGCACGTAGCCCCAGGCCGAGAGGTAGGTGTAGCGGCCGTTGCCCGAGGTTTTCGGGTTCGGCACGATCACCTGCACGCCGTCCTTGAGCAGGTCCGGCCAGTCTTTCAGGGCTTTCGGATTGCCTTTGCGCACGATGAACACGGTGGCCGAGGTGAACGGCGCACTGTTGTTCGGCAGACGGGTGACCCAGTTTTCCGGGACCAGTTTGCCGTTGTCGGCGAGGGCGTTGATGTCGGTGGCCATGTTCATGGTGATGACGTCCGCCGGCAGGCCATCGATCACCGAACGCGCCTGCTTGCTCGAACCGCCGAAGGACATCTGCACGGTGATGTTTTCGTTGTGTTCGGCCTGCCAGTGTTTCTGGAACGCAGTGTTGTAGTCCTTGTAGAAATCGCGCATCACGTCGTAGGAGACGTTGAGCAGGGTCGGTGCAGCTTGAGCCACGCTGCCAAAGGCAAGACCGGCGGCGAGAAGTGAGGCGCCAAAGAGTTTTTTCACTGCGCATTCCTTGTTGTCTATGTATGTGCAGGAGCTGCCGCAGGCTGCGATCTTTTGATCTTGAGCTTATAAAACCAACATCAAAAGATCGCAGCCTGCGGCAGCTCCTACAGGGGGTGATGTTCAATTGCCACTGACTATAACGGGGCACGCATAGTCGTTTAAAGATTAAAAAGCTCTGTGCTTATTCCATTTTCTTGAACAGCTGACTGCCACACCGCGAGCAAAACGCCGCACTGTTTTCATGGCTGCTTTTCTTGCACACCGGGCAGTCGTGTTGCAGCTGTTCACCGCGCATGGCGTTGGCCAGTTCCGCAGTGAAAATCCCGGTGGGCACGGCGATGATCGAGTAACCGGTGATCATCACCAGCGACGAAATCACCTGACCCAGCGGGGTCTTCGGCACGATGTCGCCGAAGCCGACCGTGGTCAGGGTCACGATAGCCCAATAGATGCCCTTGGGGATGCTGGTGAAGCCATGTTCCGGGCCTTCGATCACGTACATCAGCGTGCCGAACACCGTTACCAGGGTGCAGACGCTGACCAGAAACACCACGATCTTCTGCTTGCTGCCGCGCAGCGCCGACATCAGGTAGTTGGCTTGCTTGAGGTACGGGCTGAGCTTGAGCACCCGGAAGATCCGCAGCATGCGGATGATGCGGATGATCAGCAGGTATTGGGCATCGCTGTAATACAGCGCGAGGATCCCGGGCACGATCGCCAGCAAATCCACCAGCCCGTAGAAACTGAAGGCATAGCGCAGCGGCTTCGGTGAGCAATACAAACGCAGGATGTACTCGCCGAGAAAGATGACCGTGAAGCCCCACTCGATGTACGCCAGCACATCGGCGTAGTTGCGGTGAACGCTGTCGATGCTGTCGAGCATCACGATCACCAGACTGGCGAGGATGATCAACAGCAAGATGCCGTCGAAGCGCCGCCCGGCAAGGGTGTCGCTCTGGAAAATCATGACGTAAAGCCGTTCACGCCAACTGTTGCTGCTGTCCATGGATAACGCCTGAATCAAAGATCAGCGCAGCCTAGGTTGATTCTCCCCATGAGCGCAAGGCGTGCCGTCGACGGCGGCTTTGCCGAGCATCTGAATCCCGGCGCGGATCAGCCAGCCGGCGAGGATGAACGGCGCCGTCAGTGTCGCCAGGCCGAGGGCGACGAACAGCGGCGTGACCAGCAGCGCAAGGACGATACCCAGCAGCGGCAGCCACGGTTGTTGACGTTGCGTGCTGAAGGCGAGGGCGGCGAGCACGGCGTTGTAACTGCCAAGGCCGAGCAGCGCAGTGCTGCTTTCGTGGTGCAGCAGGCTGGAGCCGAGGCCGATGGCCGAAGCCAGCATCGCCCAGCAGAACGCGCGGCGATCAGCGATCAGCAAGCCGCCGGCAATCAATGCGCCGGCCAGCGGATGACCGAGGAACATCACCTGGCCCAATCCACGCAGCTCCGCGGCGAGCAGGTTCAGCGTGTTCATCTCGATGTGAGCCGTCGGCGCGGACGGTTCGGCGAACAGCAGCAGGATCCAGCTCATCGCTACGAACGGCGAGGTGTAGGCCGGTATCGACCGGCTACGGTACACGTGTTTGAGCCATTGCTGCGTGGCCATCGCGCTCAGGCCACCGGCCGCGAGAATCAGCGGCGGCAGCATCGGCGACCAGGGGAAATACAGGCTCAGCAACAAACCGAGCAGCACACCGTTGTAACTGAACAATCCGGCCTGACGATCGGCCTTGGAGTAGTTACGCCGTTGCGCGGTGAGCAATCCGGCGACCGCGCCGAGCAGCGCACCGGCAAACAGCACCGGCGCAGTCAGCAGGATCGCCAGCAGGCACAGCAGGCCGCACAGCGGATGGCGCTGGAGGAATATCTGACTGAAACCGTTGAGCAGGGCCTCGGCCCAGTCGGGGCAGTGGGTGTTGAAATGATTGGCAGGCATGTCGAGAAAATCTGGGCAGTTGGAAAATCAAAAGGTCTTGCCAATAACTGTGGTGAGGGAGCTTGCTCCCGCTGGGTCGCGTAGCGGCCCCAACATGGGTTGATGCGGTTCTTCTGTGAAAACCGTCATGCCCTAAAAGCGACGACTCGACGAGCTCCCTCGCCACAGGTTGTGTAGCTTTCTTCAGATCAACGTTTCGATCCGCAGCGAGTTGGTCGAACCCGGCTGCCCGAACGGCACACCCGCCGTGATCAGCAGCGTGTCACCGCGCTCGGCCATACCCTGCGCCTGGGCGATTTCCAGTGCCGTCGAGCAGACTTCATCAACCTGACGCAGGCGATCGTTGACCACCGAGTGAATGCCCCACGCCACACTCAAACGCCGCGCCGTTTGCAAGTTCGGCGTCAGGTTGAGGATCGGCGCTTTCGGCCGTTCCCGCGAAGCACGCAAGCTCGACGCGCCCGACTCGCTGTAGTTGACCAGCACCGCCACCGGCAGCACGTTGCTGATGCGGCGGATTGCGCAGCTGATCGCATCGGAGACGGTCGCTTCGGCTTTCGGTCGGCTGACGTCGAGCTGGGTCTGATAGTCCGGACCGTTTTCCACCTGGCGGATGATCTTGCTCATCATCTGCACCGCTTCGAGCGGATATTCGCCAGACGCGGTTTCGGCCGAGAGCATCACCGCATCGGCACCTTCGGCCACGGCGTTGGCGACGTCGGTGACTTCGGCGCGGGTCGGGGCCGGGGAGAAGCGCATCGATTCCAGCATCTGGGTCGCCACCACCACCGGTTTGCCGAGTTCACGGCAGGTGGTGATGATGTTTTTCTGAATCTGCGGCACGCTCTCGGCCGGGACTTCAACGCCGAGGTCACCACGGGCCACCATGATCGCGTCGCTCAGTTCGGCGATTTCGCGCAGTTGTTCAACCGCTGACGGCTTCTCGATTTTCGCCATCAGGAACGCCTTGTCGCCGATCAGTTCGCGGGCCTCGAGAATGTCTTGCGGACGTTGTACGAACGACAGCGCCACCCAGTCCACACCCAGCTCCAGACCGAAGCTCAGGTCGCGGCGATCCTTGGCGGTCAGCGGGCTCAAATCGAGCACCGCCTGCGGCACGTTCACGCCTTTGCGGTCCGACAGTTCGCCGCCGTTGAGCACGGTGGTGTCGATCGCATCGCTGTATTTGGTGACCACGCGCAGGCGCAGTTTGCCGTCATCGAGCAGCAGGTCCATGCCGGCTTCCAGCGCAGCGATGATCTCCGGATGCGGCAGGTTCACCCGGCGTTCATCGCCCGGTGTTGCGTCCAGATCGAGGCGGAACGCCTGGCCGCGATGCAACTGCACCTTGCCGTCGGCGAACTTGCCGACCCGCAGTTTCGGCCCCTGCAAGTCCATCAGGATGCCCAGCGGGTAGTTGAGCTGGCGCTCGACTTCGCGGATCCACTGATAGCGCTTGGCATGGTCGGCGTGATCACCGTGGCTGAAGTTGAGGCGGAAGATGTTGACCCCGGCCTCGACCAGTTCACGGATGTCTTCGATGCCATCGACAGCAGGCCCGAGGGTGGCGAGGATTTTGACCTTTTTATCAGGCGTCATGATTTAGAGCTCTCGAGGATCAGGATGGCGCGGAAGTCGTTGACGTTGGTGCGGGTCGGCTCGGTGACGATCAACGCATCGAGCGCCTCGAAGTAGCCGTAACCGTTGTTGTTATCCAGCTCGTCGCTGGCACTCAAACCGAGGGCGGCGGCGCGGGCGTAGCTGTCCGGGGTCATGATGGCGCCGGCGTTGTCTTCCGAGCCGTCGATGCCATCGGTGTCACCGGCCAGCGCATAGACGCCGGGCTGACCCTTGAGGCTGTCGGTGAGGCTGAGGAGGAATTCGGCGTTGCGTCCGCCACGGCCATTGCCGCGCACGGTCACGGTGGTTTCGCCACCGGAAAGAATCACGCACGGCGCCGCCAGTGGCTGGCCATGGTTGATGATCTGCCGGGCGATGCCGGCGTGGACCTTCGCCACTTCGCGGGATTCACCTTCCAGGTCGCCAAGGATCAGCGTGCTGAAACCGGCCTGACGGCATTTCACTGCGGCGGCATCCAGCGATTGCTGAGGACGGGCGATCAACTGGAAATGACTGCGGGCGAGGCTCGGATCGCCGGGTTTGACGGTTTCCGATTCCGGGCTTTGCAGCCAGGTGCGCACTGAGGCCGGAACTTCGATGCCGTAGCGTTTGAGGATCGCCAACGCTTCGGCCGAAGTGCTCGGGTCGGCCACCGTCGGGCCGGAAGCGATGACCGTGGCGAGGTCACCCGGCACATCGGAAATCGCGTAGGTGTAAACAGTGGCCGGCCAGCAGGCCTTGCCCAGACGCCCACCCTTGATCGCCGAGAGGTGCTTGCGCACGCAGTTCATCTCGCCGATGGTCGCGCCGGATTTGAGCAGGGCTTTATTGATCGACTGCTTGTCGGCGAGGGTGATGCCTTCGGCTGGCAGGGCGAGCAGTGCAGAGCCGCCGCCGGACAACAGGAAGATCACGCGGTCGTCTTCGGTCAGGTTGCTGACCAGTTCGAGCACCCGTTTGGCCACGGCCAGACCAGCGGCGTCCGGCACCGGATGCGCGGCTTCGACCACTTCGATTTTTTCGCACGGAGCGCCGTGACCGTAACGGGTCACCACCAGACCAGAGACGTCACCCTGCCAGCAGCGCTCGACCACTTGCGCCATGGCGGCGGCCGCTTTACCGGCGCCGATGACAATCACCCGGCCAGTGCGATCGGCGGGCAGATGGGCTTCGAGGACTTGGTTCGGATGGGCCGCGTCGATGGCTGTGGCAAACAGCTCGCGCAGCAGTTGTTGCGGATCGACCGACATGGCGGGCTCCCGGAATTCTTGTTATTCGAAAGGGCAACTCAGATCACTGTAGGAGTGAGCCTGCTCGCGATTCAGGCGGCGCGGTGTATCAGGTACACCGAGATGAATTCATCGCGAGCAGGCTCACTCCTACAGGTTTGATGAAGGCTTTATTTTTTGTCGCGAATCGAGAAGTTGGCCATGTGTTCCAGGCCCTTGATCAGCGCCGAGTGGTCCCAGTTGCTGCCACCGATGGCCGCGCAGGTGCTGAACACTTGCTGGGCGTTGGCGGTGTTCGGCAGGTTGATGTTCAGCTCCTTGGCACCTTGCAGCGCCAGGTTCAGGTCCTTCTGGTGCAGGCTGATGCGGAAGCCCGGATCGAAGGTGCCTTTGATCATGCGCTCGCCGTGCACTTCGAGAATCTTCGACGAAGCGAAACCGCCCATCAGCGCTTCACGCACCTTGGCTGGATCAGCACCGTTTTTCGACGCGAACAGCAGGGCTTCGGCCACGGCCTGAATGTTCAGCGCGACGATGATCTGGTTCGCCACTTTGGCGGTCTGACCGTCGCCATTGCCACCGACCAGGGTGATGTTCTTGCCCATGGCCTGGAACAGCGGCAGCGCGCGTTCGAAGGCATCGGCGTCGCCACCGACCATGATGCTCAGGGTCGCAGCCTTGGCACCGACTTCACCGCCGGAAACGGGCGCGTCGAGGTATTGCGCGCCTTTCTCGTTGATCTTGGCGGCGAACGCCTTGGTGGCGGTCGGCGAGATCGAACTCATGTCGATCACCACTTTGCCTTTGCCGATACCGGCAGCAACGCCGTCGGCGCGGAACAGCACGTCGTCGACCTGCGGGGTATCCGGGACCATGACGATGATGAATTCAGCTTCCTGCGCCACGTCGCGCGGGTTGGCCAGGGCGACGGCGCCAGCAGCCACCAGATCGGCCGGGGCGGCGTCGTGATGCGCCGACAGGAACAGGCTGTGACCGGCTTTCTGCAGGTTCGCCGCCATTGGGTGGCCCATGATGCCGGTGCCGATAAATCCGATTTTAGCCATGAGAAAATCCTCTTGTTTTTGTGTAGCCAAATAATCTGCCGAACACACTTTGTGGCGAGGGAGCTTGCTCCCGCTGGGGGGCGAAGCACCCCCAAAACCAGCCACTGTGGTGTGTCAGACAAAATCGGTTTGCAGGGTTTACGACTGCTGCGCAGCCGAGCGGGAGCAAGCTCCCTCGCCACAAGGGTTTTGCAGTGTTCTTAAATTGCGTTGTGGGTCTTCAGCCAGCCGAGGCCCGCCTCAGTGGTAGTCAGCGGCTTGTATTCACAGCCAACCCAACCCTGATAACCGATGCGGTCCAGGTGTTCGAACAGGAAGCGGTAGTTGATCTCACCGGTGCCTGGCTCGTTGCGTCCCGGGTTGTCCGCGAGCTGCACATGGTTGATCTCGCCCAGGTGCGATTGCAGGGTGCGGGCCAGATCGCCTTCCATGATTTGCATGTGATAGATGTCGTATTGCAGGAACAGATTGGCGCTGCCGACCTGCTCGCGAATCGACAGGGCTTGCGCCGTGTTGTTCAGGTAGAAGCCCGGGATGTCGCGGGTGTTGATCGCTTCCATCACCAGTTTGATACCCGCCGCCTGCAGCTTGTCGGCTGCGTACTTGAGGTTGGCGACAAAGGTCTTTTCCACGGTGGCATCGTCCACGCCTTGCGGACGGATGCCGGCCAGGCAGTTGACCTGGGTGTTGCCCAGCACTTGCGCGTAGGCAATCGCCAGATCGACACCGGCGCGGAACTCCTCGACCCGATCCGGCAGGCACGCAATACCGCGCTCGCCCTTGGCCCAGTCACCGGCCGGGAGGTTGAACAGCACTTGAGTCAGACCGTTGGCATCCAGTTTGGCCTTGATTTCGGCGGAGCTGAAGTCGTACGGGAACAGGTATTCCACGCCACTGAAACCGGCTTTGGCGGCGGCGTCGAAACGGGCAAGGAAATCCTGTTCGGTGAACAGCATGGACAGGTTGGCTGCGAAACGCGGCATGGTGGTCTCCTAAAAACGGATGTGGCACGGTTGGTCAGACTGAACGCGATCAGTCCCCTCTCCTGGGGGAGAGGGTTAGGGTGAGGGGGATCCTGAGTCTGATCCCGATTGTGCGAGCATCGCAAAACCTTTCCCTCACCCCAGCCCTCTCCCCATGGGAGAGGGGGCTAAAAACGATCAATCAAGCAGCGAAATCGCCGTTGGCGCATCGTTGCCGACCAGCGCCAGGTCTTCGAATTCGTTGACGGCGTTGATCTCGGTCCCCATGGAGATGTTGGTCACACGCTCCAGAATGATCTCGACGATCACCGGCACCTTGAACTCTTCGATCATCTGTTCGGCCTTGCGCAGGGCAGGGGCGATGTCAGCCGGTTCGAACACACGCAGCGCCTTGCAGCCCAGGCCTTCGGCAACCGCGACATGGTCGACACCGTAACCGTTGAGTTCCGGCGCGTTCAGGTTATCGAAGGACAGCTGCACGCAGTAGTCCATTTCGAACCCGCGCTGGGCCTGACGGATCAGCCCCAAGTACGAGTTGTTCACCACGACGTGGATGTAAGGCAGTTTGAACTGAGCGCCGACCGCCAGCTCCTCGATCATGAACTGGAAGTCATAGTCCCCCGACAGGGCCACGACTTTACGGTTCGGATCGGCCTTGACCACGCCCAGCGCTGCCGGAATGGTCCAGCCCAGAGGGCCGGCCTGACCGCAGTTGATCCAGTGACGCGGCTTGTAGACGTGCAGGAACTGCGCGCCGGCAATCTGCGACAGACCAATGGTGCTGACGTAGCAGGTGTCTTTGCCGAATACTTGGTTCATCTCTTCATACACGCGCTGCGGCTTGACCGGCACGTTGTCGAAGTGGGTCTTGCGCTGCAGGCTGGCTTTGCGCTGCTGGCAGTCCTGCAACCAGGCACTGCGGTTTTTCAGCTTGCCGGCGGCTTGCCACTCACGCGCCACTTCAATGAACACGGTCAGCGCGGCAGCGGCGTCGGACACGATGCCCAGATCCGGGGTGAACACGCGGCCGATCTGCGTGCCTTCGATGTCGACGTGAATGAACTTGCGACCTTCGGTGTACACGTCGACCGAGCCGGTGTGACGGTTGGCCCAACGGTTACCGATACCCAGCACCACGTCGGATTTGAGCATCGTCGCGTTGCCGTAACGGTGCGACGTCTGCAGACCGACCATGCCGACCATCAACGGGTGATCGTCCGGGATGGTGCCCCAGCCCATCAGGGTCGGGATAACCGGGATGCCGGTCAGTTCGGCGAACTCGACCAGCAGGTCGCTGGCGTCGGCGTTGATGATGCCGCCACCGGCCACCAGCAATGGACGCTCAGCCTGATCGAGCAGGGCCAAAGCCTTCTCGACCTGAACGCGGGTCGCGGTCGGCTTGGCCAGCGGCAAAGGCTGGTAAGCGTCGATGTCGAATTCGATTTCAGCCATCTGCACGTCGAACGGCAGATCGATCAGCACCGGGCCAGGACGGCCGGAGCGCATTTCATAGAAGGCTTTCTGGAACGCGTAAGGCACCTGGCCCGGCTCCAGAACCGTGGTCGCCCACTTGGTGACGGGCTTGACGATGCTGGTGATGTCGACCGCCTGGAAGTCTTCCTTGTGCATACGGGCGCGGGGTGCCTGGCCGGTAATGCAGAGGATGGGAATCGAGTCGGCCGAGGCGCTGTAGAGCCCGGTGACCATGTCGGTACCGGCCGGGCCGGATGTACCGATGCACACGCCGATGTTGCCGGCCTTGGTCCGGGTGTAACCCTCGGCCATGTGCGACGCGCCTTCAACGTGGCGAGCGAGGACGTGATCGATGCCACCGACTTTTTTCAGTGCGGAGTACAGCGGGTTGATCGCAGCACCCGGAATGCCAAAAGCGGTATCAACCCCTTCACGGCGCATCACCAGAACGGCGGCTTCGATTGCTCTCATTTTGCTCATGGTTTTGTGCCTCTTTACGTTTTGTAATTGTATACAAGTGGCTTTGCGCAGAGTGTATTCACGGCGGACGGCGCAGGTCAATCCATTTTCTCAAGCGCCTGTTTCATTCGTCGGAAGCCAAGTTCTGCTGTGGCTTTTCGTCGCATGTGGCGCTTTTCGAGAATTATTGTATACAAAAAAATAGTTCATTGTGTTCTATTTGTGGCATCGAGCTGCGGCACAACCGCGCAGCTCCACGACTTTCCCAATAACAAAATGAGGACGGCACCATGAGCGCTTTAACCTTGAAAGTCGCAGTCAACCTGGTCAACGAAGCCATCAGCGTCGGGCGCGGCATCAACGCCGCGCCGCTGACCATCGCGGTACTCGATACCGGCGGCCACCTGATCACCCTGCAACGCGAAGACGGCGCAAGCCTGCTGCGCCCGCAGATCGCCATCGGCAAAGCCTGGGGCGCCATCGCGCTGGGCAAGGGCTCACGCCTGCTGGCACTGGACGCCCAGCAACGCCCGGCGTTTATTGCTGCGCTGAACAGCATGGGCCAGGGCAGCGTCGTGCCGGCACCGGGTGGTGTGTTGATTCGTGATCAGGCGGGGAACGTGCTGGGCGCGATCGGCATCAGCGGCGATCTGTCGGATATTGATGAACAGGTAGCAATCAAAGCGGTGGAGGCGCTGGAGTTGAAAGCGGATGCGGGGGTGGCGGCTTGAATCTGTGTTGATTGATCAACCGTTATCGCGAGCAGGCTCACTCCTACAAGGGATCTTGGTTGGACACAAAATGTCTGAACACCACAACCCCCTGTAGGAGTGAGCCTGCTCGCGATAGCTCTCTCCCAGAAACATCCAGCCAACAGTCTGTCCCATCAACTTGAGCACGCAGAACTAGTCTTCTCATGAGCTGATCATGGGAGGCAAAGGAATGCCGGATCTACCCGCTGCACACCGATTACGAGCCGGTCGCTATGCCGAGCCCAATCGAATCTCCCTACTGACGACCAACACACTTGATCGCAAACCGATCTTTACCGATTTCGCTTTGGGCCGATTAGTGGTTCATCAATTTCGGCGGGCACAAGATCTCGGCTTGGCGAACTCACTGGCGTGGGTGGTGATGCCGGATCATTTTCATTGGTTAATTGAATTGCAGAGAGGATCGTTGAGCGAACTGATGCAGAAGACCAAGTCGCTGAGTACCAAAGCGGTGAATCAGGCTACCGGCAGAAATGTTTGCCTCTGGCAAAGAGGATTTCATGACCGGGCACTGCGGCGGGAGGAGGATTTAGTGAAGATGGCAAGGTATGTCGTCGCCAACCCGTTGCGGGCTGGTCTGGTTGAAAAGCTTGGCGACTATCCGCTGTGGGATGCGATTTGGGTTTGAGCCGAAACCGTGTCGCCTCGATCGCGAGCAGGCTTACTCCTACATTTGGAATGCGTTTCCCTGTAGGAGTGAGCCTGCTCGCGATGGCTGCGACTAGGTCTCAGTCCGGCTCACACCCTTTCAACACCAACCGAATAATCGTCTGCGCCGCCGCCTCGTAATCCGCTTCGTCCAGCTTGTCCTTGCCGGTCACCGCAGAAATCTGCCAGTCGAAGTCGGCGTAGGTCTGGGTCGCGGCCCAAATGCTGAACATCAGGTGGTTAGGGTCGATCGGGGCGATCTGGCCGCGGTCGATCCAGCTCTGGATGCAGTCGATGTTGTGCTTGGCCTGGCTGTTGAGCTGCTCGACCAGGTCGGCGCTCAGGTGCGGGGCGCCGTGCATGATTTCGCTGGCGAACACCTTGGAGGCGAAGGGCAGGTCGCGGGAGATGCGGATCTTGGAGCGGATGTAGCCGCTGAGCACTTCGCTCGGCACGCCGTCCGGGTTGAACGGGGTCGAAGCCTGCAGGATCGGCACGATGATGCTTTCCAGGACCTCGCGGTAGAGGTTTTCCTTGGACTTGAAGTAGTAGTAGACGTTGGGCTTGGGCAATCCTGCCTTGGCGGCGATGTCGCTGGTTTTGGTCGCAGCGAAGCCCTTGTCGGCAAACTCCTCACTGGCAGCACGCAGGATCAGTTCTTTGTTGCGCTCGCGGATTGTGCTCATAAACCCGGTGGTTCCTTGCCTGTTCTGGCGGTTGCGCATGGTAGCACCGGCCTCGCGCGTGGCTCAAGAATGCCCCGTGTGGCCTGCAGTCGCGGTATGCTGCGCGGCATTATTCACATAAGGAAACAAGATTCATGGCAGGAAGCAGTTTGCTGGTGCTGATCGACGACATCGCTACGGTTCTGGATGATGTGGCGTTGATGAGCAAAATGGCCGCGAAGAAGACCGCCGGGGTGCTCGGCGACGATCTGGCGCTCAATGCCCAGCAGGTCTCCGGGGTGCGCGCCGAGCGGGAAATTCCCGTGGTCTGGGCGGTCGCCAAGGGCTCGTTCCTCAACAAGCTGATTCTGGTGCCGTCGGCGCTGGCGATCAGTGCGTTCGTGCCGTGGCTGGTGACGCCGCTGCTGATGGTCGGCGGTGCGTACCTGTGCTTCGAAGGTTTCGAGAAGCTCGCGCACAAGTTTCTGCACAGCAAGGCCGAGGATGACGCCGACCACGCGCAACTGAGCGCGGCGGTGGCCGAACCGAGCACCGATCTGGTGGCCTACGAGAAGGACAAGATCAAAGGGGCGATCCGCACCGACTTCATCCTTTCGGCGGAAATTATTGCCATCACCCTCGGCACCGTGGCCGACGCCTCGTTGACCCAGCAAGTGATCGTGATGTCCGGCATCGCGATTGTCATGACTGTCGGCGTCTATGGCCTGGTGGCCGGCATCGTCAAACTCGACGACCTGGGCCTGTGGCTGACGCAGAAATCCGCCTCGGCGGCGAAAAGCATCGGTAACGCGATCCTGCGCGCCGCGCCGTACATGATGAAAGGCCTGTCGGTGATCGGTACGGCGGCGATGTTCCTCGTCGGCGGCGGCATCCTGACCCACGGCATTCCGCTGGTGCATCACTGGATTGAAGGCGTTGGCGCAGCGGCGGGCGGCGCCGGGTTTGCGGTGCCTGTGTTGCTCAACGGCGTCGCGGGGATCATCGCCGGCGCGGCAGTGCTGGCCGTGGTTTCGCTGGTCGGCAAAATCTGGCGCGCGATCAAGGGCTGAGCACGGTTTCTCTGTAGGAGTGAGCCTGCTCGCGATGAGGCTGTGTCAGTCACCTTTTATGTGTCTGATACACCGCTATCGCGAGCAGGCTCACTCCTACAGTTTGAATTTGGTTGTGCCATGAAAAAGGGCCATTCGACTCGCATCGAATGGCCCTTTTTGGTTGCCGCCGGTGTTACTCGGCAATCTGCAGCTTGCGCGCCTCGGTGTAGACGTAGCGCACTTTCTCGTACTCGAACGGCGAGTTCATCTGGCCGTAGCGGAAGTTGGTCTGGTAGCGCTTGTCGACGGCGCGCAGGGCCCAGATTTCCGGGTGGTTGGAGCTGACTTCCGACACGTTCAGGTAGTTGATCGCCGATTCGGCGGTGTAGTCCACGGCCAGGCCGGCGGTGTCGCGGATGTTCGACGGGCCGAGGATCGGCAGCACAAAGTAGGCGCCGCCCGGTACGCCGTAGAAGCCCAGGGTCTGGCCGAAGTCTTCGCTCTGGCGCGGCAGGCCCATGGCGGTCGCCGGGTCCCACAGGCCGGCAATGCCGATGGTGGTGTTGAGCAGCAGGCGCGCGGTGGTTTCCATCGAGCGCTTGCCCTTGAACTGCAGCAGGCTGTTGACCAGATTCGGCACGTCGCCGAGGTTGTTGAAGAAGTTGCTGACCCCGGTGCGCAGGAAGCTTGGCGTCACGTAGCGATAACCGTCGACCACCGGCAGGAACACCCATTGGTCGAAGCGGTAGTTGAAGTGGTAGACGCGGCGGTTCCACGACTCCAGCGGGTCATAGACGTTGAGCGCGTTGAGTGTCGAACGCTCGAACTCACGCTGGTCCAGCCCCGGGTTGAACTTGAGTTTGGACAGCGGCTCCTTGAAGCCGTCGCTGTCGACCACCACCGGCGCGTTGGCTTTGCTGTTGTCGGCCTGGGCCACGCCTGCACTGAGAAGCGCTGCAATCAGCAGGAGATATTTAGCCACGGAAGAACTCCAGCATGGCGTCGCTGTTGACGCGGTAGTTAAGGTTGCCGCAATGGCCGCCCAGTGGATAAACGGTGAGGCGATCACCGAAGGTCTTGCGCAGGAAGCCCAGGTCGCCAGGGCCCAGGATCACGTCGTCGGCGTTGTGCATGACGGCGATTTTCGGGCTGTCATGCAGGTAATCCTTGAGCGCGTACAGGCTGACCTGATCGATCAGTTGCAGCAGGCTGCCGCCGTCGGTACGGGCGCGCCACATCGGGATCACCTGTTCGGTCAGGTAGCAATCGAAGTCGCATTGCAGCGCACGCTTGAGGAACGGCGTGAGGCTGGTGCCTTCGGTGATCGGGAATTTCGGCGGGGTGATCAGGCCACGACGGTTGATCAGGTCCGAGGTAAAGGCAATGTCGGCCGCCGAAAAGCGGAACGAGGTGCCGATCAGCATCGCCATCTGCTCGTTGGTCAGGTGCTGCTTGGACTGCTGGAAGTCGTAGAGCAGCGCGTCATTGAGGTCGATGTAGCCTTTCTGCTGGAAGTAGCGGGTCAGCTTGCTCAGCACCAGTTCATAGAAGGTGGTGCTGTTGTTGATGCCCTTCACTTCGGTCTGCACCAGCTTGTCGAGGTTGGTGATCGAGGTATAGAGGTTGACCGGCGGGTTGAGCAGCAGGACTTTCTTGAAGTTGAAGCTGCGTCGGGTTTCGTCCAGGTGCGCAACGAATGCGGCATCCAGGGCACCGAGGCTATAGCCGCTGAGGTAGTACTCGGTGACCGGCAATTTCGGATGTTGCGCGCGCACGGCCTGCATCACCCGATACATGTCTTCGGCATCTTCCTTGGTGATACCGGGTGTGGCGAAGCGCGAAGCGGCGCTGATGAAGTCGAAACTGGTCGGCGACGACAACTGCACGACGTGGTAGCCGGCCTTGTAGTAGAGCTTCTTCAGGTATTCGTTGAGCGTGCTGTCAAAGCGGGCGCCGGTGCCGGCGATCAGGAAGATCAGCGGCGCCGGTTTGTCCTGCTCGGCGATGCGGTAAGTGAGTTTCTTCACCGCCCAGAAATTGTCCGGGAGAATGAAGGCCCGTTCCGGGCGCAACGTGATGCTGTGGTCGGACTGGTTGATGTCGTCGTTGGACGGCAACTCCGGGCGCAGGTCCGGCGGCGTCGTGGCGATAGTCGCCTCGAACGGGTTGGTCAGGGGATAGCCATAACTGGCGGCATCGATATCCACCGCCAGTGCGGACGCACTCAAAATAAGGCCGCTGAACAGCGCGGCGAAGCGCAAGGAACGGAGCATGACTGGATCCCTTAAAGGAAGGTGCCGAATGAAGTTCGCAGGCTATGACCACCGGCCGCGCGCCAAAGTGCCATGCCGCGGCACCAAACAGGCAGAATTCGGAGTAATAGTAGCTGGACGATACACTTTGCACGCCTCACATGACCAGTTAACAGTTGTTAGTGCTTGCCAATGCGTGCGGGCAGATTAAGCTGGCCGCCGATTTCGTTGATTGGAGAGATTCATGTCCCGCCGCTTGCCCGTGATCCTGTTGCTCGTGCTGTTGCCGCTGTGGCTGGCCGCCAGTTATGGCGCGCGTTATGGCTTCATGGAGGATGGGCAGTGGGTCGGCATCTGCGTCGATGAGGCGAGCCGCTGGGAATGCTCGCTGCGTTCGAACCTGGGGCTGATGATTCACTTCAAGGTATTGGGCTGGACTGCGCTGGGTGCGGCGCTGCTCGGGTTTGTCTTGCCCGGCCGGGCAGGGTGGTGGCTGGCGGTGCTGGCGCTGGTGTTCGGGCTGCCGGCATTGGCGTTGTACAACACCACCCTGGCGGTGTTTGCGGTGGTGATCGCCGGGTTGCGCCTCGTCCGGGCGTCCCGCAGCGCCTGATAGATAAAGATCGCAGCCTTCGGCAGCTCCAACAGGCTTACACCGAACCCAATGTAGGAGCTGCCGAAGGCTGCGATCTTTTGATCTTGCTGTTTAATCAGCGACTGCGAACCCGCAGGCAACGCCACAACGCCGCCACCATCAATCCGCTGACCAGTGCCCAGCCCCAGGCCTGCTGGTTCTGCAGCCCTTCCTCGAACAGCTGCGGCGCAATGCCGGCACCGATGATGAAGGTCAGCAGGGCGATTTCCCGGCGCGGCACGCTGATCGGACGGCACACGTAAACCAGCGCCGGCAGAATGAACGCCATGCTGGCGAAGCTGCGATAACGCGCATCGAACACCATCTCCAGCATCATCACCGCCGCCGCAAACCCGGCGACAGCGACCAGCCAGCCGGCGCGACGCTCCAGCCAGTTGAAGGCGCGTTCACGCCAACCCTGGCGGGCGCTCAAGGTCAGCGCCGCGTGCGCCAGCACCCAGAGATTCAATACCGTCAGCAAACCGACCCACAGCCATTCGCTGGCAAACCGCGTGGTCACCCGCGCCAGATCGCCCCAGGCGCCGATCGAGCAAGCGGCGACCGCGCCCAGCAGCGGCAGGATCAATGCCGATTGAGTGCTGCGCACCCGCCCGCCGAGCAGCAGCGTGCCGAGGAAAATCAATCCGCCGACGCCCAGCCATTGCTTCCAGTACGGCACGTTGGTCACCGGCCCGGCGAGCACGCCCTTGTCCTGGCGATCCGCGTCGAACAGGCCCCAGTAGCCACCGACTGCGCCTTCGCTGCCACGTTTCCATGGCTGGTCAAACGCTTCGATCAGGTTGTAATGCCAGCCTTCCTTCTCGGCCATCGCGACAAAACCGCGAATAAACTTGGCCTCATTGACCCGGCTCGGCAGCGCGGTCTCACGCTGGCGCCCTTCGCTGGGCCAGCCGGTTTCGCCGATCATCACGTCCTTGGGCGCGAACTTGTTGCCGAACACCTGACGCACATCTGCTACGTGTTGCAGGGCAACGTCGATGTTCGACGGATCGTCTTCCCAGTACGGCAGCAGGTGAATGGTCAGGAAATCCACCGCCGGCGCGACTTCCGGATGCTTGAGCCAGAACTCCCAGACATCGGCATAGGTGACGGGTTGCCTGACCTGGCTTTTGACCTTGTTGATCAGCTTCGCCAGTTGCGCGCCGGTGACTTCCTTGCGCAGCAAGGCTTCGTTGCCGACGATCACTGCGCTGACCACGTCCGGGTTGGCGTTGGCCGAGGCGATCAGCAGGTCGACTTCCTTCTCGGTGTCGACCGGGTTGCTGTTGACCCAGGCGCCGATCATCAATTTCAAGCCGTGCTTGCGCGCCAGTTCCGGCAGGGCTTCGAGGCCGGTCATCGAATAGGTGCGGATGCATTCGAAGCGCGTCGCCAGCAGGGCGAGGTCGGCGTCCATGCGCTCCGGGCGCAGTTTGAACGGCACGTCGAACGGCGACTGATCCTTGTCGAACGGCGTGTAGGAGGCGCATTGCAACTTGTGCGTCGGGGTCGCGGCGTCCGGCAGGATCACCGGTTTGCCGAGGCCGTACCAGAAACCGCCAAGGGCAAACAGGCCGAGCAGGCAAGCGAAGAGATAAGGAACAAACGGGAAGCGGGACGTCGCGGACATGGTCAGGCCGAGTGGCTGCAAAGCGACGCATGTTACCTGCATTTATCCGCGGGTTGGTGGCCGGCATGATTTGCCATGCAAAGTTCGGGCGGATTATCTGGCGTCATTTATTCAACCGCGATTAATGGCTTTCTGATGTCGTTTCTCGTTGTCTTGAGGTCGCTGCCAGAGCAGGTCACGTTTGGCGTCAGGCCGATGATCGAAAGCGTCAGTACCCTTATAGAAAAGACGACTGATGTTCGGACGAGTTTGCGGTCAGGCGTGATGGGGGCGCTGTGCACCATAACAATACGTTGACGATGCCCGGCATCCGTCGGGCGCAGCATTTCGGGGAAGTAACGATGAAGATGCGACGACTTTTAGGCGCAGGTGCCGCTCTGGTGCTTGCGATGAGCTCCACATTCGCCAGCGCTGAAAAACAGACCCTGAACATCGGTTACGTTGACGGCTGGTCCGACAGCGTCGCGACCACCCATGTGGCGGCCGAAGTGATCAAGCAGAAACTCGGCTACGACGTGAAGCTGCAAGCCGTCGCTACCGGGATCATGTGGCAGGGCGTGGCCACCGGCAAACTCGACGCGATGCTCTCGGCCTGGCTGCCGGTCACCCATGGCGAATACTGGGCGAAGAACAAGGATCTGGTCGTCGATTACGGCCCGAACTTCAAGGACGCGAAAATCGGCCTGATCGTGCCGGAGTACGTCAAAGCGAAATCGATCGAAGACCTGAAAACCGACGACACCTTCAAAAACCGCATCGTCGGCATCGACGCCGGTTCAGGCGTGATGCTCAAGACCGATCAGGCGATCAAGGATTACGGCCTCGACAAATACACGCTCAAGGCCAGTTCCGGCGCCGGCATGATTGCCGAGCTGACCCGCGCCGAGAAGAAGAACGAATCGATTGCCGTCACCGGTTGGGTGCCGCACTGGATGTTCGCCAAGTGGAAACTGCGCTTCCTCGACGACCCGAAAGGCGTGTACGGCGCGGCTGAAACCGTGAACAGCATCGGCAGCAAAGGGCTGGATGCCAAGGCTCCGGAAGTGGCCAAGTTCCTGAAAAACTTCCAGTGGGCGTCGAAAGACGAGATCGGCGAAGTCATGCTGGCGATTCAAGACGGCGCCAAGCCTGAAGCAGCGGCCAAGGATTGGGTCGCCAAGCACCCGGATCGCGTGGCTGACTGGACCAAATAACCACACCTGATGCAGTACACCTTGTAGGAGTGAGCCTGCTCGCGATTGCGGTCTTTCAGTGACTGAGATGTCGACTGATATGACGCCATCGCGAGCAGGCTCACTCCTACATTCGTTTCTGGCCAGCCCCTACTTTCAGGGTTTGCGGCTGTCTCGACGCCTCTTTCCAAATATTTCGGCTAATTACAGTCCGAAAATTGGCGAAAATGTCATGTCGTTCTAATACTAAGGTCGTCTGGAAGCCGTTCCGCAGCCGCATACAGTGGATACGTTCCAACAATAATCTGTGCTGCGAGGATAAAAACAATGAACGACAGCATTTACCTCTCGATTCAAAACAGCCCGCGCTTCAAGGAGCTGGTGAGAAAAAGAGAAAAGTTCGCCTGGATACTCTCGGCGATCATGCTCGGGCTGTACTCCGGATTCATCTTGCTGATCGCGTACGGGCCGCAAGTGCTCGGGGCGAAGCTCAGTCCCGGGTCTTCGATCACCTGGGGCATTCCGATCGGTGTCGGCCTGATTGTCTCGGCCTTCATCCTGACCGCGATCTACGTACGGCGCGCCAACGGCGAGTTTGACGACCTGAACAATGCGATTCTCAAGGAGGCTCAGCAATGATCCGGCGTCTACTGGCTCTTTTGAGCATCGCAGCGTTCGCCCCGGCCGTCTGGGCCGCTGACGCCTTGACGGGCGAAGTCCACAAACAACCACTCAACGTCTCCGCGATCGCCATGTTCGTGGTATTCGTCGGGGCCACCCTGTGCATTACCTACTGGGCGTCCAAGCGCAACAAATCGGCCGCCGACTACTATGCGGCGGGCGGCAAGATCACCGGTTTCCAGAACGGTCTGGCGATTGCCGGTGACTACATGTCGGCGGCGTCCTTCCTGGGGATTTCCGCGCTGGTGTTCACCTCCGGCTACGATGGCCTGATCTATTCGATCGGCTTCCTGGTGGGCTGGCCGATCATTCTGTTCCTGATCGCCGAGCGCCTGCGTAACCTGGGCAAATACACCTTTGCCGACGTGGCGTCCTACCGCCTCGGGCAAACCCAGATCCGCACCCTGTCTGCCTGTGGTTCGCTGGTGGTGGTGGCGTTCTACCTGATCGCGCAAATGGTCGGTGCCGGCAAGCTGATCCAGCTGCTGTTCGGCCTCGACTACTACGTCGCGGTGATTCTGGTCGGTATCCTGATGTGCATGTATGTGCTGTTCGGCGGCATGCTGGCGACCACCTGGGTGCAGATCATCAAGGCTGTGCTGTTGCTGTCCGGTGCCTCGTTCATGGCGCTGATGGTGATGAAACACGTCAACTTCGACTTCAACATGCTGTTCTCCGAAGCGATCAAGGTTCACCCTAAAGGTGAGGCGATCATGAGCCCGGGCGGTCTGGTGAAAGATCCGATTTCGGCGTTCTCCCTGGGGTTGGCGCTGATGTTCGGTACCGCCGGCCTGCCGCACATCCTGATGCGCTTCTTCACCGTGAGTGACGCCAAGGAAGCACGCAAGAGCGTGTTGTACGCCACGGGTTTCATTGGCTACTTCTACATCCTGACCTTCATCATCGGCTTCGGCGCGATCCTGCTGGTCAGCACCAACCCGGCCTTTAAAGATGCAGCGGGCGCTCTGCTCGGCGGCAACAACATGGCGGCGGTGCACCTGGCTGACGCGGTGGGTGGCAGTATCTTCCTCGGCTTCATCTCGGCGGTGGCGTTCGCGACCATTCTGGCGGTTGTGGCGGGTCTGACCCTGGCCGGTGCGTCCGCGGTGTCGCACGACCTGTATGCCAGCGTGATCAAGAAGGGCAAGGCCAACGACAAGGATGAAATTCGCGTATCGAAGATCACCACCATCGCACTGGGCGTGCTGGCCATCGGCCTGGGCATCCTGTTCGAAAGCCAGAACATCGCGTTCATGGTCGGCTTGGCGTTCTCCATCGCGGCAAGCTGCAACTTCCCGGTGCTGCTGCTTTCGATGTACTGGAAGAAGCTGACCACCCGTGGTGCGATGATCGGCGGCTGGCTGGGGCTGGTGAGTGCGGTGGGGCTGATGATCCTTGGTCCGACCATCTGGGTGCAGATTCTGCATCACGAGAAGGCGATCTTCCCTTACGAGTACCCGGCGCTGTTTTCGATGGTCATTGCGTTCATTGGCATCTGGTTCTTCTCGATCACCGACAAGTCAGCGGCTGCCGAGAACGAGCGGGCGCTGTTCTTCCCGCAGTTTGTGCGTTCGCAGACGGGGTTGGGGGCGAGTGGGGCGGTTTCGCACTGATCGCTTGATGGTTTTGTAAATCTTGATGGTTTTGTAAATGTTGTGCTGAATGCCCCGGTTGAGAGATCGGGGTATTTTTTTGTGGGCGGTTATCGGGCTGGAATTGTGTACATATCCATTGCTGCGGTAACGGCGGCTTAGGGTTTCGCCCTTACGGCGACTCACTTTTTTGACAAACGCCTCAAAAAAGTAAGCAAAAAAACGCTTGCTCCCACGTACGGCCCGCTCGCTGGGGCTCGGGGTCCCTTCGCTCCGGGATCGATCCGGGCGCAGCGTCTACGGTTTGCTTCGCTGCACCTCCTCTCGCTGTGTTTGGCTGCGCCAAACGGTCGCTGCGCTCCCACCCCCGGATCAATCCCTCCGCTCAGCCTTCCGACGTCGCCTTACAGATCAAGAGCTGCAGCCGAGCTAACGCTCATCCTGTTGAGTGGTGAGGAGCAACAGCGTGCCTGGCTTTGGATTTGTGTTGTTACTGCCCCTCACCCCAGCCCTCTCCCGGAGGGAGAGGGCTGGGGTGAGGGGCAGTTCGGAATTAGCGTCCGACTCGGTATCCCAAGTCGGCGCATCTCTCCCAGTTCACGCGGTCAGTCCCCTCTCTCTCCGGGAGAGGGCTAGGGTGAGGGGTTCTTGATCTGGCTCTTGATCTTGCTTTGGCTTTTGATCTTTTGCCCCTTTCGGCAGGCCGAGCGAAGGTGTTCATCCGGGGGGTAGGCGCGCAGCGCCGTTCGACGAAGTCGAACACATCGAGAGGAGGTGCAGCGAAGCAAACCGTAGGCGATGCCCCCTGATGGACACCGTAGCGAGGGAACACTGAGCCTCAGCGAAGTGCCGTACGCCGGGGCAAGACTTTTTGGTTACTTTTGAGGCGTTTGTCAAAAGTGACCCGCCGTAAGGGCGGAACCATAGGAGGCCGTTACCGCAGAAACGGATATGCCCCCTAACCACAGTCACAGTCGGCCCGCAGGCCGCTGAGACCAAACAAACAAAAACGGCCCCTACATAAATAGAGGCCGTTCCCGGTACAACTTCAAGACGTTATCGCAAGACAGGTCTTATTTGCGGTCTTCCAACTTGGTGATATCACGCGACTCGTAGCCGGTGTACAGCTGGCGCGGACGGCCGATCTTGTACGGGCTGGAGAGCATCTCTTTCCAGTGGGAGATCCAGCCAACAGTACGTGCCAGGGCGAAGATCACGGTGAACATGCTGGTTGGAATGCCGATCGCCTTGAGGATGATCCCCGAGTAGAAGTCGACGTTCGGGTACAGCGAGCGTTCGATGAAGTACGGGTCGGTCAGAGCGATCTCTTCCAGGCGCATGGCCAGTTCGAGTTGCGGATCGTTGTTGATGCCCAGTTCTTTCAGTACTTCGTCGCAAGTCTGCTTCATGACAGTCGCGCGAGGGTCGCGGTTCTTGTAAACGCGGTGACCGAAGCCCATCAGCTTGAACGGATCGTTCTTGTCCTTGGCCTTGGCGATGAACTTGTCGATGTTGGACACATCGCCAATCTCGTCGAGCATGGTCAATACGGCTTCGTTCGCACCGCCGTGGGCAGGGCCCCACAGTGCGGCGATGCCGGCGGCGATACAGGCGAACGGGTTGGCACCCGAAGAGCCGGCCAGGCGCACGGTGGAAGTCGACGCGTTCTGCTCGTGGTCGGCATGGAGGATGAAGATCCGGTCCATGGCCTTGGCGAGCACCGGGCTGATCGGTTTGATCTCGCACGGGGTGTTGAACATCATGTGCAGGAAGTTTTCCGCGTACGTCAGATCGTTGCGCGGGTACATCATGGGTTGACCCATGGAGTACTTGTAAACCATCGCTGCCAGGGTCGGCATCTTGGCAACCAGACGAATCGCGGAAATTTCGCGATGCTGCGGGTTATTGATGTCCAGGGAGTCGTGGTAGAAGGCTGAGAGGGCGCCGACTACGCCGCACATGACGGCCATTGGGTGGGCGTCGCGACGGAAGCCGTTGAAGAAGGTTTTCAGCTGCTCGTGAACCATGGTGTGGTTTTTCACGGTGCTGACGAACTGGGCCTTCTGTTCTGCGGTCGGCAGTTCGCCGTTGAGCAGCAGGTAGCAGGTTTCCAGGTAGTCCGACTTTTCAGCCAGCTGTTCGATCGGGTAGCCGCGGTGCAACAGAATGCCGTTGTCGCCGTCGATATAGGTGATTTTCGATTCGCACGAGGCGGTCGACATGAAACCCGGGTCGAAAGTGAAGCGGCCCGTGGCCGTCAGGCCCCGAACATCAATTACATCGGGACCAACGGTGCCGGTTAAAATGGGCAGCTCGACGGGGGCTGCGCCCTCGATGATCAACTGCGCTTTTTTGTCAGCCATGTGGCCTCCTATTTATGCTTGAACCATCAGACAGACCCCCCACGCAGGGCCCGCACCACTATAGTGAGATAAATTCGAATGTCAATTTGCCTAAAGTCTTGCTCCAGAAGGCTTTAAGCGCACTTTTTCCTCGAAATTGACTGCCATTTACGCCTTTTATGCGACTTGTGCAATCAGCTATTGGGGGTAGGTGATTGCGTTGTCATTAGTAGCCTAACTGTCTATACTCGGCCACCGACCGCCAAGGGCTTTTGGGCTTGCTTTCATTGGGGGTCGCATCCCTGGGTGGTGGTTACCTGACCAGTGCACTCCCCAACAACTTTGCCCTGATTGTTAGGGGCTCTTCAGTGTGAAAAAAAAGCCGTGAAAAGCCAACGACCTGTAAACCTAGACCTAAGGACCATCAAACTCCCAGTCACTGCTTACACGTCCATTCTTCACCGAATCTCCGGTGTCATCCTCTTTGTGTGCCTTGCCATCATGCTTTACGCATTGGACAAGTCGCTGAGCTCCGAGGAAGGCTTCGGTCAGGTGAAAGCGTGTCTGACCAGTCCGCTAGCCAAGCTAGTGATTTGGGGCATCCTGTCCGCTCTGCTGTATCACCTGGTTGCCGGTGTGCGCCATTTGATCATGGACATGGGCATCGGTGAGACGCTGGAAGGCGGCAAGCTGGGCTCGAAAATCGTTATCGCCGTTTCCGTGGTGGTAATCGTTCTGGCAGGAGTTTGGATATGGTAACTAACGTCACGAACCTCTCGCGTTCGGGCCTCTATGACTGGATGGCGCAACGTGTGTCGGCGGTCGTTCTCGCGGCTTACTTCATCTTTCTGATCGGATACGTCGTGGCCCACCCAGGCCTCGAGTATGCCCAGTGGCATGAACTGTTCGCCCACAACGGGATGCGTATTTTCAGCCTCCTGGCCCTTGTTGCCCTCGGCGCTCACGCCTGGGTCGGCATGTGGACCATCGCGACTGACTACCTGACGCCAATGGCGTTCGGCAAGTCCGCGACGGCTATACGTTTCCTTTTCCAGGCAGTATGCGGCGTTGCGATGTTCGCTTACTTCGTCTGGGGTGTGCAGATTCTCTGGGGTATCTGAGTCATGGCTAACATTCCAACGATTTCTTTCGACGCCATCATCATTGGTGGTGGCGGTGCCGGCATGCGCGCTGCGCTGCAGCTGGCACAGGGCGGTCACAAGACTGCGGTGATCACCAAGGTCTTCCCGACCCGTTCGCACACTGTATCCGCCCAGGGCGGCATCACCTGCGCAATCGCGTCCGCCGACCCGAACGATGACTGGCGCTGGCACATGTACGATACCGTCAAGGGTTCCGACTATATCGGTGACCAGGACGCTATCGAATACATGTGTCAGGAAGGCCCGGCTGCCGTTTTCGAGCTGGACCACATGGGTCTGCCGTTCTCGCGTACCGAACAGGGTCGTATCTACCAGCGTCCGTTCGGTGGTCAGTCCAAGGACTACGGTAAAGGCGGCCAGGCTGCCCGTACCTGCGCAGCGTCCGACCGTACCGGTCACGCGCTGCTGCACACGCTTTATCAGGGCAACCTGAAAGCCGGCACCACGTTCCTGAACGAGTACTACGCTGTCGACCTGGTGAAGAACCAGGAAGGCGAATTCGTCGGTGTGATCGCGATCTGCATCGAAACCGGCGAAACCTCGTACATCCGCGCCAAAGCGACTGTGCTGGCGACTGGCGGTGCTGGCCGTATCTACGCCTCCACCACCAACGCCCTGATCAACACCGGTGACGGCGTTGGTATGGCTCTGCGTGCCGGCGTACCGGTACAAGACATCGAAATGTGGCAGTTCCACCCGACCGGCATCGCCGGCGCCGGTGTACTGGTGACCGAAGGTTGCCGTGGTGAAGGTGGTTACCTGATCAACAAGCACGGCGAGCGTTTCATGGAGCGTTATGCTCCGAACGCGAAAGACCTGGCCGGTCGTGACGTGGTTGCCCGTTCGATGGTTAAAGAAATCATCGCCGGCAACGGTTGCGGTCCGAATGGCGACCACGTGATGCTCAAACTCGACCACCTGGGCGAGGAAGTGCTGCACAGCCGTCTGCCAGGCATTTGCGAGCTGTCGAAGACGTTCGCTCACGTTGACCCGGTGGTTGCGCCGGTTCCGGTTGTTCCGACCTGCCACTACATGATGGGCGGCGTTGCCACCAACATTCATGGTCAGGCGATCACCCAGAACGCCGAAGGCGTGGACCAGATCATTCCAGGTCTGTTCGCGGTAGGCGAGGTGGCTTGCGTATCGGTGCACGGTGCCAACCGTCTGGGCGGCAACTCGCTGCTCGACCTGGTGGTATTCGGCCGCGCTGCCGGCCTGCACCTTGAAAAGGCGCTGACCGACGGTATCGAATACGACGACGCTACTGAATCCGACATCGAAGCTGCCCTGTCGCGTCTGAACGCGCTGAACGGCCGCACCGATGGTGAAGACGTGGCTACCCTGCGTCGCGAGCTGCAAAGCTGCATGCAGAACTACTTCGGTGTATTCCGTACTGGCGAATACATGCAGAAGGGTATCGCTCAGCTGGCCGATCTGCGCAAGCGCATCGCCAACGTGAAGATCAACGATAAGTCGCAAGCGTTCAACACCGCGCGTATCGAAGCTCTGGAACTGCAAAACCTGCTGGAAGTGGCTGAAGCTACCGCCATCGCGGCCGAAGTACGTAAAGAGTCCCGCGGCGCTCACGCCCGTGAAGACTTCGAAGACCGTGACGACGAAAACTGGCTGTGCCACACCCTGTACTTCCCGGGTGAGAAACGCGTCGCCAAGCGTGCCGTAAACTTCTCGCCGAAGACTGTTCCGACTTTCGAACCTAAAGTCCGGACTTATTAAGGGTGACCGCCATGTTGCAAGTCAGTGTTTATCGCTACAACCCTGATCAGGACGCTGCGCCGTTCATGCAGGAATTCCAGGTCGATACCGGTGGTAAAGACCTGATGGTGCTGGACGTGCTGGCCCTGATCAAAGAGCAGGACGAGGGTTTCTCCTATCGTCGCTCTTGCCGTGAAGGTGTCTGCGGCTCCGACGGCATGAACATCAACGGCAAAAACGGTCTGGCGTGCATCACGCCGCTGTCCGCCGTCGTAAAAGGCAACAAGTTGATCGTTCGTCCGCTGCCAGGTTTGCCGGTTATCCGTGACCTGGTTGTCGATATGAGCATCTTCTACAAGCAATACGAGAAGGTTAAGCCTTACCTGCAGAACGACACGCCGGCTCCGGCCATCGAGCGTCTGCAGTCCCCTGAAGAGCGTGAAAAGCTCGACGGTCTGTACGAGTGCATCCTGTGCGCCTGCTGCTCGACCTCGTGCCCGTCCTTCTGGTGGAATCCGGACAAGTTCCTGGGCCCGGCCGCACTGCTGCAAGCTTACCGCTTCCTGGCAGACAGCCGTGACACCAAGACGTCCGAGCGTCTGGCTTCGCTCGATGACCCGTTCAGCGTCTTCCGCTGCCGGGGCATCATGAACTGCGTCAACGTATGTCCGAAAGGCCTGAACCCGACTAAGGCCATCGGTCACATCCGTAACATGTTGCTCTCGAGCGGCGTGTGATTCAGCTGCTGTAACCGTAGAACCGCTGTACCGAAGAGGCTGTGGCGCGGGCTTCAACCCGCGTCATGGCTATAACCAGAGCAGTAGCCACAAGCTGCAGCTCTTATTTTGAAGAAATGAGACAAGCAGGGGCATCCGGGCTGGTACCCGGACTATCAGCGTGATCCTAAGTGGCTTGTTTTGGTCGCTGCATTCGGACTTCTGCAAGTTTGCTCGGTATTGACGCCGATGGTGTTCCCCTAACCGAGGGTGACCAAGCATGCAAGAAAGCGTGATGCAGCGCATGTGGAACAGCGCCTACCTTTCAGGTGGAAACGCTGCCTATGTGGAAGAGCTTTATGAGCTCTACCTGCACGACCCTAACGCTGTGCCAGAAGAGTGGCGCACCTACTTTCAGAAGCTGCCAGCCGACGGCAGCTCTGCCACTGATGTTTCGCACTCCACAATTCGCGATCATTTCGTGCTGCTGGCAAAGAACCAGCGCCGCGCCCAACCGGTTTCCGCCGGCAGCGTGAGCAGTGAGCACGAGAAGAAGCAAGTTGAAGTGCTGCGATTGATCCAGGCCTACCGTATGCGTGGCCACCAGGCAGCCCAGCTTGACCCGCTGGGGCTGTGGCAGCGTCCTGCACCTGCAGACCTGTCGATCAATCATTACGGCTTGACCAATGCCGATCTTGATACGACCTTCCGTGCCGGCGACCTGTTCATCGGCAAAGAGGAAGCGAGCCTACGCGAAATTCACGAAGCGTTGCAGCAGACATATTGCCGCACCATCGGCGCTGAATTTACGCACATCACCGATTCCGAGCAGCGCCAGTGGTTCCAGCAGCGTCTGGAAAGCGTGCGTGGTCGTCCGACGTACTCCGCCGACATCAAGAGCCACCTGCTTGAGCGCGTGACTGCCGGTGAAGGCCTGGAAAAATACCTGGGCACCAAATACCCGGGCACCAAGCGTTTCGGTCTGGAAGGCGGCGAAAGCCTGATCCCGATGCTCGACGAGCTGATCCAGCGTTCCGGTTCCTACGGCACCAAGGAAGTCGTCATCGGCATGGCCCACCGTGGTCGTCTGAACGTGCTGGTCAACACCTTCGGCAAGAACCCGCGCGAGCTGTTCGACGAGTTCGAAGGCAAGAAGAAGGTCGAACTGGGTTCCGGTGACGTTAAATACCACCAGGGCTTCTCGTCCAACGTGATGACCGCCGGCGGTGAAGTTCACCTGGCCATGGCGTTCAACCCGTCCCACCTGGAAATCGTTTCCCCGGTGGTAGAAGGTTCGGTTCGCGCTCGTCAGGATCGTCGTAACGACCCGACGGGTGAAAAGGTTCTGCCGATCTCCATCCACGGTGACGCGGCATTCGCCGGTCAGGGCGTGGTCATGGAAACCTTCCAGATGTCGCAGACCCGCGGTTTCAAGACCGGCGGTACCGTGCACATCGTGATCAACAACCAGGTTGGTTTCACCATCAGCAACCCGCTGGACTCGCGTTCGACCGAGTACGCCACCGACGTTGCGAAGATGATCCAGGCGCCGATCCTCCATGTGAATGGTGATGATCCGGAAGCCGTGCTGTTCGTGACCCAGCTGGCCATCGACTACCGCATGCAGTTCAAGCGTGACGTGGTGATCGACCTGGTCTGCTACCGTCGTCGCGGCCACAACGAGGCCGACGAGCCAAGCGGCACCCAGCCTCTGATGTACCAGCAGATCACCAAGCAGCGCACTACCCGTGAGCTGTACGCTGATCGTCTGACTCAGGCCGGTGTACTGGACGCTGAGCGTGTTCAGGCCAAGGTCGACGAGTACCGCAACGCGCTGGACAACGGTCTGCACGTAGTGAAATCGCTGGTCAAAGAGCCGAACAAAGAGCTGTTCGTGGACTGGCGTCCGTATCTGGGCCACGCCTGGACTGCGCGTCACGACACGCGCTTCGATCTGAAGACCCTGCAAGAACTGTCCGCCAAGCTGCTGGAAATTCCGGAAGGCTTCGTGGTTCAGCGTCAGGTCGCGAAGATCTACGAAGACCGTCAGAAGATGCAAGCCGGCGGCCTGCCGATCAACTGGGGTTACGCCGAAACCATGGCGTACGCGACCCTGGCGTTCGAAGGTCACCCGATCCGCATGACCGGTCAGGACATCGGCCGCGGTACGTTCTCGCACCGTCACGCTGTCTTGCACAACCAGAAAGACGCGGGCACCTACATTCCGCTGCAGAACCTGTACGACGGTCAGCCACGCTTTGACCTGTACGACTCGTTCCTGTCGGAAGAAGCGGTACTGGCCTTCGAATACGGTTACTCGACCACCACGCCAAACGCGCTGGTGATCTGGGAAGCCCAGTTCGGCGACTTCGCCAACGGTGCACAGGTTGTTATCGACCAGTTCATCACCAGCGGTGAGCACAAGTGGGGCCGTCTCTGCGGTCTGACCATGCTGTTGCCACACGGCTACGAAGGTCAGGGCCCTGAGCACAGCTCGGCACGTCTTGAGCGTTACCTGCAGCTGTGCGCCGAGCACAACATTCAGGTGTGCATGCCGACCACCCCGGCCCAGATCTACCACTTGCTGCGTCGTCAGGTGATTCGCCCGCTGCGCAAACCTCTGGTAGTGCTGACGCCTAAGTCGCTGCTGCGCCACAAGCTGGCCGTCTCGACTCTGGAAGATCTGGCTGAAGGTTCGTTCCAGACCGTGATCCCGGAAATCGATGCCCTGGACCCGAAAAAGGTCGAGCGCGTAGTTCTGTGTAGCGGCAAGGTCTACTACGACCTGCTGGAAAAACGTCGTGCCGAAGGCCGTGACGATATCGCCATCGTGCGTATCGAGCAGCTGTATCCATTCCCTGAGGACGACTTGAAAGAAGTCCTGGCGCCTTACACCAACGTCAAGCATGCCGTTTGGTGTCAGGAAGAGCCGATGAACCAGGGCGCCTGGTACTGCAGCCAGCACCACCTGCGTCGCAGCATCGGTAACCTCGACAAGTCTCTCGTACTCGAGTACGCGGGCCGTGAGGCTTCTGCTGCCCCAGCTTGTGGTTACGCATCGATGCACGCCGAGCAGCAGGAAAAACTGCTGCAAGACGCGTTTACCGTTTAATGCCTTCGCGCACCTGAAACCGAATTTAAGGAACCACAGATAATGGCTATCGAGATCAAAGCCCCCACTTTCCCGGAATCGGTTGCCGATGGCACCGTTGCCACCTGGCACAAAAAACCGGGCGACGCCGTCAAGCGTGACGACCTGATCGTCGACATCGAAACCGACAAAGTCGTACTGGAAGTGCTGGCGACCGCCGACGGCGTGCTGGGCGCAATCGTCAAGAACGAAGGCGACACCGTTCTGTCCGACGAAGTCCTGGGCTCCATCGAAGCGGGCGGCGCTGCTGCCGCTGCTCCAGCCGCCGCTGCTGCTCCGGCCGCTGCTGCCGCTGCCCCGGCTGCTGCCGAAGGCGAAGACGATCCTGTTGCTGCTCCGGCTGCGCGCAAGCTGGCTGAAGAAAACGGCATCAACATCGCTTCCGTTGCCGGTACCGGCAAAGGCGGTCGTGTGACCAAGGAAGACGTGGTCGCTGCTGTTGCCGCGAAGAAAGCCGCTCCGGCTGCTGCTCCTGCGAAAGCCGCTGCCCCAGCCGCTGCTGCTCCGGTATTCGCTGCCGGCGACCGCGTTGAGAAGCGCGTACCGATGACCCGTCTGCGTGCCAAGGTTGCCGAGCGTCTGGTTGAAGCCCAGTCGAACATGGCCATGCTGACCACTTTCAACGAAGTCGACATGACCGAAGTCATGGCACTGCGTTCGAAGTACAAGGACCTGTTCGAGAAGTCCCACAACGGCGTACGCCTGGGCTTCATGTCGTTCTTCGTGAAAGCCGCCACCGAAGCACTGAAGCGCTTCCCGGCAGTCAACGCTTCGATCGACGGCGCGGACATCGTTTACCACGGCTACGCCGACATCGGTGTTGCCGTTTCCAGCGACCGTGGCCTGGTTGTACCGGTTCTGCGTAACGCCGAGCTGATGAGCCTGGCTGAAATCGAAGGCGGCATCGCCACTTTCGGCAAGAAAGCCCGTGACGGCAAACTGTCGATGGAAGAGATGACCGGCGGTACCTTCACCATCACCAACGGTGGTACCTTCGGTTCGATGATGTCGACCCCGATCGTCAACCCGCCGCAGGCAGCGATTCTGGGCATGCACAACATCATCCAGCGTCCTATGGCCATCAACGGTCAGGTCGTGATCCGTCCGATGATGTACCTGGCACTGTCCTACGATCACCGTCTGATCGATGGCAAAGAAGCTGTGACTTTCCTGGTGACCATCAAGAACCTGCTGGAAGATCCGGCGCGTCTGTTGCTGGATATCTGATAGAAGCAGCCATGCGCTGCAGGTGGCGTACCGCCGGAAACGGCGGTACGGCCTGCAGCGCGCGGCTTGAAGCTTTTCGCTAAAGAGGATTTTTTGAATGTCGCAGAAATTTGACGTAGTAGTGATCGGTGCCGGCCCTGGCGGCTATGTAGCTGCCATCAAGGCCGCGCAGTTGGGTCTCACCACTGCCTGCATCGAGAAGTACACCGACGCTGAAGGCAAGCAAGCCCTCGGCGGTACTTGCCTGAACGTCGGCTGCATTCCGTCCAAGGCGCTGCTGGACAGCTCCTGGAAGTACAAGGAAGCCAAAGAGAGCTTCAACGTTCACGGTATCTCGACTGGCGAAGTCAAAATGGACGTCGCTGCGATGATTGGCCGCAAGGCTGGCATCGTCAAGAACCTGACCGGCGGCGTTGCCACCCTGTTCAAGGCCAACGGCGTTACTTCGATCCAGGGCCACGGCAAGCTGCTGGCTGGCAAGAAAGTCGAAGTCACCAAGCCAGACGGCTCGGTTGAAGTCATCGAAGCTGAAAACGTCATCCTGGCTCCAGGCTCGCGTCCGATCGACATTCCACCGGCTCCGGTCGATCAGAAAGTCATCGTCGATTCGACTGGCGCGCTGGAATTCCAATCCGTACCAAAACGTCTGGGCGTCATCGGCGCTGGCGTGATCGGTCTGGAACTGGGTTCGGTATGGTCGCGTCTGGGCTCCGAAGTGGTTGTCCTCGAAGCGCTGGACACCTTCCTGATGGCAGCGGATACCGCTGTTTCCAAGGAAGCGCTGAAAACCCTGACCAAACAGGGTCTGGACATCAAGCTGGGCGCTCGCGTAACCGGTTCGAAAGTCAACGGCGACGAAGTCGTTGTGAACTACACCGATGCCAACGGCGAACAGTCCATCACGTTCGACAAGCTGATCGTAGCCGTTGGTCGCCGTCCGGTGACCACTGATCTGCTGGCTGCCGACAGCGGCGTGACCCTGGACGAGCGCGGTTTCGTGCACGTTGACGATCACTGCGCCACCACCGTACCGGGCGTCTACGCCATCGGTGACGTGGTTCGCGGCATGATGCTGGCGCACAAAGCCTCGGAAGAGGGCATCATGGTTGTCGAGCGCATCAAGGGTCATAAAGCCCAGATGAACTATGACCTGATCCCTTCGGTTATTTATACTCACCCGGAAATCGCGTGGGTTGGCAAAACCGAGCAGGCCTTGAAAGCCGAAGGCGTTGAAGTTAACGTCGGCACCTTCCCGTTCGCCGCTTCCGGCCGTGCCATGGCCGCCAACGATACCGGTGGTTTCGTCAAGGTCATCGCTGATGCCAAGACCGACCGCGTATTGGGCGTGCACGTGATTGGCCCGAGCGCTGCAGAACTGGTTCAGCAGGGCGCGATCGGTATGGAATTCGGCACCAGCGCTGAAGACCTGGGCATGATGGTTTTCTCCCATCCGACCCTGTCTGAAGCCTTGCACGAAGCTGCTCTGGCGGTGAATGGCGGCGCCATCCACATTGCCAACCGCAAGAAGCGTTAAGACACAATAAGAAACCACGGCGGTAACGGCCCGTCGTGAGCCTTGCGAGCAAGTCTCACCGCGGAATGTCCGCTGGACGCAGTCTTGCGTAGCTGCACCGGGTACCCGGAAAGGCTACGCAAGCAGCAGTCACAGGTGGCGCGGCACTCATCAAGAGCGCAGCGCCGAATGCGCAGTACCTAACGAAGACGGTAAAAAGCATGAATCTTCACGAGTATCAGGGTAAGCAGCTGTTCGCTGAATACGGCCTGCCAGTTTCCACTGGTTACGCAGTAGACACCCCGGAAGCAGCAGCAGAAGCTTGCGACAAAATCGGCGGCAGCGAGTGGGTTGTCAAAGCCCAGGTCCACGCCGGTGGTCGCGGTAAAGCGGGCGGCGTCAAGCTGGTTCGCAACAAAGAAGACGCCAAGGCCTTCGCACAGCAGTGGCTGGGCAAGCGTCTGGTGACTTACCAGACTGACGCCAATGGTCAGCCAGTCACCAAGATCCTGGTTGAATCGTGCACTGATATCGCTAAAGAGCTGTACCTGGGCGCTGTCGTTGACCGTTCGAGCCGTCGCATCGTGTTCATGGCTTCCACCGAAGGTGGCGTGGACATCGAGAAAATCGCTCACGACACTCCAGAAAAAATTCTGAAAGCCACTATCGATCCACTGGTTGGTGCTCAGCCATTCCAGGGTCGCGAGCTGGCGTTCCAACTGGGTCTGGAAGGCAAGCAAGTTGCCCAGTTCGCCAAGATCTTCGTAGGTCTGGCCAAACTGTTCCAGGATCACGATCTGGCTCTGCTGGAAGTGAACCCGCTGGTGATCAAGGCTGACGGCGATCTGCACTGCCTGGACGCCAAGATCAACATCGACGCCAACGCCATGTACCGTCAGCCTAAGCTGAAGACTTTCCACGATCCGTCGCAAGACGATCCGCGCGAAGCGCACGCTGCCAAGTTCGAACTGAACTACGTAGCGCTGGAAGGCAACATCGGCTGCATGGTCAACGGTGCCGGTCTGGCCATGGGTACCATGGACATCGTCAACCTGCACGGCGGCAAGCCAGCCAACTTCCTCGACGTAGGTGGTGGTGCAACCAAGGAACGCGTAACTGAAGCGTTCAAGATCATCCTGTCCGACACCAACGTCGCTGCAGTACTGGTTAACATCTTCGGCGGCATCGTTCGTTGCGACATGATTGCCGAAGGCATCATCGGCGCCGTGAAAGAAGTCGGCGTGAAAATCCCGGTTGTTGTTCGCCTTGAAGGCAACAACGCTGAGCTGGGCGCTAAAGTACTGGCAGAAAGCGGTTTGAACATCATCGCTGCTACCAGCCTGACCGACGCTGCTCAACAAGTTGTCAAAGCTGCGGAGGGCAAATAATGAGCGTCCTGATCAATAAAGACACCAAAGTTATCTGCCAGGGTATTACCGGTTCGCAAGGTAGTTTCCACACCCAGCAAGCCATCGAGTACGGCACCAAGATGGTCGGTGGTGTTACTCCAGGCAAAGGCGGCACCGAGCACCTGGGTCTGCCAGTGTTCAACACCGTTAAAGACGCAGTAGCCGCCACTGGCGCTACCGCCAGCGTGATCTACGTTCCAGCTCCTTTCTGCAAGGATTCGATCCTGGAAGCGGCTTTCGGTGGCATCAAGCTGATCGTCTGCATCACCGAAGGCATTCCTACCCTGGACATGCTGGACGCTAAAGTTAAGTGCGACGAGCTGGGTGTTACCCTGATCGGCCCTAACTGCCCAGGCGTGATCACCCCAGGCGAATGCAAGATCGGCATCATGCCAGGTCACATTCACTTGCCAGGCAAGGTCGGTATCGTTTCGCGTTCCGGCACCCTGACCTACGAAGCTGTGAAGCAAACTACTGACGCCGGTTTCGGTCAGTCGACTTGCGTCGGCATCGGTGGTGACCCGATCCCGGGTTCGAACTTCATCGACATCCTGAAGCTGTTCCAGGAAGACCCGAAGACCGAAGCGATCGTGATGATCGGCGAGATCGGCGGTTCGGCTGAAGAAGAAGCGGCTGCCTACATCAAGGCACACGTGACCAAGCCGGTTGTTTCCTACATCGCTGGTGTGACTGCTCCTCCGGGCAAGCGCATGGGCCATGCTGGCGCAATCATCTCTGGCGGCAAAGGCACTGCAGACGAGAAATTCGCTGCGCTGCAAGACGCAGGCGTAAAAACCGTGCGTTCGCTGGCAGACATCGGCAAGGCCCTGGCCGAGCTGACCGGTTGGGCTGTCAAGTAAGCCTCGCGCTTAGCTGACGCTTCACCAAACAAAGGCCACCTTCGGGTGGCCTTTGTCGTTTCTGCAATCTGGAACATAACGGGTTTTTGTGGCGAGGGAGCTTGCTCCCGCTCGACTGCGCAGCAGGCGTAAACCATCTGACAGCGGATTAACGGAAAGAGCCCGGTCGTCTGCATTGGGGCTGCTTCGCAACCCAGCGGGAGCAAGCTCCCTCGCCACAGGGTTATGGTTAGGAAAAATAAATGCGTAAACGCGACACAGACACGTCGCGTATCGGATAGTTCGCCCTCAAACAGTGCGTTTGTCAGACAAATTCGTTAGGCTAGCAGCCATTTTTGCGTCTGCCGCCCACAAGGCATGCAACGCGCTAAACGGGTCAGTCTTATACGGACTGACAGCATTTCCCTAACCCCACAGGGAAATCCCCCTCTAAATTCCGATTCAGTAGTGTGGTATTTCCTTAATGAAAGTTTTGAAAGGTCAGGACATCCTGGCACTTGGTTTTATGACATTTGCCCTGTTCGTCGGGGCCGGTAACATCATCTTCCCGCCGATCGTCGGCTTGCAGTCCGGACCCAACGTCTGGATGGCGGCGCTGGGCTTCCTGATCACGGCGGTCGGTCTGCCGGTGGTCACTGTCGTTGCCCTGGCCAAGGTTGGCGGCGCGATGGACGCGCTGAGTAGCCCGATCGGCAAGGTCGCCGGCGGTGTGCTCGCCGCTGCGTGCTACCTGGCGGTTGGTCCGCTGTTCGCCACCCCGCGGACCGCGACCGTGTCGTTCGAAGTGGGCCTGGCGCCGCTGACCGGCGAAAGCCCGCTGGCGCTGTTCCTCTACAGCTCGGTGTACTTCCTGCTGGTGTTCTTCATCTCGCTGTATCCGGGCCGTCTGCTCGATACCGTTGGCCGTTTTCTCGCGCCACTGAAGATCATCGCCCTGGCGGTGCTCGGTATTGCTGCGTTCGCCTTGCCGGCCGGTGATATCGGTCAGGCCACGCCTGAATACGTCGCGGCGCCGTTCTCCCAGGGTTTCATCAATGGTTACCTGACCATGGATACCTTGGGCGCCCTGGTGTTCGGCATCGTCATTGTCAACGCGATCCGCTCCCGTGGCGTTGACTCGCCTGCGCTGATCACCCGTTACGCAATCATTGCCGGCCTGATCGCCGGTGTCGGCCTGGCGCTGGTTTACATCAGCCTGTTCCGCCTCGGTTCCGGCAGCCATGAAGTCGCTGCGGGTGCCACCAACGGCGTGGCGGTGCTGCACGCTTATGTGCAACACACCTTCGGTTCGCTGGGCAGTGGTTTCCTTGCAGTGCTGATCTCGCTCGCATGCCTGGTGACGGCGGTCGGCCTGACCTGTGCCTGCGCGGAATACTTCAGCCGCGTGCTGCCACTGTCCTACAAGACTCTGGTGATCATCCTGGCCGCGTTCTCGCTGCTGGTGTCAAACCTGGGCCTGACCAAGCTGATTGCCTTCTCGATCCCGGTACTGACTGCGATCTACCCGCCGTGCATCGTTCTGGTGGCCCTGAGCTTCTGCAAGGACTTCTGGCATGAACACGGCCGCATCCTCGGCCCGGTGATGCTGGTGTCGTTCGTGTTCGGCACCATCGACGCGCTGAAGGGCGCCGGTCTGGCTGACTGGATGCCGTCGCAGCTGTCGCATCTGCCGCTGAGCGAGCAGGGCCTGGCGTGGCTGGTGCCTTGTGTCATGACCCTGGTGGTCGCCGTGGTCTGCGATCGTCTGCTGGGCAAGCGCAGTGAAGCGGTTGCCTGACGTTGTCTGACCCGCCACAAGCGGGTCTTCAGCGCTTAAACAGAAATGCCCCGTATCAATCGATACGGGGCATTTTTTATGGGCGTCTGGCAGTGTCTTTTTCTCTGAGTCAGCGTCGAAGCACTGCAAAGATTTTATGTAATGCATTCACACTTCACAGGAAAACGAATGTCGTTCATCCAAGCCAACCTGATCCATCTGCTGGCCGCGCTCTGGTTTGTCATCTGCTGGGGCGGCTACACCCGTTATGCGTCGTGGAAAGCCCGCGACACGGCTTGCCTGGCCAGCGTGTTGCACCTGTACCGCGAAGACTGGATGCGCCGCATGCTGCTGCGCGACAACCGCATTGCCGACGCCAGTGTGATCGGCAATCTGGAGCGTAACGCCTCGTTCTTTGCCTCCAGCACCCTGATCATCCTCGCCGGCATTCTCACCGTACTGGGGGCCTCCGAGCGCGCCGTGTCGTTGCTGGCGGACATTCCGATGGTCCAGCAGGCGTCGCAGGGCATGTCAGAGATCAAGTTGCTGTGCCTGGCGCTGGTGTTTGTCTACGCCTTCTTCACGTTCAGCTGGTGCATGCGCCAGTACAACTTTGCGGCGGTGCTGGTCGGCTCGGCGCCGATGATCGGTGAGCGTCAGGTTTCCGAGCAGGAGCGCAAAGCCTTCGCGCTGCGGGCGGCGCGGGTTATTTCGATGGCGGCCAACCAGTTCAACTTCGGCCTGCGCTCTTATTACTTCGGGATGAGCATGCTGGCGTGGTTTGTCAGCCCGTGGCTGTTCATGTTGATGAGTGCCGGGGTCGTGCTGGTGTTGTATCGCCGCGAGTTTCATTCCGACGTTCTTGACGTGATGGTCTATACCCCTACAGAGGCGTCGTTGCCCGAATCCAATAAAGAGGCTGCTTGATGAGTATTCCGTTCTGGTGTGTGTTTATCAGTGCATTGTTGATTTACATCGCGCGTATGCCGGTGGGCAAAGCCATGAAAGAGCAGGGCGGTTACAACAACCACCTGCCGCGCCAGCAACAGGCGCAACTCACTGGTTATGGCGCGCGAGCACTGGCGGCGCATCAGAACAGCATTGAAGCGTTCATCCTGTTTGCCGTCGGCGTGCTGATGGCGCACACCACGCAGACTCAGGGATGGTTGATTGATGCCCTGGCGATCATCTTCGTGATCGCGCGAATTCTCTACCTGTGGCTCTATCTGGCCGATAAGCCGTCCGCGCGTAGCCTGATGTGGCTGGTCGGCCTGATTTGCAGTTTGTTGCTCATGATTAGTCCGACTTTTAGAACTGTATTGCTCTAATACAGCCTCGAAGCGAACACTGACAAAAAATCACAGGCAAAAGAAAACCCGCACTTGGCGGGTTTTCTTTTTCTGCATCAAGTCGCAATTATTGCTTCTTGGCAGCTTCTTCCTGAGCGGCTTGATTCGATTCAGCCTGAGCTTTGGCAGCTTCGGCGTTTTCTTTTGCTGCGTCGTTCACTTTATCCTGAGCTTTGTTCATGTCTTGCTGAGCTTGCTCAGCATGTTTGTTGGCATCTTGAGCTTTGTCCTCGGATTTTTTATCGCAGGCAGCGAGACCGAGGGAAGCGGTCAACATCAAGGCAATAGCTAAAGTCTTACGCATGGGGTGTTTCTCCTTATGGAAATTAACTACTGGCCTTAAGAGCGCAGCCCCAAAGGTTAAGTTCCTCATTTCGTTCAGATATATAAGTTTGTTTTTTAGTGGAACTTTTGCCGTATTTCCTACTACTGGCACAAGGCTCTAACGAGAGTAATTATCAAATGGCTGAGAACCCCGTTTTTGAGCGCGCGACACGATTTCTTTCGGCGTTGCGTCACTGTCAGGTGCTTGGTTTGACGCTGCACAGCGCCAGCAACGAAGGGCTGACGGTGAAGCTGCCGTACAGCGCGCAAATCGTCGGCAACCCGCAGACCGGGGTCATCCATGGCGGCGCCATCACTTCGCTGATGGACACTGCGTGCGGCATGTCCACGTTGTGCGTGCTGCCGGAATTCGAAGTCTGCCCGACCCTGGATCTGCGCATCGACTATATGCACGCCGCCGAACCCAACAAGGCTGTCTACGGCTTTGCCCAGTGTTACCGGGTCACCACCGACGTGATCTTCGCCCGCGGCTTTGCCTATCAGGATGACCCGCAGCAGCCGATCGCCCATGTCGTCGGCACATTCATGCGCATGGGCAAGGGCCTGAAGGGCACTCACGGGTTTGGCGGCAGGATCAAAGGAGAGCGCTCATGAGCGATGACTGGAAGCAACAATTGCTGCTGGCCCACGCCCAGGGCGATTACGCACCGCTGCTGGGGATGATTCCCTACGCCGGGCTGATCGGCGTCGAATGCTCGCGAGTCGGTGATGAATTGCTGTTCAAGCTGCCGGCGAACAAGGACAACATTGGTAACCCTTTATTGCCGGCCATTCACGGCGGGGTGATCGCCGGGTTCATGGAGCTGGCGGCCGCGTTGCATCTGCTGATCTTCACCGGGGCGCCCGGGGTGCCGAAGATCATCGACTTCTCTCTGGATTACCTGCGCGCCGGGCAGTTTCGCGACACCTGGGCCAAGTGTCAGGTCTGTCGCCAGGGCCGGCGCGTGGCCAACGTCGCTATCACGGCCTGGCAAAGCACCGAGAGCGAACCGATTGCCACCGCCCGCGCGCATTTCAAAATCGATGAGCCCTTGAAATCCTGAACGCTGCCCCAAACTCAGTGAACAACCCGCCGCCGACCTTCTGGGTCGCGGCCACTGCCATCTGATTGGAGTTTGATGACCATGAGTGTGGAAACTCAAAAGGAAACCCTGGGCTTCCAGACCGAGGTAAAGCAGCTGCTGCACCTCATGATCCATTCGCTGTATTCCAACAAGGAAATTTTCCTTCGCGAATTGATCTCGAACGCCTCTGACGCTGTCGACAAGCTGCGCTTCGAAGCCCTGGCCAAGCCTGAGTTGCTTGAAGGTGGCGCCGAGCTGAAAATCCGGGTGAGCTTCGACAAGGACGCCAAGACCGTCACCCTCGAAGACAACGGTATCGGCATGAACCGTGACGATGTGATCACCCATCTGGGGACCATCGCCAAATCGGGCACCGCCGATTTCATGAAGAATCTCTCGGGCGATCAGAAGAAAGATTCGCACCTGATTGGCCAGTTCGGCGTCGGCTTCTACTCGGCCTTCATCGTGGCCGACAAAGTTGATGTGTACAGCCGTCGCGCCGGCACTGCTGCCAGCGAAGGCGTGCACTGGTCGTCGAAAGGCGAGGGCGAGTTCGAAGTTGCCACTATCGACAAGCCAGAGCGCGGTACCCGCATCGTCCTGCACCTGAAATCCGGTGAAGACGAGTTCGCCGATGGCTGGCGTCTGCGCAACATCATCAAGAAGTACTCCGACCACATCGCGCTGCCGATCGAGCTGCCGAAAGAAGTGGCCGCTGCCGAAGGCGAAGAGAAGCCTGCCGTTGAATGGGAAACCGTCAACCGCGCCAGCGCCTTGTGGACCCGTCCGCGCACTGAAGTGAAGGACGAGGAATACCAGGAGTTCTACAAGCACATCGCCCACGACTTTGAAAACCCGCTGGCCTGGAGCCACAACAAGGTCGAAGGCAAGCTTGAGTACAGCTCGCTGCTGTACGTGCCGGCTCGCGCACCGTTCGACCTGTACCAGCGTGAAGCGCCGAAAGGCCTGAAGCTGTACGTGCAGCGTGTATTCGTAATGGATCAGGCCGAGTCGTTCCTGCCGCTGTACCTGCGCTTCATCAAGGGCGTGGTCGATTCCAACGACCTGTCGCTGAACGTGTCGCGGGAAATCCTGCAGAAAGACCCGATCATCGACTCGATGAAAACCGCGCTGACCAAGCGCGTGCTGGACATGCTGGAAAAACTGGCGAAGAACGAGCCTGAGCAATACAAGGGCTTCTGGAAAAACTTCGGTCAGGTCATGAAAGAAGGCCCGGCAGAAGATTTCGCCAACAAGGAAAAAATTGCCGGTCTGCTGCGCTTTGCATCGACCAACGGTGACGACGGCGAGCAAATTGTCGGTCTGGCTGACTACCTGGCACGCGCCAAGGAAGGTCAGGACAAGATCTACTACCTCACCGGCGAAACCTACGCGCAGGTCAAGAACAGCCCGCACCTGGAAGTCTTCCGCAAGAAAGGCATCGAAGTGCTGCTGCTGACCGACCGCATCGACGAGTGGCTGATGAGCTACCTCAGCGAATTCGACGGCAAGACCTTTGTCGACGTGGCGCGCGGTGACCTCGATCTGGGCAACCTGGACTCGGAAGAGGACAAGAAGGCCGCAGAAGAAGTCGCCAAGTCCAAAGAAGGTCTGGTCGAGCGTCTGAAAACTGCGCTGGGCGATTCCGTTGCCGAGGTTCGCGTCTCCCACCGTCTGACCGACTCGCCAGCCATTCTGGCTATCGGCGAACAGGACCTGGGCCTGCAAATGCGCCAGATCCTCGAAGCCAGCGGGCAGAAAGTGCCGGATTCGAAGCCGATCTTCGAATTCAACCCAAGCCACCCGCTGATCGAGAAACTCGACGGCGAGCAGAACGAAGGGCGTTTTGGCGACCTGTCGCACATCCTCTTCGATCAGGCTGCCCTGGCGGCTGGCGAAAGCTTGAAAGACCCGGCCGCTTACGTGACCCGTCTGAACAAGCTGCTGGTTGAACTGTCAGCTTAATCACGTTGTAGAAAAACCCGCTTCGGCGGGTTTTTTCATTCTGGTGTTTAACATTCAGGAGTCAGAAATGAGCCAAGTCACTGTACGTTCTGTGGTCTATCAGCTCGATGGTCAGCCTTTTGAAGGTCGTCTGGCCTTCGACGCCGAGCACAAGGGCGCACGCCCGGGCCTGTTGATGGCGCCGAACTGGATGGGCGTCAGCGCCGGGGCGGAGGAGATCGCCAAGTCGGTTGCGGCCAAGGGCTACGTGGTGTTGATTGCCGACGTGTACGGTCAGGCAGTGCGTCCGCAGAACGCTGATCAGGCTGGCGCGGCGATGATGCCGCTGAAAAATGATCGTGCTTTGCTGCGCAAGCGCATGCAGGCGGCGTTCGAGCAACTGCAGCAGCAGGGCGAGGCGGCGGTTGATACGTCGAAACTGGCGGTGTTCGGTTTCTGCTTCGGCGGTTGCTGTGCACTGGATCTGGCCCGTACCGGGGCGGCGGTTAAAGCGGCGGTGTCGTTCCACGGCACGCTGGATTCGCCGAACCCGGCGGACGCGAAGAACATCAAGGGCTCGGTGCTGGTGCTGCACGGCGCTGCCGACCCACTGGTGCCGAAAGAGCAATTGCCGGCGTTTGAAGATGAGATGAACGCGGCGAATGTCGATTGGCAGTTGCTCAGCTACGGCGGTGCGGTGCACTCGTTCACCGATCCGCATGCCAATGTGCCGGGCAAGATGATGTACGACGCGAAGACCGCCAAGCGCGCGTTCAAGTCGATGCATGACTTGCTGGATGAAGTGTTCAAGGGTTGATTCTGGTGGCAGGCACTCACTTTTGTGATGCCTGACAGGGCCCCATCGCTGGCAAGCCATCTCCCACAGTTTTCGAGTCGTTTGCAGAATATCTATTCGACGCGAAAACCTGTGGGAGCAGGCTTGCCAGCGATGACTGACTCACAGGTGACACAGAACTAAGGCAATTCAATCCGCTCAACTTCCCCCGGCACCGTCGGCCAATCCCCGGCCGCCCATTTGCGCCGCGCCTCATCGATTGCCGCCGGATCGCTCGCGACAAAATTCCAGTTGATCCGCCGTGGCCCGTCCAGCGCCGCGCCGCCAAACACCACCGCGTGCACATCACTTTCGGCAAACAGGCTCATCTCTTCTCCGTCCGGCAACACCGCCAGCGCATGGGGTTCGAGGGGCTCGCCATTCAGCTGCGCATCCCCACTCAGCACATAAACCGCGCGTTCCGCGTGCTCGGTCGGGATCAGCAATGTGGTCGCCGTCTGCATCTTCACTTCGGCGTACAGCGTAGGAGAAAGCACCGGCACCGGTGATTCCAGGCAAAAGCCTGACCCGGCAATCATGCGGATCTGCACGCCAAGGTTATCGCTGACCGGCAGCGTCGCCGCCGGGTGATGGCTGTAATGCCCCGGGCCTTGCTCGTGATCCTTGGGCGAAGCCAGCCAGATCTGCAAGCCGTGCATCGTGAAGCTTTGCTCCCACAGTGGCTCGGGGGTGCGCTCGACGTGGGCAATGGCGCTGCCCGCCGTCATCCAGCTGACATCACCAGCGCTGACCACCTGATCAGAACCGAGGCTGTCCTTGTGCTGGAGCTGCCCTTCGAAGAGATAGGTCAGGGTCGACAGCCCAATGTGCGGATGCTGTCGGATATTCATGCCTTTGCCCGTCGGATAAACCGTCTCGAGCATGTGGTCGAAAAACACGAAAGGCCCGACGCTGCGGCATTTGGCTGACGGCAGCGGGCGCAGGATCGGCTGGCCTTCGACGTCTTCGGCGCGCGGGCGGATGATCAGGGGTGGCGTGTCCATGGTGCATTCCAGGCTGAGCGGGTGATGCCAGAAGCATAACCCGCCGCTGGCAAGTGGGGGATTACTGGCTGTCGAAGCCTTGTGGGGCGTGGGTTTCGATGCTGACGTCGGTGGTGGTCATCAGCTTGTGGATCGGGCAGCGATCGGCGACCCGCAGCAGTTCTTCGCGTTGCGCGTCCGTCAGCACGCCTTTGAGCGTGAGGGTGACGTGCAACACGTATTTGCCTTTCTGTTCTTCACTGTTGTCGCGTTTGACCTCGACACCCACGCCGGTCAGCGGGATGTCTTTTTTCTTGGCGTACATCTTCAGGGTCAGGGCTTTGCAGGCACCAAGGGCGGCGTCGAAGTAGTCGTGCGGCTCCGGCGCAGTGCCTTCGCCGCCGACAGACTTCGGCACGTCGGCAAACAATTCGTGGTCATCGATCTTTACGGTGTGACGAAACCCTTCGGCGGAGACGGTGTTGACGGTAACAGTCATGGCAACCTCACTGGCAGTAGGAAAAGTCGTGCGATCAAAAAAGACCTTGCAGTTATAGAGCATTCCCACAAGCACGCGTTCCACTTTCCTGCAGGATGAACCCTTGTTGTCGGCTCAGGGTCTAGGCTATGCCTACCTGCCGGAGATTACTTGTGTCCTTGTTTCGTTTGAGTCTTGCCTGCCTGCTGGCATTTGCCGGTACGGCCAGTGCCAGGGAATACACCTACAGCGATGCGCACCTGCACTACGTGGATTTCTTCCAGGAAACCGCCGGCATGGCGAAATTGCTCACGGCCATGCAAGACAATTCCATCGACCATGTGATGATTTCCGGGATTCCCGTGGCGAAGAAATGGCACGAGGACGAGCCCAAGCGCCCGCGTTATTACGCCGGCGATGACGCCGATGCCTACTGGTACAGCGCCACCGACATGATCGTCGCCGATGCGGTGCAAAAACTGACCGCGGAGCAGCGTCAGCACTTTCACCCGTTTCTGTCCGGGTTTAACCCCAACGACAAGAACTCCGCTGCGCATATCCAGCGTCTGCTCGATCTGTATCCGGGGTTGTGGCAGGGCATAGGCGAAGTGTTTACCCGCCATGATGACCTGACGGCGCTGACCGCCGGCGACACTCCAAGGGCCAACAACGAGGCGATGACACGCATCTATCACCTGGCGGCGGAAAACGATCTGCCGGTGATGCTGCATTCCAACATCACTTCCAAGCGTGAGAAAAATCCTCTTTACCTGAAGGAAGTCGAAGAACCGCTGCGTAATCACCCGCACACCCGCTTCATCTGGGCGCATGCCGGCACCAGTGCGGAGATTCATCGGCACCAGACGCAGCTGAAATTTCTTCTGCCCACCGTCAGCCGGTTGCTTGAGGCTTATCCGAATCTGTTCATCGATCTGTCGTGGAGCATGCTCACGCCCTATCTGTTGGACGAACAGGGCAAGCCGCGTGCGGACTGGCTGGCGTTGGTGGAGAAATACCCGGAGCGCTTCATGATCGGTTCGGATGTTGTAGGCCGATTCAACAAACTCGGTCAGGAAATGCATAGCTTCACGCCATTCCTTGATGCACTGCCCGAAGAGGTGGCGCGTAAAGTCGCCCGGGACAACTTCCTGGCGATATTGCCGCGAACAGCAGCAAAGTCCGAGAAAACCGCGCTGAATCGTTAATGCCAAAGGTTCGAAGTATCAAGGCCTTTTGATATCACGTTTTGGTCTTACGCAAATTTTCGCCGGGCCGATACCTTCTAAAGCAGCCAGCTGCAGGGTTGATGCAGCGCTTTTGGAAGGAACCAGAGCAATGAGTATCCGTAGTCTGAATATCGCACCGCGTGCCAGTCTGGGGTTTGGCCTGTTGGCATTGATGGTTTTCGCGCTCGGGGCATTCGCCCTGCTGCAAATGTCGAACATGCGCGCGCAGTCCGATGAGGTCGATAAAAACTGGCTGCCCAGCGTGATGGCGGTCGGCGAAATGAGTCAGGACATGTTGCGCCTGCGCGCGCTGACCATGCGCCTGCTGCTCAATCGCGATCCACAGGCGCTGGAGCAGAATGTCACCAAGCTCAACGAGCTGCGCGGCGTGTTGAGTGAAGCCCAGCAACGCTACGACGTGTTGATCGTGTTGCCCGAGGAGCGAAACCTGTTCGATCGCTTCAAGGTCGCCGAACACAAGTATCTGGAATTTCAGGCGCAGGTCATGGCGTTGTCCGCGCAGAACCGGGTCGAGGAGGCTGCGGCGATTCTTAACAGCCAGATGAGCCCTTTGGCGGATGAAATCGCCGTCACGTTGCGCGACCTGGTCGAGCTGAACAAGCACAACGCCAACCTCGCCACCGAAGCGGCGCGGTTGGTGTTCATCAATTCGCGGGTGTGGGTCGCGGTGATGATCGGTATCACCGCGCTGATCACCATCGGCCTGGCGCTGCTGCTGACCCGCAGCATCGTCCTGCCGCTGGCGCAATCGCTGGGTGTGGCGGAGGTGGTGGCGGGCGGTGATCTGACCGGCGACATCAGCATCTCCGGCAAGGACGAACCGGCACGGCTGTTACAGGCGCTGAAAAGCATGCAGCACAACCTGCGCGACACCATTCGGCAGATTTCCGAGTCGTCCAGCCAATTGGCGTCGGCGTCCGAGGAGCTGAGTTGCGTCACGGAAGACGCCACGCGCGGGCTGCATCAGCAGAGCCTGGAGATCGAGCAGGCAGCCACGGCGGTGAATCAAATGACCGCTGCCGTGGAGGAGGTGGCGAGCAATGCGGTGGCGACGTCCGAGGCGTCGCGCGAGTCTGACCGCATCGCCCAGCACGGCCGCGAGCAGGTCAAGCAGACCGTGACTTCGATCGAGTTCCTGGCCGATGACGTTACGTCGAACGCCGCGCAGGTGGAAGATCTCGCGCAGAAGGTTCACGGCATCAGCAAAGTGCTGGACGTGATCCGTTCGATCGCCGAGCAGACCAATCTGCTGGCACTGAACGCGGCGATCGAGGCGGCGCGGGCGGGGGATGCCGGGCGAGGGTTTGCGGTGGTGGCCGATGAAGTACGGGCGCTGGCGCATCGCACCCAGCAGTCGACCCAGGAAATTGAACAGATGATCGGCGGAATTCAGCAGGGCACCGATTCGGCAGTGAGTTCGATGCAGCAGAGCAACATCCGTGCGCATTCGACCCTGGAGTTGGCGAAGGCGGCGGGCGTGGCGCTGGAGGAAATCGCCTCGGCGTTCACCTTGATCAACGAGCGCAACCTGGTGATCGCCAGCGCCTCGGAGGAGCAGGCGGCGGTGGCGCGCGAAGTGGATCGCAACCTGATGAACATCCGCGATCTGGCCATGCAGACCTCGGCGGGGGCGAATCAGACCAGTGCGGCGAGTCAGGAACTGTCGCGACTGGCGGTGGATTTGAACAATATGGTGGCGAAATTTTCGGTCTGATCTGACCGTTGAAGACCGCGCTGAACCCTGTGGGAGGGAGCAGGCTCACTCCTACAGGTATTGCACCCGGCTCAGGACTAGAAAGGCAGGCACAAAAAAGCCCCGCATTGGCGTAATTCTGCTCACTTAAGAAATTTTGCGTTCAATTGAAACTCGTGGCGAGGGAGCTTGCTCCCGCTGGGTCGCGAAGCGGCCCCAAAAGAGGGACTGCTACGCAGCCCAGCGGGAGCAAGCTCCCTCGCCACAGTCACAGTGTTGGGCTTAAGTGAACAACATTACCGCATTGGCGGGGCTTTTCGTTTTAGCGGCGGATCAGCTGCCTTTAACGGTTTTGCCGTTGACCGTGCCGTCCTGGAGCATGATGTTGTACTCCTTGCCGTCGGTTTCAACCTGTTGCAGGCGGACTAGCAGGTAATCCCAGTCCTTGGCGAACCACAGGACAGTGATGCGCTTGCTTTGTGTCGGGTCGCGCACACGCTCGACTTTGATCGCGTCGATCTGGCCGGCCTTGGTTTCGACCTTCTCGGAGCCCAGTACGCGGAAGTCATAAGTGTCGACTTCACCATCATCGACCACCTGGTAGCTCATGGTCTTTTTGCCGGCGGCCACGTCATGTTGCAGGGCCAGCTGGTAAGTGGACTTGTCGACCATGCCGCGGTTCAGCGGAACCTTGACCGGATCGCCACGATCCGTGCCGGTGACCATCTTGCTGTTCCAGTCGAAGTCCAGATCAGCCTTTTTCGCCTTGCCCAGACCACCGCGTTCGAAATGGTAGGACTGTGGCAGCAGCGTATCCTTGTCCAGGGTCAGGGTGCTTTCTTCAGTCAGGCTGGCGATCATCATCGATGCCTTGAAGCTGAGTTTCCAGACGCCGTTGGCTTGCTTGGTCAGGCTGCGTTCGGCGGTGCCGCTCATGGGCAGCTGCTTCCAGTCGGCGGTGTAGCTGGCGGAGAACGGTTGAAGGTCTGCCGCCTGCGCGAAGGGCAGGGCGAGCAAGGCGCAAGCGAAGAGCAGGGCGCGACGCATAAAATCTCCTAGTGTCGAATCAAATGGCCGCTGGCCGCGAGTAACTGGCCGTCCAGTAAAGCACCTTGGTCACCGAGTGCCAGTCGGCCTTCGGCAAACCAGCGTACAGCCATCGGGTAGATCAGGTGTTCCTGAACATGAACTCGCTGCGCCAGACTGTGCGGCGTGTCGTGCAACTCTACCGGTATTACTGCCTGTACGACCAGTGGTCCACCATCGAGTTCCTCGGTGACGAAGTGCACGGAGCAGCCGTGCTCGGCGTCGCCGGCCTCCAGCGCGCGCTGATGAGTGTGTAACCCTTTGTATTTGGGCAGCAGCGACGGGTGGATATTGAGCAGACGACCCTGGTAGTGACGCACGAAATCAGCGCTGAGAATGCGCATGAAGCCGGCCAGTACCACCAGTTTCGGTTTGAATTCGTCGATCAGTTCGATCAGGGCTGCATCGAAGGCCTCGCGACCTTCGAAGGCTTTGTGATCCAGCGAGCGGGTGGCGATACCCGCATCACTGGCGCGTTGCAGGCCGTAGGCGTCGGCGCGGTTGGAAATCACCGCAGCGATGCGGACCGGGCTGTCGCCGGTCCGCGTGCTGTCGATCAGAGCCTGCAAGTTACTGCCGGTGCCGGACAACAGCACCACGACATCACAGGTTGCGGACATTAATGAGCCTTAAGGTTCTGCAGATCAACCTGAGCAGCGCCTTCGGCAGCGGCAGCGATCTGGCCGATGACCCAAGGCTGCTCGCCGGCGTCGCGCAGGGTGTTCAGGGCTACTTCAACGTGCTCCTGAGCCACGCAGATCACCATGCCCACGCCGCAGTTCAGCACGCGGTGCATCTCGGTCTCGTCAACGTTGCCTTTCTCTTGCAGCCAGTCGAAGACCGCCGGGCGAGTCCAGCTGGCCACGTCAACCACGGCCTGAGCGCCTTTCGGCAGCACGCGCGGAATGTTGTCCAGCAGGCCGCCACCGGTGATGTGGGCCATGGCTTTGACGGCGCCGGTGTCTTTGATCAGCTTGAGCAGCGGCTTCACGTAGATACGGGTCGGGGCCATCAGCAGGTCGGTCAGCGGTTTGCCGTCGAGCTGGATGTTCTCGATGTCGGCGCCGGACACTTCGATGATCTTGCGGATCAGCGAGTAGCCGTTGGAGTGCGGGCCGGACGATGGCAGGGCGATCAGCGCGTCGCCGGTGGCGACTTTCGAGCCGTCGATGATTTCAGCCTTTTCCACCACGCCGACGCAGAAACCGGCCAGGTCGTAGTCTTCGCCTTCGTACATGCCTGGCATTTCAGCGGTTTCGCCGCCGACCAGCGAGCAACCCGACAGTTCGCAGCCGGCGCCGATGCCGGTTACAACCTGGGCAGCGGTGTCGACGTTGAGTTTGCCGGTGGCGTAGTAGTCGAGGAAGAACAGTGGCTCAGCGCCGCAAACCACGAGGTCGTTGACGCACATCGCAACCAGGTCGATGCCGATGCTGTCGTGCTTGTTCAGGTTCAGCGCCAGGCGCAGCTTGGTGCCGACGCCGTCGGTGCCGGAAACCAGCACAGGCTGCTTGTAGCCGGCCGGGATTTCGCAGAGGGCGCCGAAACCGCCCAGGCCGCCCATGACTTCCGGGCGCGCAGTGCGCTTGGCGACGCTCTTGATGCGTTCGACCAATGCTTCACCGGCGTCGATGTCTACACCGGCGTCCTTGTAGCTCAGGGAGGGTTGCTTGCTCATGATCCAGGCCTTTAGGGGAGGGGATTCAGGGGTAACGACCGAGTTCAGCGGGAACATCGAAATCGAGAGGGCGATGGCCTCACGCGAATTTCGGGGTGCCCGGCTGTTGCCGGTCTGCGAAGGCGCGCGATTTTATCAGGCTTGAGGGGCAGCGGCCATCCTCGCGCCGACGGGCAGAGGCATAATCGACTGAAATTTTTTGCAATTGTGCCCGGTGGCTGCCTGTATAAGGTGTGCCGATTAACCGTCTATCGTTATCACTGTGCAAAAACTTACCGCTAGCGTGTGAATGTTTTGCGATGGCAGATTGTCACAGCCTTGCTTAACCGGTTCACGCGGCCTGTTCCAGCCGCTCCTGTCGACGGGAATTTTCCATGCGTTTTTGTAAATTGTTGGTTGTGGGTTGTTTGTCTGTGGTCAGCCTGGCGAGTCATGCCGAAAACCTCAAGGGTCTCTATCAAGTACGTCAGCCGGTCAGCAGCCAGGCACCGGAAGAGCGTGATCGCGCCACTCAGGCGGCGCTGGATACCTTGGTGCTGCGTCTGACCGGTGACCCGAAGGCCCCGCAGAATCCGGGGCTGGCGGCGATTCGCAAGGATCCGCAACAGATCATCAGCCAATTCGGCTTCGATGCCGGGCCGCCGGAAGTGCTGAAGGTCGATTTCGATCCGGCCACCACCGAGCAGGCGCTGCGTCGGGCAGGGTTGTCATTGTGGGGCGCAAGTCGGCCGTCGATTCTGAGCTGGTGGCTGAACGATTCGACTGAAGGCTCGAGTCTGGTCGGCGACGGTCAGTCTGCCGCTGCGCCATTGCGTGCGGCGGCCCAGCATCGTGGCCTGCCATTGCGCTTGCCGCTGGCGGACCTGAGTGAACAACTGGTGGCTACCGCGCCGGTGCTGGATGGCACTGATCCAGCGCCATTGCGCGGTGCCTCGGAGCGATACGGCGCGGATGCCTTGCTCGCGGTGCATGCGCACGAAGAGGGCGGGCAGTGGCAGGCCAAATGGCATCTGTGGCTGGGCGACCAGAAAGAGGCCGGCAGCGTGCAGGGCGCCGATCAGGCTGCTGTGGCCGATGCGGTGATGCTGGCGGTGGCCGAGCGTCTGGCGCCGCGATTTGTCGCCAAACCTGGCGCTTCGGGTCAACAGACCCTCGAAGTGCAGGGCATGAATCTGGAGCATTACGCCGCACTGCTGCGGTTACTCGAACCATTCGGTGTGCGTCTGCAAAGTGTCGATGGCGATCGCATCGTGTATCGGGTCAACGGCAGTGCCGATCAGTTGCGCGCGCAATTGTCGCTGGCGAAGTTGCAGGAGTTGCCGGCCGAAGCGCCGACCCCCGTCGCAGCGCCGCAGCCCGCCGTCGCAGGGGCTGTGCCTGTTGCAGCGCCGGTTCCGACCCCGGTGGCACCGTCGTTGCGGTTTCGCTGGTAAGTCTTTCTTTATATAGAAGCAGTAGGAGTGGTACATGGCTGATACGCGGCGTTGGTTCTGGCTTGGCGGGGTAGTCCTGCTGTGCGCGTTCGTCTGGTTGCTGCATCCGATCCTCACGCCGTTTCTGGTGGCGCTGCTGCTGGCGTATCTGTTCGATCCGCTGGTGGATCGCCTGGAGCGTCTCGGCCTGTCCCGTACTTGGGGCGTGATCGCGGTGTTTGCCTTGTTCACGTTGATCGTCACCACGTTGATGCTGGTGCTGGTGCCGATGCTCGCCAAGCAATTGCTGCGCTTGTACGAACTCGCGCCGCAGATGCTCGACTGGCTGCAACATACGGCGCTGCCGTGGGCACAGTCGAAGCTGGGGCTGTCGGACGGCTTCTGGAAGTTCGACAAGGTCAAGGCCGCGATCAGCGAGCACATGGGCCAGACCACTGACATCGTCGGTGTGGTGCTCAGTCAAGCCACGGCTTCCAGCCTGGCGCTGATTGGCTGGCTGGCGAATCTGGTGCTGATTCCGGTTGTGAGCTTCTACCTGCTGCGCGACTGGGACGTGATGATGGCCAAGATCCGCAGCCTGTTGCCGCGCGATCGTGAAGAAACCATCGTCTCGTTGGCCGGTGAGTGCCATGAGGTGCTGGGTGCGTTCGTGCGCGGGCAATTGCTGGTCATGCTGGCGCTGGGCGTGATCTATGCGGCGGGCTTGATGATTGTCGGTCTGGAGTTGGGGCTGTTGATCGGCCTGATCGCGGGGCTGGCAGCGATCGTGCCGTACATGGGCTTCGTGATCGGGATTGGCGCGGCGCTGATTGCCGGGTTGTTCCAGTTCGGTGGCGATCTGTACCCGATGATCGGGATTGTCGCGGTATTCATGGTGGGCCAGGCCCTGGAAGGCATGGTGCTGACGCCACTGCTGGTGGGTGACCGGATTGGCCTGCACCCGGTGGCGGTGATCTTTGCGATTCTGGCCGGTGGCGAGCTCTTCGGTTTTACCGGTGTGCTGTTGGCGCTGCCGGTGGCAGCGGTGATCATGGTGCTGGTGCGTCACGTCCATGATTTGTATAAAGACTCCGATATCTACAGCGGGACGGATGAGCCCGAACTGTAACGTCTTCGCGGGCGGCCCGGCATTGCGCCGGATTTGCTCAGCGCCGCGTCAGAGAAACTGTCATAAAACCAGCGTGTTAACGCAAACCTTTGATTTTGCTTGGGGTCTGTCGCATTGTGCGCTCAGCTTCACGGGTATAAACTTCGCAAACTTTACACAGAGGCCACTAACGGTTCCTTGAGAACTGTTCAGTCAGCATGAAACCGATTCAGCTGCCCCTAGGTGTGCGTCTGCGTGACGACGCCACCTTCATCAACTACTACCCAGGCGCCAATGCCGCTGCACTCGGCTATGTCGAGCGCCTATGCGAAGCCGACGCCGGCTGGACCGAAAGTCTGATTTACCTGTGGGGCAAGCACGGGGTAGGGCGCACGCATCTGTTGCAGGCCGCGTGCCTGCGGTTCGAACAGATGGGTGAACCGGCGGTGTACCTGCCGCTGGCCGAGTTGATGGATCGCGGTATCGAAATTCTCGACAACCTTGAACAGTACGAACTGGTCTGCCTCGATGACCTGCAGGTGATTGCCGGCAAGGCGGACTGGGAAGAGGCAATGTTTCACCTGTTCAACCGTCTGCGTGACAGCGGTCGGCGCTTGCTGATTGCCGCTTCTACCTCGCCTCGTGAGCTGCCGGTCAAACTGGCCGACCTCAAATCGCGCCTTACCCTGGCGCTGATCTTCCAGATGCGGCCGCTTTCCGATGAAGACAAATTGCGCGCGCTGCAATTGCGCGCTTCGCGTCGCGGTCTGCACCTGACCGATGAAGTCGGGCATTTTATTTTGACCCGGGGCACCCGCAGCATGAGTGCATTGTTCGACCTGCTCGAACAGCTGGATCAGGCCTCGCTGCAGGCACAACGCAAGCTGACAATTCCGTTCCTGAAAGAAACCCTTGGTTGGTAGTGCAGCCCTTTAAATTCGGGGCTTTCGGACGGTTTCGACATATTTCAGGCGCCAGAAAATCCGCTTTTCCGCACTGTGTGCAGACCGCGTATCGATTCAAATGGGCTTAAGCGCTTAGATGTAGACGAGAAACCGGGAAGTCACAAAAAGATCGATTGAATTTGCAAATGAGGCCGATAGCGGGCATAGTCTCGGCTTCTTTACAACTTCAGCCACGGTCGTGCCCATGCTAAATCGCTTCGCACCCCTCGTGCCTCTCGCACTCGTCACCCTGTTGTTCGGTTGCGCTGCTCATTCTCCAGTCCAAGAGCAGCCTCAACAGGTTAAAAATTCCGCCACGGCTCAGTCTTCCGTTATTTACCAGGAAGAGCTGGCCACCGAAAAAGAACTCGCCGATTTCAACGGCAAGAAGCCCTACGAGCTTCCGGTTCTGGCCGACAGCATCCTCGAACGCGGCATGTCCCTGATCGGTACCCGTTACCGTTTCGGCGGTACCTCTGAAGCCGGTTTCGACTGCAGCGGTTTCATCGGCTACCTGTTCCGCGAAGAAGCTGGCATGAACCTGCCGCGCTCCACCCGCGAAATGATCAATGTGGATGCTCCTCTGGTCTCGCGCAGCAATCTTGAGCCGGGCGATCTGCTGTTCTTCGCCACCAACGGTCGTCGCGGTCGTGTGAGTCACGCCGGGATCTACCTGGGTGACAACCAGTTCATTCACTCCAGCAGTCGTCGCAGCGGCGGTGTTCGCATCGACAGCCTGGGTGACAGCTACTGGAGCAAGACCTTCATCGAAGCCAAGCGCGCCCTCGCGATGGCACCGACCGTGGTCACCGCTCGCAAGTAATTCCCCGTTGTCGCCATGTCCGTGGCGACAAAAACGGCCCGCGGCACCGGAGTAGACCTAGACTTTACAAGGTGAAGTTAAAGTCTTACTTGAAGTTTGTCGTATAGCCGCTAGAATCCTGTATCTATATTGATGGCAAACCGCCTGCGTGCTCCGCAGGCGGTTTTGTTTCTGTCCATCCGGCAGAGAAAGCCGCAGCCAGATCAGGATGTTCTGCTTATGACGATGTCGGCCCGCCTCACAGTGATCTTCTTCGCAGCGCTGCTCAGCGCCTGCGCCAGCCGCACTCCGCCGCCTGCGCCCGTCGTACGCGCTCCGGTGGTGTTCGGACCTTCCCAGTCGTTCTCGCCCGCCGCTGAAGACGTGCTGTTTCGCGCGCTCGGCCTGGTCGGTACGCCTTATCGCTGGGGCGGCAACACGCCAGACTCCGGGTTTGATTGCAGTGGCCTGATCGGTTTCGTCTACCGCGATGCGGCCGGTATCAGCTTGCCGCGCTCGACGCGCGAGATGATCGTGATGCAGGCGCCGAATGTCGGCAAGGAAGGTTTGCAGACCGGCGACCTGATTTTCTTCGCCACCAATGGCGGCTCGCAGGTCAGTCATGCCGGGATCTACGTTGGAGAAGGGCGCTTCGTGCATGCGCCGGCAACCGGCGGCACGGTGAAGCTGGACAGCCTGTCGAAGGCGTATTGGCAGAAGGCTTATCTGAGTGCCAAGCGGGTGTTGCAGCCGGAGCATCTGGCGCATAACCCATAGTTCAATGACTCACAATCCAATGTAGGAGTGAGCCTGCTCGCGATGACAGTGTCACATTCAACATCAACGTTGATTGATCGACCGTCATCGCGAGCAGGCTCACTCCTACAGTTGTTTTGGGTCAGGCCAGCGTTACTTGGCGGAAGAGACTCGCCACACCTTGTTCCCCACATCATCCGCCACCAGCAAGCCACCTTGCTGGTCGATCACCACGCCCACCGGGCGGCCCAGTGCGTTTTCGTCCTTGTCGAGGAAGCCGGTCAGCACATCCACCGGCGCCCCGTTCGGCTTGCCAGCGGCGAACGGCACGAAAATCACTTTATAGCCACTGTGCGGTTTGCGGTTCCATGAGCCGTGCTGGCCGATGAACGCGCCTTCTTTGAACTGCGCCGGCAGGCTGTTGCCTTCGGCGAAGGTCAAGCCCAGCGAAGCGGTATGCGGGCCGACGGCATAATCCGGTGCGATGGCCTTGGCAACCAGATCGAGGTTTTGCGGCTTCACGCGCACGTCCACGTGCTGGCCGTAGTAGCTGAAGGGCCAGCCATAGAAGCCGCCGTCCTTGACCGAGGTGATGTAGTCCGGCACCAGGTCGCTGCCGATCTCGTCACGCTCGTTGACCGCCGTCCACAGCGCGCCCGTGGTGGGTTCCCATGCGAGGCCGTTGGGGTTGCGGATGCCCGAGGCGAAGATCCGGTGATTGCCGGTGGCGCGATCCACTTCCCAGATCGCCGCGCGACCTTCCTCTTTATCCAGACCGTTTTCGCCGACGTTGCTGTTCGAGCCGACGGTGACGTACAGCTTGCTGCCGTCCTTGCTGGCGATGACGTTCTTGGTCCAGTGATGGTTCAGCGTACCGCCCGGCAAGTCGGTGACCTTGATCGGCTGCGACTTGATCTCGGTCGCACCGGGTTCGTAGTGGAAGCGCAGCAGGCGATCGGTGTCGGCCACATACAGATCATTGCCGACCAGGGTCATGCCAAACGGCGAATTGAGGTTCTGCAGAAACACCGTGCGGGTCTCGGCCACGCCGTCGTGATCGGCATCGCGCAGCAGGGTGATGCGATTCGGGCTCGGCACGCCAGCACCGGCCTTGCCCATGACCTTCTTCATCACCCAGCCACGAATACCGCTGCTGTCATCAGGTTTGGGCGGAGCGTTGGTTTCTGCCACCAGCACATCGCCGTTGGGCAGCACGTAGAGCCAGCGTGGATGGTCGAGGCCTTCGGCAAACGCGGCCACTTGCGTGCCCGCCGCCGCAGTCGGTTTGCCGCCCGCAGGCCAGCCGACCGCCGGGGCGATGTTCACTGTCGGAATCAGGGTTTTGTTCGGTTCGGGCAGTTTCGGCGACGGGCCGGTGCCGTCGGAAACTTGCAGGCTGGAGGATTCACCGCATGCGGCGAGCCCTCCGGCCAGGGCGATGACAAGAGCGATTTGGGTTTTGCGCATTACTGATCTTCCCTATGAATGCATGCTTAATCATAGAGGAGCCGGCGCACCCGATGGTTCAACCGCTCAGCCACGGGCCTCTTTGAACAGCACGGCGATGCCCGGGTGATAGTTGCCCGCTTCGCTGCGCAACTTGCGATAGGCGTAGGGGAAATACCAGGCGACGGCGCAGGTGTGTTCCTTTTGCAGGTCGTCGACCATGTCCTGCAATTCTTCGGGGCTGGCGCTGTGCTGGGCTTTTTGTGGCGCGACGAACAGGCAGCCGAGCTTGAGGTCGCTGGCAAAACTGATGCGTTTGGCGTCGCTGGTGATCTCCAGCAGGGCCTGGGTCAGGTTGAGATTGTTGACCCGCGGCCAGCGCTGGGTGGCCTGAATGTAAGCGCGGTCTTCGGCGCCGGCGAGGAACAGATCGGCGCGGGCATTGCGCTCGCCGTCCTCGTTCTGCTTGCGGGTGGCGGTGTCGCAGAGGGTGACCAGTTCGGCCATCCAGGCCGCGGCGGAGAGCAATCCGAGATTGGCTTTCTCGTCATGCCAGTACGGCGTGTCATTGTCACCGCGCACGGCGTTGTAACGGTCGATACAGTCAAACCAGCGTTCTAGCACCGGGCGCAGGAATTCCAGGCGCGGGTTGCTGATGATCATGCCTTGCATCGTCATCATCCTTATTGTTGTGAGGTGCTTTTTCAATCAAAAGCATGGCTCTTTGATATCACTTGTAACAGCATGGCACAAGATTGGCGTCAGATAATTGATCGACGGCAGTTATTCGCCCGACGGCCCCCTCTTTAATTGACGCTCCACCCCCAACCCTCTAACCTTCGCCGCTTGTTTCAGGTGCTCTGTGACGCGTGTCGACAGAGTGAAACAGGGAAGCCGGTGAGGGTTGTCTTCAAGCGAAGAACGATCACGATCCCGGCGCTGCCCCCGCAACGGTAAATGAGTAAAAGCTGCGCCTTGAGCCACTGCCTCGACAGAAGCGGGAAGGCGCGCAGCCAGGCGATTCGCCGCTCATGAGCCCGGAGACCGGCCTGATCCATCCAGCGGCATCACGGTGGGCGATGCCAGGCTTTTTGCCGTCTATTCTTGTGCCTCCCCGCCGTTATCCAGCCTCAACGGAGAGCTCCCCCATGACCGATTCCCCTGAGCGTGACGAACGCCATCTGGCGCGTATGCAGCGCAAAAAAGCCGTGATCGACGAACGCATCGCCAATTCGCCGGACGAGTGCGGCCTGGTGCTGGTGCTGACCGGCAACGGCAAAGGCAAAAGCAGCTCGGCGTTCGGCATGCTTGCCCGCGCCATGGGCCACGGCATGCAGTGCGGCGTGGTGCAGTTCATCAAGGGCCGCAACAGCACCGGCGAGGAATTGTTTTTCCGCCGCTTCCCGGAGCAAGTGCGCTTTCACGTGATGGGCGAGGGCTTCACCTGGGAAACCCAGGACCGCCAGCGCGACATCGCCGCCGCCGAAGCCGCGTGGGCAGTGTCGCGCGAACTGCTGCGCGACCCGTCGATCGGCCTGGTGGTGCTGGATGAGCTGAACATTGCCCTCAAGCACGGCTACCTCGATCTGGATCAGGTGCTCAGCGATCTGCAGGCGCGTCCACCGATGCAGCACGTGATCGTTACCGGTCGCGCGGCCAAGCCGGAAATGATCGAGATGGGCGACACCGTGACGGAAATGGGCATGCTCAAACACGCCTTCCAGGCGGGCATCAAAGCGCAGAAAGGCGTCGAACTTTGAATCCACCACGTCACTGCCCGGCGGTCCTCATCGCCGCGCCGGCTTCCGGTCAGGGCAAGACCACCGTCACCGCGGCACTCGCTCGCTTGCACCGCAATCAGGGGCGCAAGGTGCGCGTCTTCAAGTGCGGCCCGGACTTCCTCGACCCGATGATTCTCGAGCGCGCCAGCGGTGCGCCGGTGTATCAACTCGACATGTGGATGGTCGGCGAACAGGAAAGTCGGCGCCTGCTGTGGGAAGCCGCTGCCGAAGCGGATCTGATCCTGATCGAAGGCGTGATGGGCCTGTTCGACGGCACGCCATCGAGCGCCGATCTGGCGCGGCATTTTGGTGTGCCGGTGCTGGCTGTGATCGACGGCACCGCCATGGCCCAGACCTTTGGCGCCCTGGCGCTGGGGCTGGCGCGCTATCAGCCGGACCTGCCGTTCGCCGGGGTGCTGGCCAATCGCGTCGGCACCTTGCGTCACGCGCAATTGCTTGAAGGCAGCCTCACCGAAGGCTTGCGCTGGTACGGCGCGCTCTCCCGCGAAACCGGGATCGAGTTGCCAAGCCGGCACCTCGGCCTGGTGCAGGCCAGTGAGCTCAATGATCTGGACCTGCGTCTCGACGCCGCGGCCGAAGCCCTCGCCAGCAGTTGCGAGGTAGCGCTGCCACCGGCGGTGGAATTTGCCGCGCCTGAAGTGATCAGCGCCGAGCCGTTGCTTGACGGCGTGCGCATTGCCGTCGCCCGCGATGAAGCCTTTGCCTTCACCTACGGCGCCAGCCTCGATCTGTTGCGCGCGATGGGCGCCGAGTTGAGCTTCTTCTCGCCGATCCGCGATACGCAGTTGCCCGAGGCCGACAGTCTGTATCTGCCCGGTGGTTACCCGGAATTGCACCATGTCGCGCTGGCGCAAAACACCGCGATGCTCGAGGCGATCCGGGTGCACCACGCGGCCGGTAAACCGTTGCTCGCCGAGTGTGGCGGCATGCTCTATCTGCTCGACTCGTTGACCGATGTCGAAGGCACCCGCGCTGAACTGGTCGGACTGCTGCGCGGTGATGCGGTGATGCAAAAGCGTCTGGCGGCACTGGCGCTGCAAGCGGTGGATCTGCCGGAAGGCTCGTTGCGCGGCCACACCTATCATCATTCCCTGACCACCACCGAGCTGGCGCCGATTGCCCGGGGCCTGAGCCCGAATGGCGGGCGTGGCGCCGAGGCGGTTTATCGCGAAGGGCGGATGACGGCCTCTTATGTGCACTTCTATTTCCCGTCGAATCCTGTGGCTGTCGCAGCACTGTTTGCGCCTGACTCCGAAGCCGCCTTCGCGAGCAGGCTCGCTCCCACAGTTGAAACGGTGGTGACTGAAGAAATGCGATCCCTTGTGGGAGCGAGCCTGCTCGCGAAAGGGCCATGACAGACAACGCATTTTCCGAAGCCGAACGCGCAGCGGTCTATAAAGCCATCGCCGAACGCCGCGACATGCGCCACTTCATCGGTGGCACGGTCGAACCGGAGCTGCTGCGTCGCCTGCTCGAAGCCGCGCATCAGGCGCCCAGTGTCGGCCTGATGCAGCCGTGGCGTTTCATCCGTATCAGCGATCGCGCACTGCGCGGGCAGATCCAGAATCTGGTGGAAGAAGAACGCATCCGCACAGCCACTGCCCTCGGCGAGCGCAGCGACGAGTTCATGAAGCTCAAGGTCGAAGGCATCAACGACTGCGCCGAAGTGTTGGTCGCGGCGCTGATGGATGATCGTGAAAAACACATTTTCGGCCGTCGTACGCTGCCGGAAATGGACATGGCCTCGTTGTCCTGCGCGATCCAGAACCTGTGGCTGGCGTCGCGTGCCGAAGGCCTGGGGATGGGCTGGGTGTCGCTGTTCGAACCACAGGCACTGGCCGATCTGCTGCAGCTGCCGGCTGGAGCCAAGCCGCTGGCGGTGCTGTGCCTGGGCCCGGTCAAGGCATTCTATCCGGCGCCGATGCTGGTGCTCGAAGGGTGGGCGCAGGCGCGTCCGCTCAATGAGTTGCTGTATGAAAATTATTGGGGAGTGAGTCAATGAGTGTGGCGTTGTTGAGTGTCGCTGCGGTCGCGCTGGATGCGCTGCTGGGTGAACCGAAACGCTGGCATCCGCTGGTGGCGTTCGGCAATTTTGCCGGGCGCATCGAGCGCCGTTTCAATGCGGGCGGGCGCGGCTGGCGCAGTCATGGGGTCACCGCCTGGGTGATCGCGGTGCTGCCGCTGACGCTGCTCGCCACCGCGTTTTCCTGGGCACCATACGTGGGCTGGATCGTCGAGATTCTCGCGCTGTATTGTGCCCTCGGCATGCGCAGTCTTGGCGAACACGTCGAACCCGTGGCCAAAGCCCTGCGCGGTGATGATCTGGAGGAGGCGCGCAAACGCGTCGGGTATCTGGTCAGCCGCCAGACCAGCGAGCTCGACAGCACCGCCGTCGCCCGTGCCGCCACCGAATCGGTGCTGGAAAACGGTAGTGATGCGGTGTTCGCGGCGTTGTTCTGGTTTGTCGTGGCCGGTGCGCCGGGCGTGGTGCTCTACCGCTTGAGCAACACGCTCGACGCAATGTGGGGCTATCGCAACGAACGCTTCGAGCGCTTCGGCTGGTGCGCGGCAAAAATCGACGACGTGCTCAACTACATTCCGGCGCGGCTGGTGGCGCTGACCTACGCGCTGCTGGGTAACACCCGGCTCGCCTGGAAATGCTGGCGCACGCAGGCGCCGAAATGGGACAGCCCCAACGCCGGTCCAGTGATGGCGGCAGGTGCCGGGGCGTTGAATGTCGAGTTGGGTGGGCCGGCGATCTATCACGGCGAACTGCATGAGCGTCCGCAACTGGGCGAAGGTGCGCCGGCGGATGCCGATTCGATTGATCGCGGCTGGCAATTGGTCCAGCGCGGGGTATGGTTATGGCTGCTGATTCTCTGCGTGGGGGCTGAATTCTATGCTTGAGCACGGTGGCCGGCTGCGCAAGGCCGCACTCGATTACGGCATCGCCGAGGCGGACTGGCTCGACCTGTCCAGCGGCCTTGCGCCGTGGCCTTTTCCCGTGCCGGAAATTCCCCTGCGCGCGTGGGCGCGGTTGCCGGAAACCGACGACGGACTGGAACAGGCTGCGTGCGATTACTACGGCGCTGTCCAAGTGCTGCCAGTGGCCGGTTCGCAGATGGCGATCCAGTTGCTGCCGCGTCTGCGCCGCGCCGGCAAGGTCGGCGTGTTGTCGCCGTGTTATGCCGAGCACGCCGAGGCGTGGCGGCGCAGCGGCTACATCGTGCGCGAAGTGCTGGAGCAGGAAGTCGAATTCTTTCTCGACAGTCTCGACGTGCTGGTGGTGGTCAATCCGAACAACCCGACCGGCCTGAGCCTGACCCCGGCGCGACTGCTCGACTGGCACGCGCGGCTGGCCCAGCGGGGCGGCTGGCTGGTGGTCGATGAAGCATTCATGGACAACACGCCGCACCTGAGTCTGGCGTCGCATACCCACCAAGTCGGCCTGATCGTGTTGCGCTCGTTCGGCAAATTCTTCGGTCTGGCCGGGGTGCGGTTGGGCTTTGTGCTGGCCGAGCGCAAGTTGCTCAGGTTGCTCGCCGAGCAGGTCGGGCCGTGGGCGGTAAGCGGGCCGACGCGGGGGCTCGGGCAAGCCTGCCTGCAAGACACCGAAGCGCACACCCGGCAACGCATTCGCAGCGAAGAGGCCAGCGAACGTCTGGCGCGGCTGCTGGAGCGCTACGGTTTCAAACCCCAGGGCGGTTGCGCGCTGTTCCAGTGGCTGATCACCGAGCACGCGCCTGCGCTGCACGAATTCATGGCCCGACGCGGCATCCTCCTGCGCATCTTCATCCACAACAGCAGTCTGCGTTTCGGCTTGCCGGCCAACGCGGCTGAAGAAGCGCGCCTCGAACAGGCGCTGCAAGCCTTTGCCAAGGAACCGAAATGACCACCCTGATGGTGCAGGGCACCACTTCCGACGCCGGTAAAAGCACGCTGGTGACGGCGCTGTGCCGCTGGGCCACCCGTCAGGGTGTGGCAGTGGTGCCGTTCAAACCGCAGAACATGGCGCTCAACAGTGCGGTGACCGCCGACGGCGGCGAGATCGGCCGCGCGCAAGCGGTGCAGGCGCAAGCCGCACATCTTGAGCCGCACACCGACATGAACCCGGTGCTGCTCAAACCCAACAGCGACACCGGCGCCCAAGTCATCATCCATGGCCGGGCGGTCACCACGATGAACGCCGTGGCTTACCACGACTACAAAGCCATCGCCATGCAAGCGGTGCTGGCTTCGCATGAGCGGCTCAGCGCGGCGTATCCGCTGGTGATGGTCGAGGGCGCAGGCTCGCCGGCCGAGATCAATCTGCGTGCCGGCGACATCGCCAACATGGGCTTTGCCGAAGCGGTGGATTGCCCGGTGCTGCTGATTGCCGACATCAATCGTGGCGGAGTGTTTGCGCATCTGGTCGGCACCCTCGAGCTGCTGTCGCCGAGTGAGCAGGCGCGGGTCAAGGGCTTCATCATCAACCGTTTTCGCGGTGACATCGCCCTGCTGCAACCGGGCCTCGACTGGCTGGAACAGCGCACCGGCAAACCGGTAGTCGGCGTGTTGCCGTATGTGATGGATCTGCACCTGGAAGCCGAGGACGGCATCGACCAGCGCCAGACCGACAAGGCCGAGCAAGTGCTGAAAGTGGTGGTGCCGGTGCTGCCGCGCATCAGCAACCACACCGATTTCGATCCGCTGCGTTTGCATCCGCAAGTGGACCTGCAATTCATCGGCCCGGGGCAGGCGATTCCTGCTGCCGATCTGATCATCCTGCCGGGCTCGAAAAGCGTGCGCAGCGATCTGGCGTATCTGCGCGCCAACGGCTGGGACACGGCGATCGATCGGCACCTGCGCTATGGCGGCAAGCTGCTGGGGATCTGCGGTGGCCTGCAGATGCTCGGCGAGCAGGTGCATGACCCGCTGGGGCTGGAAGGCGCGCCGGGGTCAAGTGCCGGTCTGGGTTTGCTCGCATTCGAAACGACGCTGGAAGCCGAGAAGCAATTGCGCAACGTGCGCGGGCGTCTGGCGCTGGAACAGGCTGAGGTCAGTGGCTATGAAATCCATGCGGGCGTGACGGTGGGGCCGGCGCTGGAGAACGCGGCGGTGCATCTGGACGACGGTCGTTGCGACGGTGCGCAGAGTCTGGACGGGCAGGTGTTCGGCACCTATCTGCACGGCTTGTTCGAAGCGCCGCAGGCCAGTGCCGCGTTGCTGCGTTGGGCCGGTTTGGGTGATGTGCAGGAAGTGGATTACCACGGCTTGCGCGAGCGCGATATCGAGCGCCTGGCGGACCTGGTGGAGAAACATCTGGATACCGCGCTATTGCGTCAGCTTTGTGGGATCTGAGGTGGAATCATCGCGAGCAGGCTCACTCCTACAGTGGATTGTTCGCGATCTCCTGTAGGAGTGAGCCTGCTCGCGATGGCTGAAGTCGGTACACCGCCAATTTGAAGGAATGAACCATGCTCCAACTGATCCTCGGCGGCGCCCGTTCAGGCAAAAGTCGCCTGGCGGAAAAACTCGCCAGCGACAGCCAACTGGCGGTCACCTACATCGCCACCAGCCAACCGCTGGACGGCGAAATGAACGCGCGTGTCGCCCATCACCGCGCCCGTCGCCCGGCCGCATGGGCGTTGATCGAAGAACCGCTGGAACTGGCCCGCGTCCTGCGGGACAACGCCAGCGCCGAGCGCTGCCTGCTGGTGGACTGCCTGACCCTGTGGCTGACCAATCTGCTGATGCTCGATGACGCCGAGCGTCTCGCCGCTGAGCGCGAAGCCCTGCTGTACTGCCTGGCGTCATTGCCGGGGGAAATCATTTTTGTCAGCAACGAGACCGGAATGGGTGTCGTGCCGCTGGGCGAATTGACTCGCCGCTACGTCGATGAAGCCGGTTGGCTGCATCAAGCTCTGGCTGAGCGCTGTCAGCGTGTTGTCCTGACCGTCGCCGGCCTGCCCCTGACCCTGAAAGGACCTGCGTTATGACTCAAGCGTGGTGGTTGAACCCGTGCAAACCCGTGAATGCCCAGATCGTTGAGCAAGCGGCGGCGCGCCAACAGCAGCTGACCAAACCGGCCGGCTCCCTCGGTCGCCTCGAAACCGTGGCGGTGCAACTGGCCGGATTGCAGGGGCAGGTCAAGCCGACGCTGGAGCAGGTCTGGATCGCGATTTTTGCCGGCGATCATGGCGTGGTTGCGGAAGGGGTGTCAGCGTTCCCGCAGGAAGTCACCGGGCAGATGCTGCTCAATTTCGTCAGCGGCGGCGCGGCGATCAGCGTGCTGGCGCGTCAGCTCGATGCACAACTGGAAGTGGTGGACCTGGGCACGGTGACGCCGACGTTGAACCTGCCGGGCGTGTTGCACCTGAATGTCGGCCCGGGCACGGCGAATTTCGCCAAGGGCGCGGCAATGACTCAGGCGCAGGGCGAACTCGCCTTGCAGGCCGGGCGCGACAGTGTGCTGCGGGCGAAAGCAGCCGGCGCGCAACTGTTCATCGGTGGTGAGATGGGCATCGGCAATACCACCGCCGCCAGTGCGCTGGCCTGTGCCTTGCTCGATTGCCCGGTGGCGCATCTGACCGGTCCCGGCACCGGGCTGAATGCCGAAGGCGTCAGCCATAAGGCGCAAGTGATCCAGCGCGCGCTGGCGCTGCACGCGGCGCAGCGTGGCGATGCGCTGCAAACCCTGTTCAACCTCGGCGGTTTTGAAATTGCCGCGCTGGTCGGCGCGTATCTGGCCTGTGCCCAGGAAGGCGTTGCGGTGTTGGTGGACGGCTTTATCTGCACGGTCGCTGCGCTGGTGGCAGTGCGCCTGAATCCGGCGTGCCGCGAGTGGCTGTTGTTCGGCCATCGTGGTGCCGAGCCAGGCCATCGCCACGTGCTGGAAACCCTCGGCGCGGAACCGTTGCTGGAGCTCGGCTTGCGTCTGGGCGAGGGCAGCGGGGCGGCGTTGGCGGTGCCGCTGTTGCGCCTGGCTTGCGATCTGCACGGGCAGATGGCGACGTTCGCCGAAGCCGCGGTGGCGGACCGTCCGGCATGACCTTGCGTCTGGACCTGTTGCGTCACGGAGAGACCGAACTGGGCGGCGGTTTGCGTGGCAGTCTCGATGATGCGCTCACCGAAAAAGGTTGGGCGCAGATGCGTGCAGCCGTGGTGGCGGGCGGGCCGTGGGATCGACTGGTCAGTTCGCCGCTGCAGCGTTGCGCGCGGTTTGCCGCCGAACTGGGCGAGCAACTGAACCTGCCGGTGCAACTGGACAAGGATCTGCAGGAATTGCATTTCGGCGCCTGGGAAGGGCAAAGCGCCGCAGCGCTGATGGAAACCGACGCCGACGCGCTGGGGCGGTTCTGGGCTGATCCGTATGCCTTCACGCCACCGCAGGGTGAGCCGGTCAGCGTTTTTGCCGCACGCGTGCTGGGCGCGGTTGCGCGGTTGCAGCAGGCCTGTGCCGGCGAGCGCGTGTTGCTGATCAGTCATGGCGGCGTGATGCGTCTGTTGCTGGCGCAGGCGCGTGGCTTGCCGCGTGAGCAGTTGCTCAATGTCGAAGTCGCGCATGCTTCGCTGTTTGCCCTGACCGTTGCGGCCGACGGCTCGCTCAAGGAAGGGCACTGACATGCTGCCACTGTGGATCGCCCTGCAATTTCTCAGCAGCTTGCCGATTCGTCTGCCGGGGATGCCGGAGCCGGAACAGCTCGGACGTTCGTTGCTGTTTTATCCGCTGGTGGGGCTGCTGTTCGGGTTGATCCTCTGGGCGCTGAACCTGGCACTGGCCGGCGCGCCGTTGTTGCTGCATGCGGCGCTGTTGCTGACGGTGTGGGTGCTGCTCAGCGGCGCGCTGCACCTCGACGGGCTGGCCGACAGCGCCGATGCCTGGCTCGGAGGCTTCGGTGATCGTGAGCGCACGCTGACCATCATGAAAGATCCGCGCAGCGGGCCGATCGCGGTGGTGACGCTGGTGCTGGTGTTGCTGCTCAAGTTCACCGCGTTGCTGGCGCTGATTGAGCAAGGGCACGGGCTCACGCTGATCATCGTCCCGCTGCTCGGGCGCGCGGCGTTGCTGGGGTTGTTTCTGACCACGCCGTATGTGCGGGCTGGAGGGTTGGGGCAGGCGTTGGCCGATCATCTGCCGCGCAAGGCGGGTTGGTGGGTGCTGGGGGGGAGTGCGCTGGGCTGTTTGTTGATCGCCGGGGGTAAAGCGCTGGTGGCGCTGGTTGTCGCGTTCGGCGTGTTTGTCTGGCTGCGGCAACTGATGATGCGGCGGTTGGGCGGGACCACGGGTGATACGGCGGGGGCGTTGCTGGAGTTGCTGGAAGTGGCGGTGCTGGTTGGGGTGGTGTTGGTCTGACATATTTATGTTGCCTGTCCTGGCCTCATCGCGAGCAGGCTCACTCCTACAGGGGAATGCGGTCTCTTTGTAAGCGTTAGCCTGCTCGCGATAGCAGTCTGTCCGGCACCGGAAATACGACTGAAAAAACACATGTAACTTGATTTAACACAGTCACGGGTATATACACGCATCATGCTTCCTTCTCAGTGTTTGTGCACCAACCTGCGTCGCGCCGCGCGTGGCGTCAGCAGGCATTACGACGGCGCTCTCGACGGCTTCGGGATCAACGTTGCCCAGTATTCTTTGCTGTGCAACCTGCAGCGTCTGGATCAACCGAGCATTTCCGAGCTGGCCGAAGCCATGGGCCTGGATCGCAGCACGCTGGGGCGCAATCTGCGAGTGCTGGAAGGTGAGGGCCTGGTGGCCTTGGCCGAGGGCGAAGACATGCGTAATCGCATCGTCAGGCTCACCGAGGCCGGTGTGCAGCGTCTGGCAGCGGCGCTGCCGGCCTGGGAAGCGGCGCAGCAGCGATTGATCGATCGCCTGGGCGCCGAGAAGCGTGAAACCTTGCTGCGACTGTTGGACGAACTGGCCTGAGGGCCAGTTTTTGCGGATCTAAGCGGGTATATACCCGCGCCTGGAGAATAACAATGACATCGATGTGGCGTACGTGCGGTTGGGTGTTGCTGGGAAGTGCGCTGATTCTGGCGTTGTCATTGGGCGTGCGGCACGGCTTCGGTCTGTTCCTGTCGCCGATGAGCGCGCAGTTCGGCTGGGGGCGCGAGGTGTTTGCCTTCGCCATCGCCTTGCAGAACCTGATCTGGGGCCTGGCACAGCCGTTCACCGGGGCTTTGGCTGACCGTTTCGGTGCGGCCAAAGTGGTGCTGGTCGGCGGTGTGCTCTACGCCTTGGGCTTGGTGTTCATGGGCTTGTCGGATTCGGCGCTGAGCTTGTCGTTGAGCGCGGGCCTGCTGATCGGTATCGGCCTGTCCGGTACTTCGTTCTCGGTGATCCTCGGCGTCGTCGGTCGTGCGGTGCCGCCGGAAAAACGCAGCATGGGCATGGGCATTGCCAGCGCCGCCGGCTCGTTCGGCCAGTTCGCCATGCTGCCCGGCACACTGGGCCTGATCGGCTGGCTCGGCTGGTCGGCTGCGCTATTGGTGCTCGGCCTGCTGGTGGCGCTGATTGTGCCGCTGGTGAGCATGCTCAAGGACAAGCCGCTGCCGGTGCTGGGCCATGAACAAACCCTGTCTGAAGCGCTGCGCGAAGCCTGTTCGCATTCCGGCTTCTGGCTGCTGGCGTTCGGTTTTTTCGTCTGCGGCTTTCAGGTGGTGTTCATCGGTGTGCATCTGCCGGCCTATCTGGTCGATCAACATCTACCCGCCACGGTCGGCACCACGGTGCTGGCGCTGATCGGGCTGTTCAACATCTTCGGGACTTATACCGCCGGCTGGCTTGGCGGGCGCATGTCCAAACCGCGTCTGCTGACGGCGTTATACCTGCTGCGCGCGGTGGTGATCGTGCTGTTCCTGTGGCTGCCGGTGACGACGACTTCGGCGTACCTGTTCGGTATGGCCATGGGCTTCCTGTGGCTGTCGACGGTGCCGTTAACCAACGGTACGGTGGCGACCTTGTTTGGTGTGCGCAATCTGTCCATGCTCGGCGGTATCGTGTTCCTGTTTCACCAGCTCGGCTCGTTCCTCGGCGGCTGGCTGGGCGGGGTGGTGTATGACCGTACCGGGAGTTATGACTTGATCTGGCAAGTGGCGATTCTCTTGAGCCTGTTGGCGGCGGCGCTGAACTGGCCGGTACGCGAACGTCCGGTCGCGCGCCTGCAACCGGGTGTGAGCGCAGCATGAAGCGCACCTGGCCGCGACTCGTCTTCACGGCACTCGGCGCCCTGTTGCTGGCGCTGGTGTGGTGGGGCTGGCATCAGGGTGGCCTGGCGCTGATGCAGTTGGGCATGGGCGCTTGCTTGTAGGCTTGGAGGGCGAGTAACGTCGAGGTCTGATGACTGCTAAAGGATGCCCGACATGCTCATGCGCTGGTGTGCTGTACCCGCGTTGCTGATGGCGTTGACCGGACTGGCCCAGGCCGCTGATTGTCCGGAGGCGCTGCAAGGTTCGCTGCCCAAGCTGCGTGCCAAGGAATCCATCGATCTCTGTCAGCGCTACGCCGCCAAACCGCTGGTGGTGATCAATACCGCCAGTTTCTGTGGCTTTGCTCCGCAGTTCGAGGGGCTTGAGGCGCTGAATCAGCGGTACAAGGCGCAAGGCCTGGAAATGCTCGGTGTGCCGTCCAATGATTTCAAACAGGAGTCCAAGGACAGCGCCGAGACCGCCAAGGTCTGCTATGCCAACTACGGCGTGACGTTTGCCATGACCGAGCCGCAGAAAGTCCGAGGCGATGACGCGACCCACCTGTTCAAAGTGCTGGCGGAGCAGAGCAGCGCGCCGAAGTGGAATTTCTACAAATACGTGATCGACCGGCAAGGCAAGGTGATCGCGAATTTCTCCAGCCTGACCAAGCCGGATGATCCGGAGTTTATTGCGGCGGTAGAGAAGGCTATCGCCTCAAAACCACTGCAACCATGAAGATGCATGCCTTTGCCCTGTTCCTGTAGGAGCTGCGGCACGCTGCGATCTTTTGATTTTAAAGATCAGAATCAAAAGATCGCAGCGTGCCGCAGCTCCTACACTGGCGGTCATGCAGGCACAAAAAAGCCCCGCTTTCTGCAAAGAGAGCGGGGCTTTTTTGTGGGCGAGGGATCAGCCTCGCCGTGCAGCATCAGAAGCGGTAAGTCGCGCCAACACCGAAACCGTTTGCCGAGTTTTCATACTTGGCGTCGTAGGTCTGGCCACGATCGTTCTGGTTGTGGACCTTGATCGACTCTTCTTTCAGGTACGAGTAAGCCACGTCGATGGTCAGGTCTTCGGTCGGGCTCCAGCCGGCACCGATGCTGAAGATGGTCCGGTCGCCGGTTGGAATGCGTGGCGAACGGTCGACGTTGTTGGTCGGCGACTGGTCGAAGGTCAGACCGGTACGCAATACCCATTCCTTGTTCAGCTGGTACGAAGTACCCACGGCGTAAGCCCAGGAGTCGTGCCAGTTCTGCTCTTCGGTGATCTCGCCGAACTGACCGGCCAGCAGCGGCTGCACGCCGGAGTTTTCGACGGTAATCTTTTTCAGCTGGCTCCAGCGGGTCCAGGTCGAACCGGCATAGACGTTCCAGCGGTCGTTGATCGCCTGGGTGACCGAGAAGTCCACGGATTCAGGTGTGGTGATCTTCAGCGACGCATCGTACTTCTGCTCGGCGCCCAGGCCGACTGCGCCCAGCACACCGTAGTTGACCTTGGTGTTGCCTTCGAGCTTGTAGTCGACTTTCGAGTGGTAGGTCAGACCCAGACGAGTGGTGTCAGTGGCCTGGACCAGCACGCCGATGTTGTAGCCCAGCGCGGTGTCGTCACCCTTGATCTTGACCTTGCCGTCCGGCGCAGCCTGGGTGATCGACAGGTTGGACTCCAGCGTGCCGTCGATACGGTTGATGGTCGGACCGAAACCGATCGACACCACGTCGTTGAACTTGTAGCTGACGGTTGGCTGGAAGGTGATGACTTGTACTTCGGACTTGCTGCCGAAGTAACGGCCGGCAAAGCCTTTTTCGTAATCGGTAATCAGGCCGAACGGCACGTAGACGCCGAGGCCGAATGCCCAATGCTCGTCGATCGGTTTGACGTAGAAGCCCATAGGTACGGAGGTGAAGGGCACCATGTCGCCTTTGTTGCTGCCGCCGTTAGGGCTGGAGCTGGCGTCGCTGATATCGGTCTTGGCATCGAGGAATGCAACACCGCCAGTGACTTGTTCACGCGTGATGCGCGACATGCCGGCAGGGTTGCCATAAACAGTGCTTGCGTCGTCGGCAGAAGAAGATCGCCCAGCGTAACCAGTACCCATCCCGCTGATGCTGTGTTCGTTGATGGCAAAGCCAGCTGCGAAGATCTGGGTGGATGCCATGGTAACGGCGAGGCTAAGGGTGGTTTTGAGCATTACTTTTTTCATTATTAGAACTCCTGGTGATCACCGGGGCGAAAATTACCAACATTTTCGTTCCAGCGCTATAGTCCCTATGCCTTGAGTTAGAGCGGTTTTGTAGGACAATCCGACCAGATTCGCGACCTGTTGAGCGATCTTGTAAAACTGGCCGGTCAACATGCGACCTGATTCACCGGTGAAACACAGGTTTGCCACGCATAAGTAAAGTCGCGCAGACGTCCTTGCGGCTGGAAGGTCTGACGCCAGATTCGCGCCATACCCAGCAGATCAGTCGCGTCGGGGAGGGTGGTGTTTTGTTCTTCGACCAGCAGCCAGGCGATGGCGGTGGCGTAACGCAGGTTGACGGTCAGTTCCAGGTGCGGACCGCTGAGAAAGGCATGCTGGCTGGCGAGGCCGCGAACCAGACTGGCACGCTCCGGATCGAGTGCCAGATAGTGATCCCAAAGGGCTTGGTGGCGATGCTCGGTGATCCGGTAGAGACCGTGGCCACGGCGGTCATGCAGGGCCGAACCGAGGGCGGACTGGCTGGCGGCGATCCCCAGCAAAAGAGATTCGGCCGTTGCGCAGTGACGTCCCAGATAAATCAGTGTGGGACGGATCACGTAGCGACACAGTTCGCTGGCAGCGATACCCATAATGCCCTCGATTCTTGTAATGGGCGGCGAAACCTGAAGGGGCCTTGGCAGCGGTGGATCGACTCAGGCTCGCCGGAAGCGGATCAAACCGCTTGAGTTGAAGTGTAGTGTCATATTCGCGACGTAAAGGCCTGTTTTTAAAATATTTCCGGCGGCGAGCCAAAAGCGTTATATCCGATGGTGCTTAGGCATGAAGGGCTAAAAGCGAAACATCAGGCAATAAAAAGCCCCGCATGTTGTGCGGGGCTTTTGCTTTTGCAGCCTTTTCGGCTCTCAGGCAACCAGTGCCTGACGTGTACGATCGATCACGGCCTGCAGCGGTTCGGCGCTGGAGTATTGATCGGGGTACAGACGCTCGCTGTGGCGAGCAATCCCGTGTTCATTGACCACGGTGAAGCTGAAGCAGCCTTTGCGAGCGGCCATGATCAGGCAGTTCATTGGGGCAAAAGCGTTGGTTAGGGTGCGAATGGCATCCTGAGTATGGATTTGAGTCGACATAGTTATTAGGTGTTCCTACAAATGACACGGATAAGAACCGTGCAACGTTAAAACGTTCCAGTAATGTCGACCACCATTGGTCGAACAAAGAACCCGACTGGAACAAAGCAGCCAGTTTGAAGCGCTAATTAGTTGGCGCGCTTGGGCTGGCAGGTAGGTACTTAGGAGGACAGGCAGCACATCGAGGGCAAAGGTTCTGGGCCCGGGGTGAAGATCCTGATCAATTTGCAGGCTGGTTCGGTCAGAGTAAGTGGTCTTCGCAACACCCTTTGCATTCATTCAAAGGCAGTGTCGGCGCAAGATTTACCTGGAAACCATCGAGGGGTCGTTCCCGCTTTTTTCGGTGAAGGGCTTCTGGGAAGAAGGTTGACCGTGGGGATGTGTTCGACCGGAATTGACTTTCAGCTTGGTACTAACGCCGCGGATAGTAACGGAACGTCCTGAGCATTGCAAACCCTGCGGCAAAAAAGATTACGGTCGGTCGCGAGCCATCGGCTGGCATTACCGACCCCATCGTGAGCCGGCTCATTCCCGCCGAGGATCGCGGCTGACTGTGAGGAGCACGCCCGCTCGCAAAGGAGCCACCCGTCGCCACAAAAGCGTGCAACCCTGGCCATCGCCAACCCGCTTGTCCCCAGCCTGAGGAGCAAAACGACCCGAAAAAGCGCATCCATATAACCGGGTAACAGGTACTTGTGCACATTAGTTGCGCAAGCTGTAACCACACTGTCATATCAATCCTGACTCGCATGGCTGCCTGTATCAAAAGTTTAAGTCAATGAAAAACATCGGTTTTTTTTGTTGGTGAAAAAATCGTCAGTTTGACTGCGAGCCCCATTCCACAAGGCTTTGCGGAGGTTCGGGAGCGGTTGTCCACTGAGTTATCCACAGCTTCTGTGGATTGTCCCTAGCGCTTGCTCTAGGACGGGCGTGCCGGGTTTTTTTCGACTTTACCTGTACGAAAAAGAGAGTAGAGTGGCGCGCCTTCCGATCTGTCCCACAGTGTTTTATGAAGTTTCGCTCAGTATCAGACCCTGTTACCTCCGAACACCCTCGTGTTACCTCTCCCAAGCGATTTTCCGTGCGCGTGGCCGAATGGCTGCTCGACAGTCCGCGTCTGGGCGACAGCCGCAATGCCAAGCACCTGGCGGGACGCCTGCTCAAACAGCCGGCACGCGAAGGCGTGGTCGCGGCGCAAAGCCGTCTCGGTCAGTTGATGTGCCGGGAATGCGGCAACGCCCGGGACCGCCGTATCGGTCACGACCTGTTGCGTATGGCCGCGCGTGCCGGTGATCGACGTGCGCAACAGGAACTCGGTCTGCTCGAAGACTGAGCTGTCCAACGTCCCACGCCTTGGTTAACCTTCAGGCTTTATCGAATCGGCAGGAGTGGCTATGGCTATGGACTTGACCAGCGTATTGCTCGGTCTGGCAGGCGCGGGATTGCCGCTGCTGGCACTGGCCTGGCAACTGCAGCGCCGGGCGAGCAACGCGCAGGCCGAGGTTGCCTTGCTCGAAGAGCGACTGGCCATGGCGCAATTGGCACAGGACGGACTCAACGCGCAGCTCGAAGCCAGCCGCGATGAGGCGGTCGACCTGGCACAGGCCAATGCTGCCAAGCAGGCGGAACTGGCCGCGCTGCGCCGGGAAGTCGAGTTGCTGCAGATCGAACGCGATGATGCCCGTGATGCGTCCCACGCCTGGAACATCGAGCGCGCCAACAAGGAGGCCGAACTGCGTCGTCTGGACGCCCAGGCCGCCTCGCTGAATGCCGAACTGCGCGAGCAACAGGAAAGCCATCAACAACGCCTCAACGACCTGCAAGGCTCGCGCGACGAGTTGCGGGCGCAGTTTGCCGAACTGGCCGGCAAGATCTTCGATGAGCGCGAGCAGCGCTTCGCCGAAACCAGCCAGCAACGCCTCGGCCAGTTGCTCGACCCGTTGAAAGAACGCATCCAGTCCTTCGAAAAACGCGTGGAAGAGAGCTATCAGGCCGAAGCCCGCGAGCGTTTCTCGCTGGCTAAGGAGCTGGAGCGTCTGCAGCAGCTGAACCTGCGCCTGAGCGACGAAGCGACCAACCTGACCCGCGCCCTCAAAGGCCAGAAAACCCAAGGCAACTGGGGTGAGCTGATTCTTGAGCGGGTACTGGAGCACGCAGGCCTGGAGAAGGGCCGCGAGTACCAGACTCAAGTCAACCTCAAGGGGCCGGACGGCGAGCGCTTTCAGCCTGACGTGATCATTTACTTGCCGGGCGACAAGCAGGTGGTGGTCGATTCCAAAGTCAGCCTCACGGCCTATCAGCAGTACGTCGCCGCCGAAGACGACAGCATCGGCCAGATCGCGATCAAGCAGCACGTGCTGTCGCTGCGCAGCCACGTCAAAGGCCTCGCCGGCAAGGATTACAAGCGCCTGGAAGGCCTGCACAGCCTTGATTTCGTCTTGCTGTTCGTACCGATCGAGGCGGCCTTTTCCGCCGCGCTGCAAGCCGAGCCGTCGCTGTTCCAGGAAGCTTTCGACCGCAACATCGTGATCGTCAGCCCGACCACCTTGCTGGCGACCCTGCGGGTGATCGACAGCCTGTGGAAGCAGGAGCGGCAAAGCCAGAACGCTCGGGAAATCGCCGAGCGTGCCGGCTGGCTGTACGACAAATTCGTGCTGTTCATTCAGGATCTGGACGAGGTCGGCAATCGCCTGCAACAGCTGGACAAAGCCTACAGCTCGGCGCGCAACAAACTCACGGAAGGTCGTGGCAACCTGGTCAGCCGCAGCGAGCAGCTCAAGCTGCTTGGCGCGCGGGCGAGCAAGAGTCTGCCGGCAGACTTGCTGGAGCGGTCGATGACTGATGTCGATGGGCTGGTCGAACTGCCAGAGTGAAGATCAAAAGATCGCAGCCTGCGGCAGCTCCTACATTGGAATCGTAATCAACCTGTAGGAGCTGCCGAAGGCTGCGATCTTTTGCTTTTACAACGGCACATACCGACTCAACAACGCCCGCAACGCTGCCGGTTTCACCGGTTTGGCCAGGTAATCCAGCCCCGCCGCGTGCACCTGCGCCACGGTCTCCGGGCGACCATCGGCGCTGATCACCACCCCCGGCACCGGCTCTCCCAGAGTGGTGCGCAGCCACGCCATCAGCTCCGTTCCGGTGTCGCCATGGTCGAGGTGATAGTCGACCAGTGCCAATTGCGGCCGCACGCCGTCGCTGAGCAGCGCCGCGCACTCCTCGCGGTTGCGCGCCGTCCACACCTGACAGCCCCAGCGGCTCAGCAGGCTGTTCATGCCAATCAGAATGCTGTCTTCGTTATCGATGCACAGCACCTGCGCACCGCTGAGCAACTTGCCGTTCAACTCGACTGCGGCGTTCGCCGGCATCGACTGCGCCCGGGCCAGCGGTACGCTGACGCTGAACACGCTGCCGCGCCCCGGCCACGAACGTACGCGCAATGTGTGGCCCAGCACTCGACACAAACCATCGGCAATCGCCAGACCGAGGCCGAGGCCTTTTTCGGCGCGGGTCTGATGGCTGTCGAGGCGTTTGAATTCCTCGAAAATCACTTGCTGCTTGTCTTCTGGAATGCCCGGCCCGCGATCCCACACTTCCAGGCACAGTTCGCCGCCGCGTCGACGCACGCCCAGCAGCACCGGTCCCTTGGCGTAGCGGAAGGCGTTGGTGAGGAAGTTCTGCAGAATCCGCCGCAGCAATTTGATGTCGCTGTCGATGCGCAATTGGCTGCCACGCACACGGAAGGTCAGGCCTTGCTCCTGCGCCAGTGCCTTGAATTCGGCGCCGAGGGTATCGAACAGCTCATTGAGCGCGAACGGCTTGCGATCGGGGTTGATCTTGCCGTTTTCCAGGCGGGAAATATCCAGCAGGTCGCTGATCAGGTCTTCTGCCGAACGCAGTGAACTGTCGAGGTGTTGCACCAGTTGCTGCGCCTCGCTGCTCAAACCGTCGTCCTGATGGGAGAGGGCGGCGGAGAACAGGCGTGCGGCGTTCAGCGGCTGCATCAGGTCATGGCTGACCGCCGCGAGGAAGCGGGTTTTCGACTGGTTGGCGGCCTCGGCGTGGCCCTTGGCCTCGGTCAGCGCGACGTTGAGTTGCGACAGCTCTTGCGTGCGCTCGCTGACCCGTTGCTCCAGCCCTTCGTTGGCCTCGGTCAGTGCCTGCTCGGCTTCGCGGAACGCAGTGATGTCGGTGAAACTCATGACGAAGCCGCCGCCGGGCATTGGGTTGCCGATCAACTCGATCACCCGGCCGTTGGGGAACAAGCGTTCCGAGGTGTGCGCACGGCCCTGACGCATCCAGTGCAGGCGCCGGGCGACGTGGACCTCCGCCTCGCCGGGGCCGCACAGGCCGCGTTCGGCGTTGTAGCGAATGATGTCGGCAATCGGCCGGCCAACGCTGATCAAGCCGTCCGGGTAGTTGAACAGCTCCAGATAACGGCGGTTCCAGGCCACCAGTTTCAGTGACTGGTCGACCACGCTGATGCCCTGGGTGATGTTCTCGATCGCGCCTTGCAGCAGGGCACGGTTGAACTGCAGGACTTCCGAGGCTTCGTCGGCGATGCGCACCACGTCCTCGAGCTGCATTTCCCGACCTTCAATCGCCGCTTTTACCACCGCCCGTGTTGAAGAAGCGCCGAGCACGCCGGCCAGCAAGCGTTCGGTGTGGGCGATCCATTCGCCGTCGGCGTTCTGGTTCGGGTTGAAGCCTTTGCCTTGCCGGTAGGCGAAACGAATGAAGCTCTGCCGCGCACGTTCTTCACCGACGAACCGCGCCGCCAGCTGCAGCAAATCGTCGATCTGCACCGCGAGCATCGAGCGTGCACTCGGCCGGGCGCTGATTTCCTGACCGATGAAGCGCCCGGCCTGCCAGTGTTCCGAGACCCGTGTGCGCGACAGCACCGAGACCCAGGCGAACAGGGTGAAGTTGCCCGCCAGCGACAGCACCACGCCTTGGGTCAGCGGGGTGATCGGCAGGTTCAGCGGGTTGCTGTGCAGCCACGCCAGCCCGGGGAAAGTGCTCAGCGACCAGCCGAGGCTGTGGGCGGCAATCGGCAGGATCAGCGTGTAGAACCAGAGGAACGTGCCGGCGGCCAGACCGGCGAAAACCCCACGGCGGTTGGCCTGTTTCCAGTACAGCGCGCCAAGCATCGCCGGGGCCAGTTGGGTGACGGCCGCGAAGGCGATCTGGCCAATGGTCGCCAGACTCGCGGTGGAGCCAAGCAAACGGTAGCTGACGTAGGCCAGCAGCAGAATCAGCACAATGCTCACGCGGCGCACCGAGAGCATCCACTGGCGGAACACTTCGAACGGCCGCTCGGCGTTGTTGCGCCGCAGCAGCCACGGCAACAGCATGTCGTTGGAGACCATGGTCGACAGCGCCACGCTGGCGACGATGACCATGCCGGTGGCCGCCGACGCGCCCCCGATAAACGCCAGCAGCGCCAAGGCCGGATGGGCCTGGGCCAGCGGCAGGCTGATCACGAACGAGTCGGGCAGCACATGACTCGGCAGCATCATCTGACCGGCCAGGGCGATCGGCACCACGAACAATGCGGCCAAGGCGAGGTAGGCCGGGAACACCCACTTGGCCAGACGCAGGTCCTGCGGGTCGATGTTCTCCACCACCGTGACGTGAAACTGCCGTGGCAGGCAGATGATCGCCATCATCGCCACCCCGGTCTGCACCACCATCGATGGCCAGTTGATGGTTTCTTTCCAGTATTCCTCAAGCCGTGGCGCGAGCATGGCCTGATTGAACAGGTCGTCGAAACCGTCGTAGAGGCCAAAGGTGACGAAGGCGCCGACCGCGAGGAAGGCGAACAGTTTGACCAGCGATTCGAAGGCAATCGCCAGCACCATGCCCCGGTGGTGCTCGGTGGCGTCGAGGTTGCGCGTGCCGAAGACGATGGTGAACAGCGCCAGCACCAGCGACACGATCAGCGCGGTGTCCTGGGCGCGGGTGCCCATGGCGTCGGCGCCGGCGCCGATCAACAGGTTCACGCCGAGGACGATGCCTTTGAGTTGCAGGGCGATATAAGGCAGCACGCCGACCAGGCAGATCAGCGCGACCACCACCGCCAGCGATTGCGATTTGCCGTAGCGCGCGGCGATGAAGTCGGCAATCGAGGTGATGTTTTCCTGTTTGCTGATCATCACCATTTTCTGCAGGACCCACGGCGCGCCCAGCAGCAACAGGATCGGCCCGAGGTAGATCGGCAGGAATGACCACAGCTGTTCGGCGGCTTGGCCGACCGCGCCAAAGAATGTCCAACTGGTGCAATAAACGGCCAGCGACAGGCTGTACACCCACGCACGCATCCGCGGCGGCAACGGCGCGCTGCGACGGTCGCCGTAGAAGGCGATGGCGAACATGATGGCCATATAGGCCAGGGCGACGGCGGCGATCAGCCCGGTGGACAACGACATGCAACACTCCCGACAGAAGACTCCCCGGCAGTCCTGCCCGGGCGGACAGTCTCGCATGAGTGCGGCGGTTAGTCAGTGTCGACCAAGGTCGTGGCGTGGCGGGGTGTCGCAGGTTTGAAACCGGGTGGTTTCTCGGGTGACCGGTCAGGCCCCATCGCTGGCAAGCCAGCTCCCACAAGGATCTCCAGTGGGCACAGATTTTGTGAACATCACAGACCCTGTGGGAGCTGGCTTGCCAGCGATAGCGTCAGTCTTGTTTCAGCGCCAGATCGATCAACCGATGCAACTCATCCACCTCCAGCGCCGCCGCCGAAAACAGAATCCGGAACACCACCGGCGCCACCACCAGATTGATCAACCGATCAACGCTTGGTGCCGTTTCCTGCGGGTGGCGGTCAATGATGGTCTGCAACTGCGCGCTGAGGATCGTCACGCAATACCCCGGCGTGGCGCTGGCCTGCACGTCGCGCATCATGTGGCGCCCGGGCTCGGAGCTCATCTCGTCGAGATACTGTTCGGCCCAGGCGCGGATATCACCGCGCAGGTCACCGGTCACCGCCGGTTCGCTGTCGGGGCGCATGCGGGCGAGGGCGACGTCTGCGAGCAACGTCGCCAGATCGCCCCAGCGTCGATAAATGGTCGACGGCGTCACTCCGGCGCGCGCCGCGATTTGCGGCACGGTCACCGTGCTGCGCTCCTGTTCTTGCAGAAGTGCGCGGACTGCCGAATGAATCGACTCTTGCACCCGGGCACTGCGGCCGCCGGGGCGTAAACCTTCTTTAATAGCCATGCGTCAGACCTTAACACAAAGAATTTGCTTTAAGCCAAAGCCGAGAGCACACTCCGCAAAAGCAAAAAATTAGCTTTTGCGGAGTGTGCCCATGACCAGCCTTGCTTCCAACCGTGGCAGCCTGATTTTTCTGGCGATCACCTTACTGAGTTTTCTCGCTGCTTCCACAGCGCCGACGCCGTTGTATCACCTGTATCAGGATCAACTGCATTTTTCGGCAGCGGTGCTGACCCTGATTTTCGGCGTGTATGCCCTGAGTCTGCTGGCAGCGCTGCTGACGGTCGGATCGCTGTCCGATCATCTGGGGCGCAAACCGGTGATTTTCACCGCGGTGCTGCTCAATGCACTGGCGATGCTGCTGTTTATCAGCGCCGACAGTGTCGCCTGGCTGATCAGTGCCCGCGTGCTGCAAGGCTTCGCCACCGGCATGGCCACCGCGGTTTTGAGTGCGACGCTGCTCGACACCGACCGCCAGCAAGGGCCGTTGATCAACAGCGTCGCCCCGTTGCTCGGCATGGCGCTGGGCAGCATGGGTTGCGGCTTGCTGGCTGAGTTTGCCCCGGCGCCGTTGCAACTGACCTACTGGCTGCTGCTCGCGCTGTTTGTGCTGCAGGCGGTGTACGTCTGGCGTTTGCCGGAAAGCGTCACCCCGCAAGCCGGGGCCTGGGCGTCGCTGCGGCCAACCCTGCATGTGCCGGTTCAGGCGCGTTCGACCTTGTGGCGTGTGCTGCCGCTGAACACCGCGACCTGGGCCCTCGGCGGCTTTTACGCCTCGCTGGCGCCGTCGCTGGTGCGCACGGCCACCGGTTCGACTTCCAATCTGATCGGCGGGGCGACCGTCTCCGCGTTGACCGTGACCGGCGCGCTGATGATCTTCACCTTGCGCAATCGCCCCGCCGGCAAGGCCCTGCAAATCGGCGCCAGTCTACTGCCCGCCGGGTTGCTGCTGATTCTGCTCGGTGTGCACAGCGCCAGTCTGCCGGTGTTTTTCCTTGGCACGCTGGTCGCCGGTTGCGGCTTCGGTTCGGGTTTCCTCGGCGCGGTGCGCAGCCTGGTGCCGTTGGCCTTGGCCCATGAACGCGCCGGGTTGATGTCGGCGTATTACGCGCTGAGTTATCTGGCGTTCTGCCTGCCGGCGTTGCTGGCCGGGCATTTGACCCGCACGTTTGGCCTGCTGGCGACCACCGATGGTTACGGTGTTGCGTTGATCGTGCTGGCTGTCGGCGCGCTGTTGCTCAGTCTGCGTCCAGGCGCGGCCAAGGTTTGCCGCGCGCCATAAGGGCGCGGTTTGGGTTAGCCTTGGCCGGCCCAGTATTTTCACGGATCGATACATGAAGATTATCCGCAGCAAGTCGTTCACCGCCGAGCGTGCCTGGGGCGCGCTGGACATCGCCAGCATGAACGGCATCACCACGCGCCTGCACTGGACCGACCAGCCGTACAAGTGGCACGTCAACGATGGCGAGGAAGTGTTCGTGGTGCTCGATGGTCAGGTGCAGATGCACTACCGCGAACAGGGCGAAGAAAAGCAGGTGCTGCTCGAGGTCGGCGATATATTCTACGCCTCGGTCGGCACCGAGCACGTGGCGCATCCGCAGGGTGCGGCGCGGATTCTGGTGATCGAGAGCGAAGGCAGTGTCTAGGTGCTTATCTGTAAAGTAGATAACAGATAGAGAAATTACCCGTTATATAGATATTCGATTCGGTTCTACCATGAGCTCAACCTCACCTGAGGACAGGAGTTCATGATGATTTGCCCCAACCGTGCCAAATCCGGCATCAAGCCGTTCAGCCAGCTTCAGCATCCGCGCGAAGTGATCCGTCAATTCACCCCGAACTGGTTCGCCGCGACCATGGGCACCGGCGTGCTGGCCCTGGCGCTGGCGCAACTGCCGGTGGCGATTCCCGGGGTGCACGCGGTGGCAGAAGGGTTGTGCCTGTTCAACATTCTGTTGTTCACCCTGTTTACCTTCGCCTATGCCGCGCGCTGGGTGCTGTTCTTCGATGAAGCGCGGCGAATCTTCGGTCATTCCACCGTTTCGATGTTCTTCGGCACCATCCCCATGGGTCTGGCGACCATCATCAACGGTTTTCTGCTGTTCGGCCTGCCACGCTGGGGCGAGGGCGTGATTCATCTGGCCGAAGTGCTGTGGTGGCTGGATGTAGCGATGTCGCTGGCCTGCGGCGTGTTGATCCCCTACATGATGTTTACCCGCCAGGAACACAGCATCGATCAGATGACCGCCGTCTGGCTGTTGCCGGTGGTCGCGGCAGAAGTGGCGGCGGCCAGCGGTGGCTTGCTCGCGCCGCATCTGGCCGACGCCCATGCGCAACTGGTGGTGCTGACCACCAGCTACGTGCTCTGGGCATTTTCCCTGCCGGTGGCGTTCAGCATTTTGACCATCCTCTTGCTGCGCATGGCCCTGCACAAACTGCCTCACGAAAACATGGCTGCTTCGAGCTGGCTGGCCCTCGGCCCGATCGGCACCGGCGCGTTGGGCATGTTGTTGCTGGGCAGCGATGCCCCGGCAATCTTCGCCGCCAACGGTTTGCCGGGCATCGGTGAAATCGCGGCGGGCCTTGGGCTGATCGCCGGCATCACCCTGTGGGGTTTCGGCTTGTGGTGGATGTTGATGGCACTGCTGATCACCACTCGTTATCTGCGTGACGGCATCCCGTTCAACCTCGGCTGGTGGGGCTTTACCTTTCCGCTGGGCGTATATTCGCTGGCAACCCTCAAGCTCGCCAGCACGCTGAACCTCGGTTTCTTCAGTGTGGTGGGCTGCGTACTGGTGACCTTGCTGGCGGTGATGTGGCTGATCGTCGGTAAACGCACCGTGCAAGGGGCGTGGCGCGGTGAGCTGTTTGTCTCGCCGTGTATTGCAGGTTTGAAGAAATAACCTGAAAAGTTTAGGTAATGTGTGGCCTGGATCGCGGATCGGGATTCCAATAGGCAGATCCAGGCCATTCTCTACCGACCTCAGGGAAACACGGAAGATGAGTCACCCCTCACAGTTCAACCTGCTTCGCACCCGGCGCTTCCTGCCGTTTTTCATCACGCAATCGCTGGGCGCCTTCAACGACAACGTGTTCAAGCAGTCGCTGATTCTCGCCATTCTCTATCGCTTGACCATCGAGGGTGACCGCTCGATCTGGGTCAACCTGTGTGCGCTGCTGTTTATCCTGCCGTTCTTTCTGTTCTCGGCGCTGGCCGGACAGTTCGGTGAGAAATTCGCCAAGGACGCGCTGATCCGTCTGATCAAGCTCGCGGAAATCGCGATCATGGCCGTAGGATCGATCGGCTTCCTGTTCGATCACCTGTCGCTGATGCTGGTGGCGCTGTTTGCCATGGGCACGCATTCGGCGCTGTTCGGGCCAGTGAAGTATTCAATCCTGCCGCAGGCGTTGCGTGAGGATGAACTGGTCGGCGGCAACGGACTGGTGGAGATGGGCACATTCCTGGCGATTCTGGCCGGGACCATCGGCGCCGGGGTCATCATGTCCTCGACGCATTACGCGCCACTGGTGTCGACCGCGATTGTCGGCATTGCCGTACTGGGTTACCTCGCCAGCCGCAGCATTCCGCGCGCTGCCGCCGCGTCGCCAGAAATGCGCTTGAACTGGAACATTTTCAGCCAATCGTGGGCCACGTTGAAACTCGGTTTGGGTCAGACGCCTGCGGTGTCGCGCTCGATTGTCGGCAACTCGTGGTTCTGGTTCGTCGGGGCGATTTACCTGACGCAGATCCCGGCCTACGCCAAGGAATGGATGCACGGCGACGAAACCGTGGTCACGCTGATTCTCACCGTGTTCTCGGTCGGCATTGCGTTGGGTTCGATGCTTTGCGAGAAGCTCTCCGGGCGCAAGGTCGAGATCGGTCTGGTGCCGTTCGGCTCGTTCGGTCTGACTGTATTTGGCCTGCTGCTGTGGTGGCATTCCGGCGGAATTCCGCAGAGCGTCACCGGCCACAGCTGGATCGAAGTGCTGGGTTTTGCGCATACCTGGGCGGTGCTGGTCGACATTCTTGGCCTCGGTATTTTTGGCGGCTTCTATATTGTGCCGCTGTACGCCTTGATCCAGTCGCGCACTGCAGAGAACGAGCGGGCGCGGGTGATTGCCGCCAACAACATCCTCAACGCGCTGTTCATGGTGGTCTCGGCGATTGTTTCGATTGTGTTGCTGAGCGTGGCGAAGCTGTCGATTCCGCAGCTGTTCCTGGTGGTGTCGCTGCTGAACATCGGCGTCAACGCCTACATCTTCAAGATCGTCCCCGAGTTCAGCATGCGTTTCATGATCTGGCTGCTCAGCCATTCCATGTACCGCGTCGAGCATCGCAACCTGGACGCGATCCCGGACGAGGGAGCGGCGTTGCTGGTGTGCAACCACGTGTCGTTCGTCGATGCGCTGCTGATTGGCGGCGCGGTGCGTCGGCCGATTCGCTTTGTCATGTACTACAAGATCTACAACTTGCCGGTGCTGAACTTTATCTTCCGCACGGCGGGGACGATTCCGATTGCCGGGCGCAACGAAGACATCCAGATCTACGAAAAGGCCTTCACCCGGATTGCTCAGTATCTGAAGGACGGTGAACTGGTGTGCATCTTCCCGGAAGGCAAGCTGACCACCGACGGCGAAATCAATGAGTTCAAGGGCGGGCTGACGCGGATTCTCGAGGAGACCCCGGTGCCGGTGATTCCGCTGGCGTTGCAGGGGTTGTGGGGGAGTTTTTTCAGCCGCGATCCGAACAAGGGGTTGTTCAAGCGTTTGTGGTCGCGAGTGACGTTGGTGGCGGGTTCGGCGGTGGCGGTGGAAGCGGCGGAGCCGGCGAAGTTGCAGGGGTTGGTCGGGGCGTTGCGCGGGACAGTCAGATAGTTGTTGCCTGAATTGGCCCCATCGCTGGCTTGCCAGCGATGGGGCCAGTGGCTAAGTGCTGACCTTGAGGCCGATCAAACCGGTAATGATCAACGCCACACTGGCCAGCCGGACCAACGCCATCGACTCACCAAACAGAATGATCCCGGCAATCACCGTGCCCACGGCACCGACTCCGGTCCAGATTGCGTAGGCCGTGCCCAGCGGCAGTTCCTTCACTGCCAGCCCCAGCAGGCCAAGGCTGATGGCCATGGCCGCAACGGTCAGTACGGTGGGAAGGGGGCGGGTGAAGCCGTCGGTGTATTTCAGGCCGACGGCCCAGCCGACTTCGAACAGGCCGGCGAAAAACAGAATGATCCAGGACATGAGAGACCTCCATCGATTGACGGGGCCGTCCCCAGATTGATAACTCGATCGAGCCGCAGGGTCGTCCCCGCATAGCGCAACAGTCTGCCGAGCATTAATCCGGGGATCAAGTTTGCGCTCAGTCGGCCGGCTGCTGCGCCAGCGCCTCACGGTCTTCTTTTTCGCTCATGCGTCGGAAATAGGTCGAGAGCAGCGCCCCGGAAATGTTGTGCCAGACGCTGAACAACGCGCTCGGCACCGCCGCCAGCGGCGAGAAGTGCGCGCTGGCCAGGGCCGCACCCAACCCCGAGTTCTGCATGCCGACCTCCAGCGCCAGCGATTTGCGTTGCGCCAATGGCAACTTGAACAGGCGTCCGGTGAAGTAGCCCAGCAAGTAACCGAAGCTGTTGTGCAGCATCACCACGGCCATGATCAACAGGCCGGATTCGGCGATCTTCGCCTGACTGGCAGCCACCACCGCCGTGACGATGATCACGATGCTGACCACCGACACCAGCGGCAACACCTCCACCGCGTGGCGAACCCTGTCACCGAGCACGCGTTGCGCAACCACACCGAGCACGATCGGCAGCAGCACCACTTGCAGGATCGACCAGAACAACTCCATGAACGAAACCGGCAACCACGCCGAAGCCAGCAGCCAGATCAGCGCCGGGGTCAGCAGTGGGGCGAGCAGGGTGGTGACGGCGGCAATCGCCACCGACAGCGCCAGATCACCGCGGGCCAGCCAGGTCATGACGTTGGAGGACGTGCCGCTCGGGCAGCAACCGACCAGAATCACCCCGACCGCGATTTCCGGCGGCAGGTGAAAGACCTGGCAGAGCAACCACGCCACACCGGGCATGATCACGAAATGCGCAACCACGCCCAGCGCCACGCGCCACGGATGGCGGGCGACGGCGGCGAAGTCATCGAGTTTGAGGGTCAGGCCCATGCCGAACATCACCAGCCCCAGCAGCGGCACGATGGCGCCCTTGAGACCGAGGAACCAGGCCGGCTGCAGGAACGCGACCACGGCGAAAATCAGAACCCAGTAAGCGAAGGTGTTGCCGACAAAGCGGCTGAGTGCAGCCAGTGCGCGCATGGCCTGTTCCTTGTTATTAATAATGAACACCACAAAACAACTGTAGGAGTGAGCCTGCTCGCGATAGCGGTTATTCAGTCAACATTTGCGTTGAATGTCAGTTCCTCATCGCGAGCAGGCTCACTCCTACATTTTGTACATCACAGGTATTTAGATCCCCTGCGGCGTCTCTTCCCCACCCAACGCCTCAACCAGCGCCGGCAGGAAGTCGCCGAAGGTCAGCATCATCAGGGTGAAGCTGGCGTCCAGTTGGCCGAGGGCCTCGTCGCCGCCGTCCTGTTCGGCCTGATCCTGCAGCAGGTCTTCGAACTTCAGGCGCTTGACGGTCATTTTGTCGTCGAGCATGAACGACAGCTTGTCCTGCCAGGCCAGCGACAGCTGAGTGACGACTTTGCCGGTGCTCAGGTGCAACTGGATTTCTTCGCTGGTCAGGTCCTGACGCTTGCAACGCACGATGCCGCCGTCTTCGTGGGTGTCGCGCAGCTCGCACTCGTCCAGGACAAAGAAATCCGGGGCGGCTTGCTGGGTGGTGACCCATTCGGTCATCACGGCAGTCGGCGCGGTTTTCACGGTCAGCGGACGGACGGGCAGGGTGCCGAGCACTTCACGCATTGTGGAGAGCAGGTCTTCGGCGCGTTTCGGGCTGGCCGAGTTGACCAGGATCAGGCCCTGTTTCGGCGCGATGGCGGCGAAGGTCGACGAGCGACGGATAAAGGCGCGCGGCAGGAACGCCTGGATGATTTCATCCTTGATCTGATCGCGTTCCTTCTTATAGACCTTGCGCATCTGCTCGGCTTCGATCTCTTCGACCTTTTCCTTAACCGCGTCGCGCACGACGCTGCCCGGCAGAATGCGTTCTTCTTTACGGGCCGCGATCAGCAGGAAGTCACCGCTGACGTGCACCAGTGGAGCATCTTCGCCTTTGCCGAACGGCGCGACGAAACCGTAGGTGGTCAACTCCTGGCTTGCACATGGACGCGCCAGTTTGGTGGCCAGTGCAGTTTCCAGCGCCTCGGCATCGACAGGCAGGTCTTGGGTCAGGCGATAGATCAGCAGGTTTTTGAACCACATGGGGTGAGTCTCTCCTTTATACAAAGGGGGGCATTATTGTCTTCGCCGGGTCATAGGCCAACCCTTCTCTAAGCCTTTGGAAGGCCTGAGAAAATTAATTAAAAAAGTGCTTGCCAGAGGTTGGGTCGCTCCGTAGAATGCGCGCCACACCGAAGCGAAGGGTGATTAGCTCAGCTGGGAGAGCGTCTGCCTTACAAGCAGAATGTCGGCGGTTCGATCCCGTCATCACCCACCATTCGTTTCAAGTGTTTAGCGCAGCGGTAGTTCAGTCGGTTAGAATACCGGCCTGTCACGCCGGGGGTCGCGGGTTCGAGTCCCGTCCGCTGCGCCATATTCGGTAACCTGGACCACTGAACGCCAGGTCACCACGGAAAAACCCGCTGAAGCGGGTTTTTTTCTGTCTCAAGTTTGTACCTTGTTCCATCGGGGTTGTGTCGTTTCACCGGTTTTCGGATTTTTTTGAAAAAAACTTCAATTAAATCAACACATTACGAAAACTTGTGGCATAATGCGCCCCGTAACGAAGCGAAGGGTGATTAGCTCAGCTGGGAGAGCGTCTGCCTTACAAGCAGAATGTCGGCGGTTCGATCCCGTCATCACCCACCATTCGTTTCAAGCGTTTCGCGCAGCGGTAGTTCAGTCGGTTAGAATACCGGCCTGTCACGCCGGGGGTCGCGGGTTCGAGTCCCGTCCGCTGCGCCATATTCGGTCACCTGGACCCACTGAACGCCAGGTCACCACAGAAAGCCCGCCTAGTGCGGGCTTTTTGCTGTCCGGGATTTGGCGATTTCTGCATTGCCTTTGTGGCGAGGGAGCTTGCTCCCGCTGGACTGCGCAGCAGGCCACTTTTTTTCGGAATAAAAAGCTGGGGGCCGCTTCGCGACCCGGCGGGAGCAAGCTCCCTCGCCACAGGGTCTTGCGATTATTGCGACGTGGCGTTCTGACTGTGCCGATAATCACTCACCGCCTCATACACCGCTTTGCGCAAGCGGTTGATCCCGCCAATCGGCCGGTGCGCCTCGATACCAAACCACGGATTGAACGAGAGGTTATCGCACGCCAGATTCAGCGCCGGCGTGTCGAAGTCCTGCGCGGGCACGGTGATCCGCGCCACGGTTTCGAACGGTGAATCCTGCTCACGCCACTCGATGCTGGTGTCCTCGATCGGCATGTACGTGTTCGCGTCCTGGCGTTGGATCTGCAACACGAAACACGCAGGCACCCGATCCGTCGACAGTTGCTGGTTCAACGCGCTGCGCAGGAAGTTCGGCAGGTCGTGATTTTGTGGGGGCAGGGTGTACGCCGGGCAGTTGTCCGGATCCGGCGCGACTCGAAACTTCGCATTGGCCTCGCCGAACTTGTACGGCGATACCGAAAAGTAGGTGGCGCCGGTCGGACTGTCTGGTGGCGGTGACAGGGTGGCGAGGGCGATGAACAGGTGGCGGATCTGCCAGGTGCGCGGATCCCATCCGGGGAAGAACGCCCCGATCTTTTTGCCGTCAGCCTGCGCCGCCACATTCTGACGATACTCGGCGACATCGCTGACAAAGAAATTCGGGTGACTGAACATCACGAAGTCTTGCTCGCGCCGCGCATGACGCTCGCCAAGTAACGGTTTGCCGGGAACATCGAACAGTTTGATCGCCATACCCCGGGCATCACGGATGCTGTCGAACTGCGGATAGGCATTGCCATTGGATAGCCGAATCATCGCCTGCCAGGTTTTGCCCGGCTCGCTGAAGACGCCTTGACGCAACGCAGGCGTCAGTCCCTGCAACACCGTCACTTCAGCCTTCACGCAACCATGCGCCTTGGCGTGCGCGTCACGCAGGTAACGCGTGGCTTCGCGGTGTTGATCGACAATGCGCACGGCGGTCTGGATCACGTCCTGGGTCATGGCCGCTTCCCCGACGGGAATCTGCTCCTGCGCCGACACCGGGCCGCGGTGTTGCCAGGCGAAGGATGCGCTGGCGATGGCCCAGCCGAGCAGGCCGATAATCAGCATTGCCAACAGGATTTTGCCGATCAGGCGGCCCAGCCACAGCCAGAAACGGGCGAGTGCGGAGGGTCTTTTGTAGGCATTGATCATCATGGCAATTGCGCCTCCAACGGCCCGCCGAGAACTTTCAGGTACTCGAGCAATGCCCAGCGTTCTTCCGGTTGCAACAGGCGGCCGATGACGCCGTTGCCACGTTCGCCAGCGCGGAATTCGTGGCCGCTGTTGTGGTTACCGGAAATCTGCGTGTCGAACAGGAAGCCGTTGGTAAAGGCATCGGTGCGATAACCCAGATGGCGCGGGTCGTACTCGAACGAGCCCTTATAGAACGTCGTGGCGCGCTCATCCTGCGGCGACAGCAACTGATAAATGCTCGGCACCGAACCGTTGTGCAGAAATGGTGCCGTGGCCCATACACCGGCCAGTGGCCTGGCCTTGTAGGCGAGTTTTTCACGCACGCCGATGGGCAGGCCGAAGCCGTCGAACTGGGGTTTTTCCTGCGCAGTGATCCCGGCTTCGCGATAAGCGCGGTTTTCAACGAAGGCGGTCACGTAAGCCAAGCCCTTTGCCACCGACAATTGGCTCAGATCCAGCGGCTCCGTGGGCGTCGGATGCAGCTTCACGTCCATTTGCTCAAGCTCTTTCAGATTCCATTGCAGCGGTGTCAGGTCGAAACGGTGGGTGGCAATGTTGGTCGCGGCGTTCGGATCGGTGCCGATCACGTCCACCGGCAGCATGTGCAAATGCTGCACCCAGCGCTCGCCTTCCTGAGTCTTGCGCGGCACGTGGCAACCAGCGCAGTGCTCGGCAAACAGTGCGCGGCCTTTGGCGGCCAGCGGTTTGTCGACAGCGCCCAGCACATCTTCCGGCCAGGCGGGCGGTTGCAGGCGCTGCAGGGTCTCTTCGATTGTGTGCAGATCGCGCACGCGCACACTGGACGGATAACGGGCATCGCCTTGCAGTGGCTGACCGTTGCTGTCGAAGAAATTCAACGTTGCGCCAACGCCCAGCGCCTCACCAATGTTGCGCGCCATCGGCTGCTGGGCCGAGCCGTTCCACTGCACCCAGTCAAAGGTCCACATGTCCCACAGTTGCGGGTAGTCCACCGGGGCGTTGGCCACGCGGTAGTTGGCGGGGGAGATCGCGTCGCCGAAAGTGGCGTTGGCGATACGCCCGAACGCATCGGTGCGTCCCGGGCCTTCTTCGGTCGGGTAGAGGCCGCGGTGGGTGTCGTTCCAGGCGACTTTCACGAAGGTGTTCAGTGAAGCCTTGAAATCCTTGCGCAGCTGGTCGTGGTGCGCCTCGTAGTCATTGCCCAAGACCTGTCGGGCGAAGCGCTCGAATTTCCACGGGTTGTAGTAAGTCGCGGTCAGACTGGCGACCAATGCCTGTCCGAAGCTGCCACCGCGCAGTGTAGGAACGCTGGAAGGCAGCACATGTTGCGCCGAACCCCCGTCAATCCGCACGGCCTGGCCGTTGAAGCGCAGTTCGCCAGTGTGGCAAGCCGCGCAGGTGATATCGAGAAATTGCTCGGTGCCGCCGGGATTCTGATGGCGGGCGAAGCCGACTGGCAGATTGCCGGGATTGTTCGCAGTGGCTTTCTGTCGCGGATCGACCAGAAAACCGAAGCGTGCGAGGTATTCCGGGGACGCGAAACGCTGCTGCGAGAAGGGCAGCTCCAGCGCCTCGAACCATTCATAACGCAGGCCTTTGACCTGCGTGCCCTGAGGAGTGAAATAGTAAGTCTGGCGTGCTTGCTCACTCCACTGATTCAGGTAATGCACCTGCTCGGCGGGGGTGTAGAGCGGCAGTTTCGGGTTGGCGACGTAGTACAGCACCACAGCGAGGGCCAGGCCGAGCATCACGATGATCAGGGTCAGCACACGGAATAAGAGGCGCAAGATAAACATCCTTGTCGAGTTATTGCGCTGTTATGCCTCAGCTGTTGCAGGTGTAGCAAGTGGCCATTACGCCAACTGTCGTAGGAAGTCTCGCCAGCTCTTGTCAGGTCAAGATGACAGAAGCTTCATCGTCGCTTTTCTCGAATGCGTTTTAATCCCTGAACTTATCGGACGTTTCCTGCTCTCATGCCGGTAGCCATTGGTCGTGGCGGCCTGATAAGCTCGCGGCTTTACTCGATTGCCCTTTCGGCGCATGAACAAGGAAATAGCATGAAACAGCATCGGTTGGCGGCGGCGGTAGCCCTGGTTAGCCTGGTCCTCGCGGGTTGTGATTCGCAGACCAGCGTAGAGCTGAAAACCCCGGCGCAAAAAGCTTCCTACGGTATCGGCCTGAACATGGGCAAGAGCCTTGCTCAGGAAGGCATGGATGATCTGGACTCCAAAGCGGTAGCCCAGGGCATCGAAGATGCCGTTGGCAAGAAAGAACAGAAGCTGAAAGACGAAGAACTGGTCGAAGCCTTCGCCGCGCTGCAAAAGCGTGCTGAAGAGCGCATGGCCAAGATGAGCGAAGAGTCGGCAGCCGCTGGCAAGAAATTCCTCGAAGAAAACGGCAAGAAGGCTGGCGTGACCACCACTGCATCCGGTCTGCAGTACGAAGTGATCAAGAAAGCCGACGGCCCACAGCCTAAGCCTACCGATGTCGTGACCGTTCACTACACCGGCAAGCTGACCAACGGCACCGTATTCGACAGCTCCGTCGAGCGCGGCAGCCCGATCGATCTGCCTGTCAGCGGCGTGATCCCGGGTTGGGTTGAAGGTCTGCAACTGATGCACGTTGGCGAGAAGTACAAACTGTACATCCCTAGCGATCTGGCTTACGGCGCGCAATCGCCAAGCCCGGCAATCCCGGCCAACTCGGTTCTGGTCTTCGACCTGGAACTGCTGGCCATCAAGGATCCGAGCAAAGAAGACGCTGCCGCCGCCAAGTAATACGGCATCGGCAACGGCTTCGCCAACAACGCCTCGCTTATGCGGGGCGTTGTTGCATCTGAAAGGTGGCAAAGGTAAACAGAGCGAACGGATGCCGCTCTTCGCAGTCCTAGACATTGAGGCCGCCAGCGCTAGACGCCTTGAGCCGCCAAGTCAATGAAATATTGGGTTTTTTTATGTGAGTAAAAAACGCCCGATCTGAGCGCAGCCCTTATAAAACGGGGCTCTCAGCGCTGAAATGCAGCTCTGTTCACAAGGTTATCCACAATTTGTGTGGATAACATTTCAACGGGAGAAATAGATGAAAGCACCGTGGAATTTCGCCCGATTTCTACCCTTGGCCGGACGCCTGCTGGCCCGTGGCCGCCTGCCGACCCTGCTGTTCGCCGTCGCCAGTAAAGGCGCTGCGCAGGGCAATCGCCTGGGCAAACTCAAGGATGACCTGCGTTTGCTTCAGGCGTTGTGCCTGGCTTACTGGCGCGGTGAGTACCGGGCCATCAGCCCGAAAGCATTGATTTCGGTGGTGGCGGGGTTGATGTACTTCCTCAGCCCGGTGGATGCGATCCCGGATTTTATTCCGGTGTTCGGCATGCTGGATGACATCGCCGTCCTCGCCTGGGTGATGAAAACCCTCGACGATGAACTCAGCGCCTTCCGGCAGTGGCGCAACCGCCAGCAGCCGGAAAAACTGGCGGTGGTCGAGCGCTTGCCCGATACCCCTGAGCAGCTTCAGCTTCAGGGCCCGAAAAAGCCCTGATTGATTCCTGCCTGCCTACAGATAGATACCCCCCGCGACCTTAGCCGCTGTTAGGATTACACTTCTAGGGAAAAGTGCCGACTCGCTAAGTGTTGTTGTCCTACGGGGTAGTCATGGATATTCAGATAATTGCACGCGATGGCGAGCCCGAATACGCGGTTCTGCCATGGGCTCAGTATCAGGCTCTACTGAAAGCAGCAGGCATCAACGAAACACCGTCGCAGCAGGCCCCGGCGCCGCTCGCGGCAACACCGGACCCGATTCTTCCAGGTCTGGATCAATTACGCAGTTTGCGCGAAGGGAAGGGCATCGCCATCGAGGCGCTGGCCCGCACGGTAGGCATCAGCCCGTCTTATCTGGCCATGATCGAAAGTGGCGAGCGTCAGCCTGACGCCGCGATTCGCCGCAGCCTGGCCTGGGAACTGACGGTGCCCGGTTGGAGGGATGAATCGTGAGCGTACGCATCAGTCGTCAACATTGGGACGGATTGCTGGGGGAGTTGGACCAGGCGCGCCGGCAGCGCCATCTGCTGACCTATCGGGCGTTGCTCGAGCGTTTGCAACTGCCGACACCGGCGATGCAAACACTGACCGCCGCCCTGGAGCACTTGGCCGCACTCGACGCCAAGGCCGAACAACCGTTGCGCAGTTCGCTGGTGATCAGCCAGGGCGCGAGTCGTCTGCCACGCACCGGTTTTTTTGAATGCGTTGAGCGTCTGGGGCGCTTTTCCGGGCCGTCCGATGGTGTTGCGGCAGCTTCCTGGCACGCGTCGGAAGTGGTCAGGGTCTTCGAATACGAGTACCCGGAATCGGCGGAGGCCTGAGTGTTCTTACGACTCAAGGCGCAGGTCAGTTACTGGCTGGCCCGCCGGTTGTTTCACTGGTCGTGGTTTGTCCGTCAGCCCAAAGGCTGGCGCTGGCTCGAAGGGCAATTCGCGCGCATGGCCAATCTTGGCGACGTCGGCGCGCAGAGCTTTTACGGGCACATCCTGACCTTTCGCGGGGTTGGCCTGGGTGCGCGCGAAGAGGGTGTGCGGTTGTTGTGTCTGGCGGCACTCGCCGGTGATGGCAAAGCGGCCTATCAGGTCGGTGTGATCAGCCTGGCCGGCACCGCGAGCAAGGCGCCGGATCCGGCAGAGGCGGCGCGCTGGTGGACTCTGGCCGCCAAGGCTGGTCACCCGTTGGCCGAGCTTAAACTCAAAGAGTTGAGCGCTCGGGATTCAACGCAGTAAAACCATTTGTGTCGGCCAATAAACGTGGCGCGAGGGAAACCTCGCGCCACGTTTGCGTTTAAATCCATACGTTTCGTAGTAATGAGGCTTTTGCAGATTAGTCCTACAGCAAACGCCTACTCGCCTGACTTCTTTCCTGATTGATCCCCCGCAAAGTCCCCGCGCCTAATTCTTGCGCGAGGGACCGCCCATGTTTGACCCGATTATTCATTCCACCTCGCCCGGTGGCGTGCGCTGATGGACGCCCTCAGCCGTATCGAGCAGGAACTCGACAGCTTCCCCGACACCCTCAGCCTCTATCGCCAGCAGCTTGAACACTGGTTGAACCGTACGGCTGACCAGGTCAGCCACGCGGCAGACCTGCCTTCGCTGATGGGCATGGAGCGGATCATCCGCTTCGGCGATCGCGTGACAAGCCTCAGCAGCAGCGACAACCAATTCTTCTCCAGCGTCGTCCAGTGCCCGAAGGGCGGGGTGATGGCGATCGAGAGCAAGTTCGAGTCGGTGTACGACATCCCACTGGGCGACATCGTGGTCGATGTAGTGGCGGTGGATGGCGAAAAGATCACCCCGGTCACGCTGGATGCCCAGGGTAAAGGCTCATTCACTGGCGAAGCGGGCAAGTTCTATCGGGTACAGGTTCGCAGTGAGGTCACCCCGGCGCAGATCGATGATCTGTTTACCGCTTACGGCGGGCTGACGCGAGAGCTCGATGGCTGGCTGCGCAGCGAGTGGCAAGGCTTCAAGCCGCAATGGTCGCAGTCGGTGGCGATGGCGGCGGGCAACGGCCTGCTCGCCGGGAGTTGGGCGGCGATCGAGGGGGTGTGGGACAGCATCGGCATGCTGTCGGAGATTCTGCAGGACCCGCGCAAATTTGCCGAACGCTTGGGAAGTGCGGCGGATGATCTGATCGCGCTGGCGCAAACCGCTCCACAGGTGATGGAGAAGCTGCAGCTGCTGGCCAGCGATGAGGCGGCGCTGTGTTTGCTGCTGCGCACCGCGAGCCTGTGGCTGGAGATGTTGCCACCCAGCGAATTGGCCGGGAAAACCGCAGAAGCAGCGTCGATGATCATCGTGCAACTGTTGATCGACGTGCTGATCGGCATCGTCCTGACGTTCGTGGGGGCCGGTGCCGGGATGGCCTATCTGACCCTGCGCCTGGCGGACCGCGCAGCCCAACTGCTCGCGCTCGTTAAACGCTTGGTGAAGGCGATGTTTGGCATCGTCAGCACGTTTATCGAATACGTCGATCGCTACAAAACCGTCGCTGCGCGGGGCGTTGCTGCCGGGGTGAAAAAGGGTCGCCTGCAATTGCGCTGGGACGCGAAGCGCAATGCCTCGCTGAAGAAAAACGAGCAGCATGACGACTCACCCGATCAAGCGAAAAACCCCAACGGCGCCAGCGCCGATTGCGCGCCGCTGACCTGCACCAACGGCTGCCCGGTGTCGATGGTCACCGGCGAAGAACTGCTGACCCTCAGCGATGGCACGCTCGACGGGGTGCTGCCGTTCACGTTCACCCGGCTGTACCGCACCAGCGCGGTTGAGCTCGATGTCGGGTTGGGGTTTGGCTGGAGCCATTCGCTGGCGCATCGGCTGGCGTTTGAAGGCGATGCGGTGATCTGGGTCGATCACGAGAACCGCCGCACGCGCTTTCCGTTGCCCAGTGTTGAACGCCCGGCGATTCACAACAGCCTGTCGCGGGCCGCGATTTTTCTCGGGGATGAACCGGAGGAGCTGATTCTCGCGCTGGCCGGGGACGCGGCGCGGTTTTATCACTTTCGCGCCGGGCGGCTGACGGCAATCAGCGATGCGTATGGCAATCGACTGCGGGTTGTTCGCGACCATCAGGAGCGCATTGTTCGTTTGGACAATGGCGCCGGTCGATCGCTGGGGTTGCGCTATGACCGGGCGCAACTGATCGCTGTCGATTACCAGTCCTTTGCTGCTTACGGGACGGGCTGGCACACCGAACAAACCCTCGTCAGCTACCGCTACGACGCCTGCCAGCGCCTGCTGGAAGCAACCAATGCCGCCGGGGACAGCGAGCGTTACGACTACGACGACCAGCACGTCATCCTGCAGCGGCAACTGACCGGTGGCGCGAGTTTCTTCTGGGAATGGGAGCGCTCCGGCAAAGCCGCGCGTTGCGTCCGCCACTGGGCCTCGTTCTCGCAGATGGACACGCGTTACGTCTGGGCCGACGACGGCAGCGTCGCGGTGCACTACGTCGATGGCACGGAAGAAACCTACGTCCACGACGATCGGGCGCGACTGGTGCGCAAGGTCGAGGCCGATGGCGGCGAGCACCTCAAGGCCTACGACGCTGCGGGACGATTGATCGCCGAGCAGGATCCGCTGGGGGCGGTCACCGAGTACCGCTACGACGAAGTCGGACGCTTGGTGGCGCGGCTTCCGCCGGAAGATGAGCCAACGTCCTACGAGTATCGCAACGGTTTCCTGCACAGCCGTTCTCGCGGTGAGGCGGTGTGGACGTTTCGGCGCAACGCTGAGGGGGATGTCACCGAAGCGGTCGATCCCGACGGCCTGGTCACCTATTACTACTACAACACCCGCGGGCAACTGCTGTCGGTCCGTTACCCGGACAGCAGTCGGCATCAGTGGGTGTGGAACGACCTCGGCCAACTGACCGAAGAAACCCTGCCTGACGGCGGTGTGCGGCGCTTTTCCTACGATGCGCTGGGGCGACGGACGACAACCCAGGACGAACACGGCGCAATCACCCGCCAGCACTGGGACGCCGTGGGCCGCCTGCTCCAGACGACGTTGCCTGGCGGCGCCACCCGCGCCTACAGCTACGGCGCCTACGGCCAGGTCACTGCCGAGCGCGACGAACTGGGGCGCGTCACCCGTTACGAGTATGACGACGACCTGCATCTGGTCTCGCGCAAGATCAACCCCGACGGCACGCGGGTGCAGTACCGCTACGACCACGCGCAACTGCTGCTGACAGAAATCGAGAACGAGTCCGGGGAAAAGTATCGCCTGGACTACACGCCCACCGGACTGATCCGACAGGAAACCGGCTTCGACGGTCGGCGCACCGCCTACGCCTACGACCGTAACGGCCACCTGCTGGAGAAGACCGAGTTTGGCGATGACGGCTCGACGCTGATCACCGCTTACGAGCGCGATGCCGCCGGGCGCCTGCTGCTGAAAACCCTGCCCGACGGGGTTCAGGTGGCTTATCGCTACGATCGTCTCGGGCGTCTGGTGGGCGTCGATGACGGGCAGAAACATCCGCTGGCCTTCGAATATGACCTGCAGGACCGACTGATCACCGAGCATCAGGGCTGGGGCACGTTGCGTTATGTGTATGACGCCTGCGGTCAGCTCAAACGCCAGCGTCTGCCGGACAACAGCAAGCTCGACTTCCACTACGCCAAGGGCGGGGCGCTGACCGCCATCGACCTCAACGGCGCACGGCTGACCAGTCACGTCTATCAATCGGGGCGTGAACAACAGCGCCAGCAAGGCCTGCTGCGCAGCGATTATGCCTACGACGACCAGGGCCGTTTACTCGCCCACGCGGTAGGCCATCAGCACCAGGCGCTGTATCGCCGCGATTATGCCTACAGCGCCAACGGCAATCTGGAGCACATTGCCGACACCCGCCACGGCCAGCGCACCTACG
>NZ_JAFGYS010000039.1:0-1198 GCF_017491705.1 Pseudomonas sp. 86_A | reverse complement strand
TTCCAGAGCGTTCCGCTAATCTCAAAGCCACTTAAGGGCTAGTCCCCGTTCGCTCGCCACTACTAAGGGAATCTCGGTTGATTTCTTTTCCTCAGGGTACTTAGATGTTTCAGTTCCCCTGGTTCGCTTCTTGCACCTATGTATTCAGTACAAGATAACCATCTTATGATGGCTGGGTTCCCCCATTCAGACATCTCCGGATCAAAGTCTGTTTGCCGACTCCCCGAAGCTTTTCGCAGGCTACCACGTCTTTCATCGCCTCTGACTGCCAAGGCATCCACCGTATGCGCTTCTTCACTTGACCATATAACCCCAAGCAATCTGGTTATACTGTGAAGACGACATTCGCCGAAAATTCGAATTTCTCAATTAAGAGAACTCACAAATTTTACCTTAGCCTGATCCGTTACCAGTGAAAGTAACGTTCAGTCTATCTTTCTATCACATACCCAAATTTTTAAAGAACGAACTAGTCAAAGACTAGAAATCAACATTCACCATCGAACCGATGGAATGCTCATTTCTAAGCTTTATACTTCAGAAGCAGTAGTGGTGGAGCCAAGCGGGATCGAACCGCTGACCTCCTGCGTGCAAGGCAGGCGCTCTCCCAGCTGAGCTATGGCCCCGTATTTCTACAGGCGTTTCCCACACAAAATTGGTGGGTCTGGGCAGATTCGAACTGCCGACCTCACCCTTATCAGGGGTGCGCTCTAACCAACTGAGCTACAGACCCAATTTCGGGCTGCTTCTTTCGTCTTCTTCAATGAATCAAGCAATTCGTGTGGGAACTTATGGAGCAGCTGATGTCGTCGATTAAGGAGGTGATCCAGCCGCAGGTTCCCCTACGGCTACCTTGTTACGACTTCACCCCAGTCATGAATCACACCGTGGTAACCGTCCTCCCGAAGGTTAGACTAGCTACTTCTGGTGCAACCCACTCCCATGGTGTGACGGGCGGTGTGTACAAGGCCCGGGAACGTATTCACCGCGACATTCTGATTCGCGATTACTAGCGATTCCGACTTCACGCAGTCGAGTTGCAGACTGCGATCCGGACTACGATCGGTTTTGTGGGATTAGCTCCACCTCGCGGCTTGGCAACCCTCTGTACCGACCATTGTAGCACGTGTGTAGCCCAGGCCGTAAGGGCCATGATGACTTGACGTCATCCCCACCTTCCTCCGGTTTGTCACCGGCA
>NZ_JAFGYS010000038.1:0-1277 GCF_017491705.1 Pseudomonas sp. 86_A | reverse complement strand
GAGCAATGTCGCTCGTAACTAAACAGGAGCCGACTTGTTCTGATTATTGGAAATCTTCTTTGCCCTCCAGTGTGAGGGCGATTTTTTATCTGTGAGGATATGAACAGATGTCAAACATCAAAAAATACATCATTGATTACGACTGGAAAGCATCAATAGAAATTGAAATCGACCATGACGTAATGACAGAGGAAAAACTTCACCAGATTAATAATTTCTGGTCAGACTCTGAATACCGACTCAATAAACACGGCTCTGTATTAAATGCTGTATTAATCATGCTGGCGCAACATGCTCTGCTTATAGCAATTTCAAGCGACTTAAATGCATATGGTGTTGTGTGTGAGTTCGACTGGAATGATGGAAATGGTCAGGAAGGATGGCCTCCAATGGATGGTAGCGAAGGAATAAGAATTACCGATATCGATACATCAGGAATATTTGATTCAGATGATATGACTATCAAGGCCGCCTGAGTGCGGTTTTACCGCATACCAATAACGCTTCACTCGAGGCGTTTTTCGTTATGTATAAATAAGGAGCACACCATGCAATATGCCATTGCAGGGTGGCCTGTTGCTGGCTGCCCTTCCGAATCTTTACTTGAACGAATCACCCGTAAATTACGTGACGGATGGAAACGCCTTATCGACATACTTAATCAGCCAGGAGTCCCAAAGAATGGATCAAACACTTATGGCTATCCAGACTAAATTCACTATCGCCACTTTTATTGGCGATGAAAAGATGTTTCGTGAAGCCGTCGACGCTTATAAAAAATGGATATTAATACTGAAACTGAGATCAAGCAAAAGCATTCACTAACCCCCTTTCCTGTTTTCCTAATCAGCCCGGCATTTCGCGGGCGATATTTTCACAGCTATTTCAGGAGTTCAGCCATGAACGCTTATTACATTCAGGATCGTCTTGAGGCTCAGAGCTGGGCGCGTCACTACCAGCAGCTCGCCCGTGAAGAGAAAGAGGCAGAACTGGCAGACGACATGGAAAAAGGCCTGCCCCAGCACCTGTTTGAATCGCTATGCATCGATCATTTGCAACGCCACGGGGCCAGCAAAAAATCCATTACCCGTGCGTTTGATGACGATGTTGAGTTTCAGGAGCGCATGGCAGAACACATCCGGTACATGGTTGAAACCATTGCTCACCACCAGGTTGATATTGATTCAGAGGTATAAAACGAATGAGTACTGCACTCGCAACGCTGGCTGGGAAGCTGGCTGAACGTGTCGGCATGGATTCTGTCGACCCACAGGAAC
>NZ_JAFGYS010000037.1:0-1419 GCF_017491705.1 Pseudomonas sp. 86_A | reverse complement strand
CTGCACCATATTCCTGAACAACTGAGCAAACGAGAGAGGTACACCGACAAATGGCAGCGACGCACACACTCCCTCTGGCGTCACCGGGCATGGCGCGCATCTGCCTTTACGGGGATTTACAACGATTTGGTCGCCGCATCGACCTTCGTGTGAAAACGGGGGCTGAAGCCATCCGGGCACTGGCCACACAGCTCCCGGCGTTTCGTCAGAAACTGAGCGACGGCTGGTATCAGGTACGGATTGCCGGGCGGGACGTCAGCACGTCCGGGTTAACGGCGCAGTTACATGAGACTCTGCCTGATGGCGCTGTAATTCATATTGTTCCCAGAGTCGCCGGGGCCAAGTCAGGTGGCGTATTCCAGATTGTCCTGGGGGCTGCCGCCATTGCCGGATCATTCTTTACCGCCGGAGCCACCCTTGCAGCATGGGGGGCAGCCATTGGGGCCGGTGGTATGACCGGCATCCTGTTTTCTCTCGGTGCCAGTATGGTGCTCGGTGGTGTGGCGCAGATGCTGGCACCGAAAGCCAGAACTCCCCGTATACAGACAACGGATAACGGTAAGCAGAACACCTATTTCTCCTCACTGGATAACATGGTTGCCCAGGGCAATGTTCTGCCTGTTCTGTACGGGGAAATGCGCGTGGGGTCACGCGTGGTTTCTCAGGAGATCAGCACGGCAGACGAAGGGGACGGTGGTCAGGTTGTGGTGATTGGTCGCTGATGCAAAATGTTTTATGTGAAACCGCCTGCGGGCGGTTTTGTCATTTATGGAGCGTGAGGAATGGGTAAAGGAAGCAGTAAGGGGCATACCCCGCGCGAAGCGAAGGACAACCTGAAGTCCACGCAGTTGCTGAGTGTGATCGATGCCATCAGCGAAGGGCCGATTGAAGGTCCGGTGGATGGCTTAAAAAGCGTGCTGCTGAACAGTACGCCGGTGCTGGACACTGAGGGGAATACCAACATATCCGGTGTCACGGTGGTGTTCCGGGCTGGTGAGCAGGAGCAGACTCCGCCGGAGGGATTTGAATCCTCCGGCTCCGAGACGGTGCTGGGTACGGAAGTGAAATATGACACGCCGATCACCCGCACCATTACGTCTGCAAACATCGACCGTCTGCGCTTTACCTTCGGTGTACAGGCACTGGTGGAAACCACCTCAAAGGGTGACAGGAATCCGTCGGAAGTCCGCCTGCTGGTTCAGATACAACGTAACGGTGGCTGGGTGACGGAAAAAGACATCACCATTAAGGGCAAAACCACCTCGCAGTATCTGGCCTCGGTGGTGATGGGTAACCTGCCGCCGCGCCCGTTTAATATCCGGATGCGCAGGATGACGCCGGACAGCACCACAGACCAGCTGCAGAACAAAACGCTCTGGTCGTCATACACTGAAGTCATCGATGTGAAACAGTGCTACC
>NZ_JAFGYS010000035.1:0-2255 GCF_017491705.1 Pseudomonas sp. 86_A | reverse complement strand
CCTGGCAACTTGCACAAGTCCGACAACCCTGAACGACCAGGCGTCTTCGTTCATCTATCGGATCGCCACACTCACAACAATGAGTGGCAGATATAGCCTGGTGGTTCAGGCGGCGCATTTTTATTGCTGTGTTGCGCTGTAATTCTTCTATTTCTGATGCTGAATCAATGATGTCTGCCATCTTTCATTAATCCCTGAACTGTTGGTTAATACGCTTGAGGGTGAATGCGAATAATAAAAAAGGAGCCTGTAGCTCCCTGATGATTTTGCTTTTCATGTTCATCGTTCCTTAAAGACGCCGTTTAACATGCCGATTGCCAGGCTTAAATGAGTCGGTGTGAATCCCATCAGCGTTACCGTTTCGCGGTGCTTCTTCAGTACGCTACGGCAAATGTCATCGACGTTTTTATCCGGAAACTGCTGTCTGGCTTTTTTTGATTTCAGAATTAGCCTGACGGGCAATGCTGCGAAGGGCGTTTTCCTGCTGAGGTGTCATTGAACAAGTCCCATGTCGGCAAGCATAAGCACACAGAATATGAAGCCCGCTGCCAGAAAAATGCATTCCGTGGTTGTCATACCTGGTTTCTCTCATCTGCTTCTGCTTTCGCCACCATCATTTCCAGCTTTTGTGAAAGGGATGCGGCTAACGTATGAAATTCTTCGTCTGTTTCTACTGGTATTGGCACAAACCTGATTCCAATTTGAGCAAGGCTATGTGCCATCTCGATACTCGTTCTTAACTCAACAGAAGATGCTTTGTGCATACAGCCCCTCGTTTATTATTTATCTCCTCAGCCAGCCGCTGTGCTTTCAGTGGATTTCGGATAACAGAAAGGCCGGGAAATACCCAGCCTCGCTTTGTAACGGAGTAGACGAAAGTGATTGCGCCTACCCGGATATTATCGTGAGGATGCGTCATCGCCATTGCTCCCCAAATACAAAACCAATTTCAGCCAGTGCCTCGTCCATTTTTTCGATGAACTCCGGCACGATCTCGTCAAAACTCGCCATGTACTTTTCATCCCGCTCAATCACGACATAATGCAGGCCTTCACGCTTCATACGCGGGTCATAGTTGGCAAAGTACCAGGCATTTTTTCGCGTCACCCACATGCTGTACTGCACCTGGGCCATGTAAGCTGACTTTATGGCCTCGAAACCACCGAGCCGGAACTTCATGAAATCCCGGGAGGTAAACGGGCATTTCAGTTCAAGGCCGTTGCCGTCACTGCATAAACCATCGGGAGAGCAGGCGGTACGCATACTTTCGTCGCGATAGATGATCGGGGATTCAGTAACATTCACGCCGGAAGTGAATTCAAACAGGGTTCTGGCGTCGTTCTCGTACTGTTTTCCCCAGGCCAGTGCTTTAGCGTTAACTTCCGGAGCCACACCGGTGCAAACCTCAGCAAGCAGGGTGTGGAAGTAGGACATTTTCATGTCAGGCCACTTCTTTCCGGAGCGGGGTTTTGCTATCACGTTGTGAACTTCTGAAGCGGTGATGACGCCGAGCCGTAATTTGTGCCACGCATCATCCCCCTGTTCGACAGCTCTCACATCGATCCCGGTACGCTGCAGGATAATGTCCGGTGTCATGCTGCCACCTTCTGCTCTGCGGCTTTCTGTTTCAGGAATCCAAGAGCTTTTACTGCTTCGGCCTGTGTCAGTTCTGACGATGCACGAATGTCGCGGCGAAATATCTGGGAACAGAGCGGCAATAAGTCGTCATCCCATGTTTTATCCAGGGCGATCAGCAGAGTGTTAATCTCCTGCATGGTTTCATCGTTAACCGGAGTGATGTCGCGTTCCGGCTGACGTTCTGCAGTGTATGCAGTATTTTCGACAATGCGCTCGGCTTCATCCTTGTCATAGATACCAGCAAATCCGAAGGCCAGACGGGCACACTGAATCATGGCTTTATGACGTAACATCCGTTTGGGATGCGACTGCCACGGCCCCGTGATTTCTCTGCCTTCGCGAGTTTTGAATGGTTCGCGGCGGCATTCATCCATCCATTCGGTAACGCAGATCGGATGATTACGGTCCTTGCGGTAAATCCGGCATGTACAGGATTCATTGTCCTGCTCAAAGTCCATGCCATCAAACTGCTGGTTTTCATTGATGATGCGGGACCAGCCATCAACGCCCACCACCGGAACGATGCCATTCTGCTTATCAGGAAAGGCGTAAATTTCTTTCGTCCACGGATTAAGGCCGTACTGGTTGGCAACGATCAGTAATGCGATGAACTGCGC